>NSJM01000032.1 GCA_002634395.1 Candidatus Methylomirabilis sp.
CCCTCCACCCTCCACCCTCCACTGTTTTGTCGGTGCTGATCCTCCGTCCGGCGTCTACGATAAAGCCGCCCCGCTCGAAGGCGGCGATCCCGATCCCTGACCGACGTCCTCTGCCCATTACGCCTGCCAACTCCCGAACATCAGCGTCGATAGAGAACAGGCGAGCCAGTGCAGCAGCGACGCTTAAGGCCAGTTGCGTTCCTGAGCCCAAGCCGGTATGGGCAGGGATCGTTGTCTTGACGGAGATATGTACCCTTTGGCGAATATTGTAGTGACTGAGGAATTGGCGTGCGAGCACAAGGACTCGGTCTCTCTCTGTCCCTGCGACCGAGAGGCGATTTGCCGGCATCGCCTCGAGCATGAGCGAGGGTTCGTCGATTGCCAGCCCGATACTCCCAAACTGTCGACCCGATGAGCCGTCGGGGTCAATGAATCCGAAGTGAAGCCTGGCATGGGCCTTGACCGTTACCTTCGTCACTATTGCCGCTCGACATAATTGTGAAGGTATTGCATCGCCTGGGCCTCCTGTTCCCCGCCGGTCTTCTGTACAATCTCAGCAAGGCGGCGATACTCCTGAAGAATCGTTTCCACACCCAGGAACCGGACCCGAGTGGCCAGGATCGCCGCCTCAATGATTGCGTTCTTCGCCCGGTTGAACCCGATGAATTCGCGCAGGATCCCTTTCTTGAGGATCTTGCAGCGGAAGGTCGCGCGCTCTGAAGCCGTGTCGGCATGCATGACCGAACACTCATAATACGAGCAGGCGTCGGTCAGAACAAGGCCGGGAACCAGCTCAGCCGGAAATGTCGGAAACTGAGGACTAGTGATGGCGCTTTCAGCGAACAGCCGGCAGTTGTCGGTTAGATTCACGACAGCGGTCCCGGTGGCGACAAGATTGCGATAGGTGGCCGAATCTTTGTAGGGGCGGATGAGGATCTCCCCGTCCCCGATAGTGACCCCCATTGGCGCAAAGTTCGCCTCTCCCGTCTCATTCAGTGTTGTGACGATGGTCTCAATAATCATCAGTTGCGTCCATTGCGTCTGTTGCATTCACGCTATAGAGGCTATAAACGCCGCACGCTATTGACGCGAGGGGAGGCCGTGCTCAAGATACCCCCACTTGAGATCTTCTTCCTGGATATATTTTTTCCCAAGGCGCATCGCAAGCCGCGCCTTCGTTAACTCACGACCCAGGTAAAAGGCATGGCCGACCGGTTCCTGGCCCAGGTACGGCTTGAGCTGATCGAAGATCCGGCGGATGTCGGTCTCCTTGATGAAGAGATCGCGATTGAACACATAGATGGCCGTTCGGTCGGCAAAGATTCGGAAGTTCGGATCTGTCACCATCCGTTGCATCTGACGCAGTTCCGCCTCAGAAGGACAATCGACCTTCCGGTCCTTGATCGTGAGCAGGCCGTCGTCGATGTCTTTCGGCAGCACCCCCCGCTGCCGGGCGTAATACATCAGCCGCCGAGCCAGGTCCAACTCGCGGACGGAGCCTCTAGCCCACGAGGCCACCTCGGTGGTGAGCACATATCGGATCTGCAGCTCCGACATCACCCCTGTGAGCAGCGCATTGATCCCCGTGCTGTCGGCATCGGTGAGTTCGGTGACGTTTCCCACCCCCATGAGGATCTCAGCCTGCGGGAATCGGCGTCTCGTCTCGGTGTAGCGGGCGAGCGATTCGGCGAAACCAAAGCCGATCGGCGCGAGGATCGGGTCGATGAGATATCGTTTTACGCCCAGCCGCTCTACGGCTTCGATGTTCGCTGTCAGGGAATCCAGCCCCTTACCGAAATCAGGGATGATCACCGGGGTACAGGCCAGATCCGTGGCCAGATGCAGGTTCAGAGCGTTCACGCTCAGGAGCAATTCAGCGCCGGCCTTGTCGGCGGCAAGAATCTCCTGCGGATCGAAGGTGTCGATGCTGACGCGGAACCCTTCAGACCGGAGTGCCGAGACAATCTCACCGACGTTGTCGGCTGGTCGCCCGGGAGTGCAGCCGACATCGATGATATCTGCGCCGCAGGCTGCGTAGTAGCGGGCCTTATGGAGGATCTCCCCGATCGGCAGGGTGGGGGCATCGTTGATCTCGGCCAGGATGGTCAGATCGTGCTCGCCATACCTCTCCCGTTTTTTCTCGACACCGAAGTAGTAGGGGATATCACGCAGATCCTTCGGCCCCTTTTCGACCTTCACGCCCAGCGCCTGCTCCAAGTCGCCAGGTTCCACACGGCAGAGTCCGGGGATCATCAGCAGATCACAGGATGGCGAGCGGAGCGCATGGAGGATGAAGGGCTGGGTCATCAGGGCGGCCACGCTGATCCTGAGGACGGCCACTTCGTGGTCGAAGTCGGCCTGCATGCCTGCCAGCGTCTCTTTCAGGGCGCGCTCTGCCAGCTTACCGGTAATGAAGAGAATCTTCATATGGGTCTATTGGGTCTGTTGGGTGCGGCGTCTATTGCGAACGACGCGATGGACGCGACAGACGCAACGACGCGATAGACGCGTCTCACACCCAGAGGCCGCCGTGGACGTGGAGGACCGCTCCTGTCACATATCGCGCCTTCTCGGATACCAGGTAACTTACCGCCTCGGCGACATCGTCGGGCGTGCCCAATCGACCGAGAGGGATCATCCGGGCCCAGGCCGCTTTGTCCTGAGCCCGATACCCGCCATAGGTCTCGGTCTCGATGAAACCGGGGTTCACGGCGTTGACCCTGATGCCCCACGGCGCTTCGGACCTGGCGAGCGATCTGGTCAGCATGATCACGCCGGACTTGGCGATGTAGTAGGCCGGGGCCTCAAAGACGCCGATCGGCGAGTGTTCGACATTGAGTGCCCCGATATTGATGATGCTGCCGACTCGCTGCTCTCGCATGACCCGCAGGGCCGCCCTGCTGCAATAAAAGACGCTACCCAGGTTACTGTCCAGGGTTCGTTGCCACTCGTCGTCGGTGGTGTCGTACAACGCCCGCGTAAGAAACGGACCAACGTTGTTGACCAGGACGTCAAGGGAGCCAAGCTGGCTGACCGCCGTCTCGATGAGATGGGACGCGCCGGCGGAGACGGAGACATCCGCCTTCACGGCTACGGCCTTCACAGGCAGGCCATCGAAGTCCCGGAGGGCCGATTGGGCCGTCTCGTCGTCGGCGTGATAGTTCAGGACGACATCGCACCCATCCTGGGCAAGGCGGCAGGCAATCGCCTTGCCGATCCCTTTGGTGCCGCCGGTAATCACCGCAACTCGTCGTGACTGCATTCACTTAATCCCTTTGGCAGGAAAAGCAATTAGCTGTCAACTTCGGACAAACCCCCCTCGCCCCCCTTTCAATAAAGGGGGGGTGTTGCTGACATGCCTTCTTGCCTCCCCCTTTCGACAAAAATGGGGGTGCTTAACAGTTTCCTCACCTCCCCCTTTCGTAAAGGGGGGGGTTACGTATGCCGTGGTGCGACCGCGACATCCGTCCCCTGCCCCTTCGGAACCGTATCTTATGCCCGCCTCGGCGAAACTTCAAGATGAATCCGCCCTCACAGGTGCGAGCGAACCCATACCTAAAGATACACCTGCCAACTTTTTGACAGAGTGTCTCTTTTGGCATAGCCTTGTGCTCGTACACAGGAGGTGTCATATGATCAGAAGAATGTCGGCCAAGCAGGCTCGGGATCGTTTCGCTGAGGTTCTGGGTCAGGTCCACTACGGAAAGAACATAATCATTGTCGAGAAACAGGGCAAACCGATAGTCGCCGTCATCGACGTGGAGTTGTATGACCGGATGACGAAAGCCTGGGATCGGCCTTTTGATGTACTGGACAGGATCTGGGCCAAAAACAAGGCCAGAGACACCGACCAAGTCCAGAAAGACGTTACGGAGGCGATCGCCGAGGTACGGGCTAAGGCCGGGACCAAGAGCCGAAGGCGTGCTTAAGGCAGTACTCGACACCAATGTCATCGTCAGTGCCATCATCACCGGAAAAGGCATTCCGTTCCAGCTCCTTCAGGCATGGCGAACACGGGAGTGGGATCTGGTCATCTCGCCCCGACTTCTGCCGGAGGTTGAGCGGGTCCTCAGCGTTCCTAAGATCGCTCGGGTCTATACCATCACACGCCAGGACATCACCGACCTGATCCGGCTTTTCACGTATCGCGCCACCATTGTGTCGGAACACCTGGCGATCCCCCGCACCGTCCGCGACCATGAGGATGATCACATCCTGGCCTGCGCCAAAGAAGGCGAGGTCGACTATATCGTCAGTGGCGACCAGGATTTGCTGACGCTCACATCGTATGAAAGAATTCCCATCCTAACACCCGCAGCCTTCGCCGCCCTTCTGAAGGCATCTCGCTAAGCCTTCGTCTCGAATTCTCACATTGCACGGGACCACATAAGCAGAAGCTCAGAGCGAGTCAAAGGGGTAACAAACGGGTCAATACCGCGAAGAGTGTCACGTGCTCTGAGGCATTCGGGAACGACCCTGAGCTGCTGCTGGGTGAGTCGGTTCATCCCCCCTGCCCGCTGGTTAGCGTGAGACCATGTACGCCAAAACGCGTATTGACGGTATCTCCCGTGGGGGATTACGTTCGGTCTAACGCAACGGGCGAGCTGCCGGAGCCTCCAGCACCGCCACGTCGACCACTTTAACACGGCGATCTCCTTTCACTGTGGAGGACTCGATTGTTACCCACACGGAACCCAGGAGAGCCCTCTATTTTTTGGAGATCACTTTTGGGCTTGACATCCCCCCAGTGCGAGGGTAGCCTCCACTTCATTTGCCGGACCGTGAGATCGGAAGCCAACTCTGGATAAAAGATAAGGTGACTAACCATGGCTTCACCGGATAAGGCAACGAGTCGATCTGACGGCGAGCAGAAGCCGACTGCGCCTTCTATCTCCCTGCCTAAGGGCGGCGGCGCCATCCGGGGCATGGGTGAGAAGTTCGCCGCTAACCCCGTCACCGGTACTGGCTCTATGTCGGTACCGATCGCCGCCAGCCCTGGCCGCTCCGGCTTCGGTCCCCAGCTCTCGCTCTCCTACGATTCCGGCGCCGGCAACGGCCCCTTCGGCTTCGGTTGGAGCCTCTCCCTGCCATCCATCACCCGCAAGACGGACAAAGGCTTACCCCGGTACCAAGACGCCGACGAATCAGACGTTTTCATTCTATCCGGCGCTGAAGACCTGGTTCCCGTTCTGATCGATAAGGGCGGTGGGAAGTGGGAACGGGAGCAAATACCGCCGCGCACGGTGGGAGGCAAAACCTACCGCATCCAGCGTTACCGTCCACGCATCGAGGGACTCTTCGCCCGCATCGAACGTTGGACCAATCAAGCCGACCAGGCCGACAGCTTCTGGCGCTCGATCTCGAAAGACAACATCACAACTTGGTACGGTAAGACCTCTAAAAGCCGCATCGCCGATCCCAGCCACGTTTTCAGTTGGCTTATCTGCGAGAGCTACGATGACAAGGGCAACGCGATCGTGTACGAGTACAAAAGCGAGGATTCGCAGCGGATTTTCGAGGACCAGCAGGGCCAATTTGTGGCACCAGCGCATGAGCGTAACCGTACGGATGACACACGCAAAGCCAATCGCTACCTCAAAAGAATCTACTACGGCAATCGCAAACCCTACCTGCCTAAATTAGAACCAGGCAAACCTTGGCCGGATCCTCCTAGCCCTGGACTGTCAGGCGGAACACCCAACTGGTTTTTCGAAGTGGTGTTCGACTACGACGATGGCCATTATGCCGAGGATGCACCAGACGGCGACGGTCGTGTCTTCGCCAGGCCCGTATACTCACCGCCAGTCACTGCAAAGTGGAAAGCGCGAGTCGATCCCTTTTCGACATATCGGGCTGGTTTCGAAATCCGCACGTATCGTTTGTGCCAACGGGTCTTGATGTTCCATCATTTTCCCAATGAACAGGATGTCGGCGCGAACTGCCTAGTCCGTTCCACCGACTTCACGTATTCCTACGAGGAAAACCCCAAGGATGCGCGCAATCCTATTTACTCGTTCCTTCTTTCCGTCAGCCAATGCGGCTATAAGCGCGACGGCAACCGCTACCTGAAACGCAGCCTGCCGCCCGTCGAGTTCGAATACACCCAGCCTCTCGTGCAGGACACGGTACAGGATGTGGATGCCGAAAGCATCGAGAACCTCCCCATCGGTCTGGACGGCGCAGCCTATCAGTGGACCGACCTGCACGGCGAAGGCATCCCAGGCATCCTCACCGAGCAGGCAGGCGCCTGGTTCTACAAGCGCAACCTCGGCCCGCTTCCTGTTCGCGACAACGGTTCAGAGTCCGTCAAGGCCCGGTTGGCTCCAGCCGAACTCGTAGCCGTCAAACCCAACCTCGCCCTGGCCGGCGGGGCGCAGTTCATGGATCTTGCCGGCGATGGTCAACCCGACGTAGTTGTCATGGAGGGGCCCACCCCCGGCTTGTACGAACACGACGACGCTGAAGGGTGGCAGCCCTTCCGTCCCTTCACGTCTCGTCTCAATCGCGACACCCGAGATCCCAACCTGAAGTTCGTGGACCTGGATGGCGATGGCCACGCCGATGTGCTGATCAGCGAGGACAATGCTTTCGTCTGGCACCCTTCACTGGCCGAGGAGGGCTTCGGGTCGGCCCACCGAGTCGCCCAAGCCCTGGATGAAGAGAAAGGCCCGCGACTGGTCTTCGCCGACAGCACCCAGTCGATTTATCTCGCCGATATGAGCGGCGACGGCCTCACCGACCTCGTCCGCATCCGCAACGGCGAGGTCTGCTACTGGCCGAATCTTGGCTACGGCCGTTTCGGTGCCAAGGTCACGATGGACAACGCCCCTTGCTTCGACAACCCGGACCAATTCAACCACAAACGTGTCCGCCTGGCGGATATAGACGGCAGCGGTACGACCGACATCATTTATCTGCATCGCAATGGCGTGCGAATCTACTTCAATCAGAGTGGCAACGGCTGGAGCCAGCCGCACCTGCTGAAGGTGTTCCCGCGCATTGACGACCTGGTGGGCATCGTGCCTACCGACCTGCTCGGCAACGGCACCGCCTGCCTGGTCTGGTCCTCGCCCCTGCCGGGCGATGCGCGACGGCCGATGCGATACGTCAACCTGATGGGTCAGCAAAAGCCGCACTTGCTCGTCGGAGTGAAGAACAATATCGGCGCCGAAACCAAGGTGCAGTATGCGCCGTCGACCAAGTTCTACCTGCAGGACAAGCGCGACGGCAAACCATGGATCACGCGGTTGCCTTTTCCGGTTCACGTGGTGGAGCGTGTCGAGACCTACGACCACATCAGCCGAAACCGCTTCGTCACCCGCTATGCCTACCACCATGGCTATTTCGACGGCGAGGAGCGCGAGTTCCGCGGCTTCGGCATGGTGGAGCAGTGGGATACAGAACAATTCGCGGCCCTGGCCGACGGCAAAGTGCCGGCAGATAACATCGATGCTGAATCGCACGTTCCGCCGGTCCATACCAAGACCTGGTTCCACACCGGTGTCTACCTCGGCCGCGATCACGTCTCCGACTACTTCGCCGGCCTGCTGAACGCCACCGACCAGGGCGAGTACTTCCGCGAGCCGGGCCTGACGGATGCGCAGGCGAGAGACCTGCTGCTCGACGACACGGTCTTTCCCGCCGGCCTGACATTGGCAGAGGAGCGCGAGGCCTGCCGAGCCCTGAAGGGCTCCATGCTGCGCCAGGAGGTCTATGCCGACGACGCCAACCACCCCGGCGCCACGCCCGAAGAGATCCAGCGTGCCGGCACGCCCTATACCGTCACGGAGCAGAACTTCTCCATCCGAACCCTGCAGCCCCGAGGCACCAACCGACATGCGGTGTTCTTCACCCACGCGGACGAGGCACTGAGTTACCACTACGAGCGCAACCCGGCGGATCCGCGCATTCAGCATGCGCTGACGCTGGAGGTCGATGACTACGGCAACGTGCTCAAGCAGGCCGCCATCGGCTACGGACGCCGCAAAACCATCCGCGTCGTCAATGCACGGGGGCAGGTGCAGCAGGTTCCTAACCCCGGCCTTGCCGGGCTCACTGCCACTGACCAAGCAAAGCAAACCACCGCGCTGCTCACCTACACCGAAAACCTTGTCGGCAACCCTATCGAGTCGGCCGACAGGCACTGCAACCCGCTGCCTTGCGAGACGCTCACCTTCGAGTTGACCGGCTACGCGGCGACCGGCCCGGCCGGCCGGTTCCAGGCGTCGGATCTGGTCGAGCCCGACCCTGCCGCTCCCGGACGCTTGCGCCACAAGTTCACGGACCAAGTTGCCTATGAGGCCGCGCCCACCGGCCACCCTTGCCGCCGCCCTATCGAGTGGCTGCGTACGCTCTACCGACGCGACGATCTGAGCGGCCTGTTGCCGTTAGGTGAGGTGCAGCCGCTGAGCTTGCCCGGCGAGAGCTATAAGCTCGCCTTCACTCCTGGCTTGCTCGCCCAGGTTTTTCGGCGTCCGCGCCAAGGGCAAGCGGATGAGCCCCTGCTGCCGGAACCGGCGCGGGCGGCCATTCTCGGCGGCCAGGCCGGCAACCGGGGCGGCTACCTGCAAAGCCAGGCGCTCAAGGCCGACGGACGCTTCCCCGCCCGCGATGCCGACGATCACTGGTGGATCCCTTCGGGACAGTCGTTCTTCACCACCAACCCGCTCGATGCTGCAACCACTGAACTGGCACAGGCGCGGCAGCATTTCTTTTTGCCGCGACGCTACCGCGATCCCTTCGGTCAGGACGCTTTCGTTAACTTCGACGCCTACGACCTGCTGATGGAGGAGACGCGCGACGCCCTAGGCAACCGCGTCTCGGTGGAAGCCAACGACTACCGGGTGCTGCAGCCAGGCCTTGCCAGCGACCCCAACCGCAACCAGACCGCAGTCGTCTTCGACACGCTCGGCATGGTGGTGGGCACCGCCGTCATGGGGAAGCCGCTACCCGCACCTGTGGAAGGCGACACACTGACTGGCTTCGCCGCCGACCTCACCCAAGCGCAGCTCGACGGTTTCTTTGACGCTGCCGACCCGCACGTCACCGCGGCGGCTCTGCTGAACGACGCCACCACGCGCATCGTCTATGACCTCGACCGCTTCCGGCGAACACGGCAGGCCAATCCCAACGAGCCGACGAAGTGGCAACCAGCCTGCGCGGCCACGATTACGCGCGAAACGCATGCGAGCGATCCTTTGCCATCGCAGGGGCTCAAGATTCAGGCGAGCTTCTCCTACTCCGACGGCTTCGGCCGCGAGATACAGAAGAAAATCCAGGCGGAGCCGGGGCCGGTGCCCGAGTGGACGAACGGCAAGATCGTCGTTGGCCCGGACGGCCAGCCGGAGATGACGACGACAGACGCGAGCCCGCGCTGGGTGGGGAGCGGCTGGACGGTCTTCAATAACAAGGGCAAGCCCGTCCGACAATACGAACCGTTCTTCACCGATACGCATCGCTTCGAGTTCGACGTCAAGATCGGCGTCAGCCCGATTCTCTTTTACGATCCGATCGACCGCGTCGTCGCCACCCTGCATCCCAACCACACCTGGGAGAAGGTGGTCTTCGACCCGTGGCGACAGGAGACCTGGGGCGTCAACGACACCGTCACCGCGCGCAACCTCCAGATCCGCGACCCGAAAGTTGACGCTGACGTTGGCGACTTTTTCCGGCGGCTGCCCGATGCCGACTACCTGCCGACTTGGCATGCGTTGCGGACCGACCCGGCCAATGCGGTCGCTTTCGCGGCGCGGTATCCGGATTCAACCGATCGCGCGAACGAGACGCGCGCCGCCGAGAAGGCCGCCGCCCACGCCGACACCCCCACGACCGCGCACTTCGACGCGCTGGGCCGGCCCTTCTTGACGCTCACGCGCAATCGCGTGTCCTGCCCCAACCATCCGCTCGACGGCAGCGAAGACAAATTTGCCACGCGGGTTGAACTGGACATCGAGGGCAACCAGCGGGAGGTGCGCGACGCGATTAAGAAGGGGATCGATCCGCAGGGCAACGAGATCGTCGACGAGCGCGGGCGCGTCGTCATGCGCTACGACTACGACATGCTCGGTAACCGCATCCACCAGGGGAGCATGGAAGCGGGGGAGCGCTGGATGCTTAACGACGCGACCGGCAAGCCGATCCGCGCTTGGGACAGCCGGGGCCACATTTTCCGCATGGCCTACGATCCGCTGCGCCGTCCCGTTCGCTCCTTCGTCACCGGGGCCGACCGCGACCATCCGGACCTAGAGCTCCTAGCCGAGCGCCTCGTCTACGGCGAGCAGCACCCGGAGGACGAGGCGCGCAACCTGCGCGGCAAGCTCTATCTCCACCTGGACCAGGCCGGCGCGGCGACGACCGAGGCCCACGACTTCAAAGGCAATCCCCTGCGCGCGACGCGTCGCCTGTCTAAGGAATACAAGCGGGCGCTGGACTGGAGCGCGGTCGACGCGGCGCTCCCGGCCGATTCCGGCAACAAGCTAGATCCCAACACCCTGGAAACGGCCCTCGCTCCGTTATTGGAGGACGAGACCTTTTCCAGCCGCACGACCTACGACGCCCTCAACCGTCCGATCCAATTGATCGCGCCGCACAGCGACCGTCCGGGCGTCAAGCTCAATGTGATCCAGCCTGGATACAACGAGGCCAACCTGTTGGAGCGGGTGAGCGTCTGGCTTGAAGAGACGGACGAACCCTCGGATTTGCTCGTTGGGGCAGCCTCCAAGGCCGGCGTGACCAACATCGACTACGACGCCAAGGGCCAGCGCCTGCGCATCGACTACGCCAACGGCGCGAGCACCTTTTACGAGTACGATCCGCTCACCTTCCGCCTGGTCAACCTGCACACCAAGCGCGATGCCGCTGGCTACCCCGGCGACTGCCCGCAGCCGCCCCCGGAAGGGTGGTCCGGCTGCCAGGTGCAGAATCTCTTTTACACCTACGACCCGGCGGGGAACATCACCCATATCCGGGACGACGCCCAGCAGGCCATCTTCTTCAAGAACAAGAGGGTCGAGCCGAACGCCGAGTACACCTACGATGCCCTCTACCGGCTGATCGAGGCCACGGGGCGCGAGCATTTGGGGCAGGCGGGATCGCCGATCCCGCACTCGCACGACGACGCGCCGCGCGTCGGCATCGACTGGTCGGCCAATGACGGCAATGCCATGGGCACCTACATCGAGCGCTATGTCTACGACGCCGTCGGCAACTTCCTGGAGATGCGCCACCACGGTCCCGACCCGGCGAATCCCGGTTGGACGCGGACTTACCCATACAACGAGCCAAGCCTGCTGGAATCAAGTAAGGTGAGCAACCGCCTCAGTGCCACCACGGTTAGCGGCAATAACCTGATCGCCGAGCGCTATACCTACGACGCCCACGGCAACATGACCCGCATGCCCCACCTGGGCGGCGCGCATCCCGAGCCCAACATGCACTGGGATTACAAAGACCAGCTGATCAGGGCGGACCTCGGCGGGGGAGGCACGGCTTACTACGTTTACGACAGTGCCGGCCAGCGCGCCCGCAAGGTCTGGAAGAAATCGCCGAGCCTCATAGAAGAGCGCCTCTACCTCGGCGGCTTTGAGATCTTCCGGCGGCACGGAGGAGAGGGGAATGTAACCCTGGAGAGCGTAACCCTGGAGCGCGAGGCCCTTCACATCATGGACGACAAGCAGCACATCGCCCTCGTCGAGACGCGCACCAAGGGCACCGACCCTTCGTCTGAGGTGGTTATTCGCTACCAGCTTGGCAACCACCTCGGCTCCGCTAGTTTGGAGCTGGACGGCCAGGCGCAGATCATCTCCTACGAGGAGTACACCCCCTACGGCAGTACCTCCTACCAGGCGGTCAGCGGTCTAACGGAGACATCCAAGCGGTATCGCTATACGGGCAAGGAGCGGGATGAGGAGAGCGGGCTGTATTACCATGGGGCGCGGTATTATGCGTGCTGGCTGGGGAGGTGGGCGAGTTCAGATCCGGCAGGGTTAATTGTAGGCCCTAATCTTTATCTCTATGTTCGTGCTAATCCAGTGCGCCTGATAGACTCCTCAGGGCTCTCGGACGAAGACGAGGTATTGACACATGAAGATCCTTCATTAAATCAATGTCAGGTTGATAGCCAGTCAACTGAATCAGTGCCAGAAGGGTTTGCCGAATGGTCACGAGAAATGAACGAGGCTAAGAAGGAGGAGGATAAGTCATCAGCTGAAGCTTCGAAAGAACTATGGGAAACAATGATTAAGCCGCAGCTTGAGGAAGGAAAGGGAATAAGTCCACCTCCGGAGGACTGGGAAACAGAGCTTAGGCAAAAGTATGCGGTCATGAGTGAATCCGAGAAGCAGGTGTTTGCTGAACAAGAGTGGGCGATATGGCGCGGACCAAATGTGTCAAAGCCTATGCCAGAAGGGTTTGATCCACTCCAAGCAAGAATTGACCGTTGGGGTCTCGATGAGGCGCATAACACTGGGGTTAAGCAGGGTTTAGATCTAGCTAGTGGAGCTAGTCTAGTCAAAGGAATAGGGGCAGCAGCAGTCGATAGGATCTCGCTTCAGATGGAAGGCGCGATGGTTTCTAGAGGATATTGGAGTGCCAGTCATGAAATAAGCACTGCAGGCACGCAATGGGGCACACCGCTTAGGAGTCTTGGAAATGCGGAGCTAACGCTTTCAGGATTGCGTCTGTCACCAAACCCGTCAGGTGTCGAGATCACAAGAATTTATACTCCGCGAGTTCTTACCCGTGCAGCTGAGGTTGGGGCACGTGATTTGGGCCACAATTTTCCAGTTCTTCTGGACTCTGAGATCATGAGTAGTGAAATTAGGTATCTGCGGCCCGGCGGCTTAGCTAAGTCGGGATCTGTGACATATGCTGCTCCTGGAACCATAGGGGGTGGGCATAGAGCCTTGGAAGGTTATTATGAAATTGGTGTACTAGACGGAGGACCTTGGGTTGAAAGAATCATCCATCGTTCTTTTACGACAAAACCCCCCTCTTTATAAGGCTGACCGAGACAGGGCAAGGATGTGGTTTCCTATTGCTCCAAGCTCGTTCGATAGAAAAAAGGATACACCGTTAGCGCAGCGGTAATGGGACGGGGTCTCCTATATTTCCTGATTACAAGTTGTAAGTGCAAGAGGTCCAGAACGTGCGAGGGTACGTCGCCAGTTTGTTGATGTGTTCCAAGTAATAATAGGCGACGGTCCTTGACCACTAATGAAGGTTTGAAAGTTTTAGGGGACGGGGTTTCTTATGCTTCCTAATCATGACGCAATAAATGCATAGCAACAAAGACGTGTTGTTGGCTCATTAACGAGTAGTACAACAAATGTGATCACTTCGAATTCGAGACGGCTTCGAGAGAATTCGAAAGCAAGTAAAGCAGACGGACGTTGGCACAAACTGCGGTCCCTAATCTATAAAACAAAAACCGCTTCTAAAGAGATTAACGGAGAAAAATCCTGGTCTCGTAGGTGAGAGTGCGCGGAAATCTATTTCTTAAGCAAGCGCTCAAGCACCGCCTACCGGCCGGTATCGATACCCCCTTAAGGGGACGGCCTTATTGGCTTTAACTGTTGGTCACGGCACAAATAATGTCCTTCGCGTCATTCTGAGGGTCGCAGACCCGGTTGCGAACAGCTCGGACGCATTGAGACCCTTTGTCAGCCCGCTGGACTTCCTCGAGGGCGACATTTAGATCGCAGTCATCAATTGCGATTACTCAGTGAATTGGTCCATCGATATGGCAATAGAAGGAAACCCGCGTAACCCGCGTAACCCGCGTAAGGCGGAACCGCTTGCCGGGTTCCGCCGTATGGGAATCGGACATGGATTCCGCCGAATGGGATCCGAGACATGTTTCTGACGGCTCGCGCGGTGCCGCCTTGGACGGATTGCCGTTGGCTGCGTCGGCGTCGATGCGGATATTTGGCGGAACACCCTACGGGCTTCCCATTTGGCGGATCGCCTGACGGCATCCCATTTGGCGGATCGCCTGACGGCTTCCCGATTGGGCGGACTGTCGGCATCCCATTTGGCGGAACACCCTCCGGGCTTCCGCCCTACGATGGGTATGGGGGTTTATGCCGGATTATCGGAGGTTGCGGGTGGCGGGGGGGACGTATTTGTTTACGGTGAATCTGCTGGAGCGGCGGTTGGATACATTGGTGCGGCATATCGGTGCGTTACGCGAGGCGGTGCGGGTGACACGGCGGGAGCGGCCGTTTCAGATCGACGCCTGGGTGGTGTTGCCCGACCACATGCATTGCGTGTGGACTCTGCCGCCGGGAGATAGCGATTTCTCCAATCGCTGGAAGGCGATCAAGATACGCTTCGTGCAGGCGCTGCCACGCACCGAGCGGCGCTCGACGGTCCGGGTGGCGAAGGGGGAGCGGGGCATCTGGCAGCGGCGCTTCTGGGAGCATCTGATCCGTAACGAGGCCGACTACGCCCGACATGTCGACTATGTACACTGGAATCCCATGAAACATGGATTGGTGCAGCGGCTGATGGATTGGCCGTATTCGTCATTCCACCGCTACGTCCGTTTGGGCGTGCTGCCGGCCGATTGGGGTGGAGTCGGCGGAATGAGTGACGAGAAAACGTTTGGCGAATGTGGGTAGGGCCATCCATGCATGACAAACGTTTAGAGCTTGTATACCCGACTGCGATGGCCAACGGCGTGAATCGTGATCAGGCGCTGAACCGGATCGGTCTCATACAGCACACGCCAATCCCCGATGCGCAGCTTGAACAGATGCGCGAAAGGCCCTGTCAGCCGCTCGGGTTGCATGTGATCGACGTGCTCGGAGAGCCACTGGATCTTCTCAATGACGCGTCTGACAATTGGGGTATCAAGTCGGGAAACGTCGTCGAATGCTTGGCGGGTGAACTGGACCTGATAGCTCACGCGAGGTTCAGTCGCTTCTTCACGTCGTCAAACAGGAGCCGCTCTGAAGAACCTAGAGAGTCTTGGAGCCGCGCCTGGATTTCATCGGTCAGTTCCAGATCCTTATCAGGATCGGCGAGCAGGTCCTGCAACTCTTCATGCACGACCTGCCTGACTAATGCTTGTAATTCCTCGACTGTGAGATCGGCGATCTTCATGCAACTCCCTCGTTGGGTAGAAGCAACCGGAATCGGTATCGATTAAATTATAGCAAATGGCATCGGGCCAGGGAAGAACTGGATGTTTATCAAGGCGGGGTTTTCGCGGCGCATTCCAACGGGTGAACGGCGCAACAACAGCCGCATCGCCAAAGGCGAACGAGGCATCTGGCAGCGGCGTTACTGGGAGCATGTGATCCGCGACGACCGGGACTTCGCGCGGCACGCGGATTACATCCACTACAACCCGGTGAAACATGGCTACGTGCAACGGGTGGCGGATTGGCCGTATTCGTCATTTCACCGTGAGGTGGGATGCGGAGTCTATACACCCGACTGGGCCGGTGCGCCCGAATCCGATTTGGGAACGGGAGAAGGTGGAGCGGCAGGTCTGGCGCGACGGGAAGAAGACTTCGCGGGAGAGCGGATCGTACCGTTTGTTGAGAACCTGAATCATCTCGGTTGTGCAGCGTCCAAGCAATAAGTGGAGGAAGAAACTATGAACAAGATCACCTTTCCAATCAGACCAGGCATGCAGGGGCCGGCCGTGGCCGATTTGCAGGCCGCACTTCAACTCTGCCTGGACCGGGGCGCCATCTTGGTCAACAACGAGAGTATGCGCCAGGCTTTGTCTGAGGAGCTCCAACACGAGCGTCACGCGCAGACATACAACGATGTCACGATCAAGTCGGTATCCATTTTTCAAGGCGAGCGAGGGCTTCGGCGCAACGGCGAGGTGGACGAACCTACCGCCAATGCGCTTAACACTCTACTGAAAGAATTGGGGGCTTTCGACCAGGAGCCCGCGCCGAGATCTCGCATCGTCAACGGGGCGGTTCGGCGGGAAGATGGTCTGCCATTGCAGGGCCTGCGGGTGCGCGCTGCACATGAGGCGGAGCGGCGATCTATTCGTTTGGGCGAGGACATCACCGATGCAGAAGGTCGTTATACCATTCGCTACGAATTGCTGCCGGGCGTGGATGCCATCAATCTGAGCGTTTCGGCGATCGGTGATGATGGCAGGACGCTCGTCTCCTCCGAGGAGGTTCGGAACGCCAAGCCTCTGGAGACGATTGATCTCACGGTACCTGTGACCACCGCGCCCGTCAACCTGCAGAGAATCGAGGGGACCATCGTGCTGGAGCACGGGCTGCCGGCCGAGAAACTGAAGCTCCGCCTGTACCGGCGTGACTTCGGCGGCAAGGTTACCCTGCTTGGCGAGGCGACTACGCTCGCGGGCGGGCGCTACGCCTTTGCTTACGATCCGGATGGTCAGGCAGCCAGTCTGGAAGTGCGCGCCATCACGGGCGATGGCAAGGAGATCCTGCTCTCCAAACCCCTGAACACGTTGACCCCGGAAGCTCGCTCCAGTTTGAACCTGGTGGCGCCCGGCAGGCTGCAGCCGCTCGTGGCTGAATACCGCCGCCTGTTGGCCGACCTCGCACCGCAGGTGGGGCAAATGGCCAAACTCGCCGATGCGAAGGAGAACGCTGAACAGCAGGACCTCACCGTGCTCAATCGCGCCACAGGTTGGGACGCACGGCTGATAGCCCTGGCATCCGTTACCGAGCGCTTGGCGGCCGATCCCAATGTAGGGCTGTCCTCCGAGGCTCTCTACGGGCTCCTGCGTGCGGGCCTGCCGTCGGACAAGCTGCTGCTGGCCCAGGTGGAGCCGGATGTTGTGGACATGGCGCTCAAGAAGGTGCGCGATGCCGGCATTGTCGATGTCACCGATGCTGCCATCGCTGATATCAAAACGAAATTCACCGCTTTCGCCCACAAGACCAGGCTGACCATGCCGGCGCCGGGCTCGCGCTCGACGTATGGCGAACTGCTCAAGGCATCCGGTCTGGACGATGACGCGCAAGCTAGGTTTGCTACCGTCTATCTGCGTCATCGCGGCAATGGCGCACAACTGTGGGACGAGGCCCGCAGGGCTGGGCTGGACGACGCGCAAATCGGCAAGCTGCAACTGCAAGGAAAACTCGCCTTCCTGGCCGGCAACAGCGAGGCGATGACCACGCGGCTGCTGAACAAAGGACTGAAAGATCCCGTGGAGTTGGTCGGGCAGGACTTTCAGGGCGCCGCGACGTGGAAGAACGAGGTGCTCGATCAGGCGGGCATCCCGCAGGATCGTCGGAACAACCTGACGGATGCCGACCGCAAGAAGCTGGAGACGGTGATTCCGGTCGCTTACGCCGCCGAGAAGGTCGAAGCGCGGCTTGAAGCCTATGCTGAAGACATGGCACGCAAGGTGCGCCTAAGTTATCCCACCCAGGTGCTCGGGCGACTGATGGAAACCAATGAGAAGTTCAAACTGTCGGCGGCTCACCACACCACGGTCACGCTGCTGAAGAACGCGGCTGCGCAAGGATTCCGGTTCGGCGAAACGCCGGTGGCTGCGTTCCTGAAGTCGCATCCGGGGGTGCAGGCCGGCATGAGCGACACAGAGTTCGACGCCGCCGGGCAGCAGATGAAGGTGCTGCAGCGGGTGTATCAGATCACCCCCAGCAACGAGGCGATGCCGGTGCTGATGAGTCTGGGCATGACGTCCGCGTATGACGTGATGGCGTATCCGGAAACGCAGTTCATGGCCCTGTT
Organism: Candidatus Methylomirabilis sp.; assembly: GCA_002634395.1. Taxonomy (GTDB): domain Bacteria; phylum Methylomirabilota; class Methylomirabilia; order Methylomirabilales; family Methylomirabilaceae; genus Methylomirabilis; species Methylomirabilis tolerans. The sequence goes on from NSJM01000032.1 coordinate 17,704, forward strand.
CGACGCGAAGTACCTGGAGATATACATGAGGCCGGCCCCGAGCGGTATGGCCGCGCTGGTCCGCCGCAAGGGCAAGCAGGTGAGCAGCGTCACCTACAACCTCTTCACCATCGCCAAGAAGCTGGAGAGCGAGCCGCCGGTCGCGGGGCTATCGGCGTCGGTGCAGGTGCGCGAGAGCGTAAAGAACGAGCTGATCAAGCACTTTCCGACCATGGAATCGCTGTTCGGCTCGATGGACTTCTGCGAGTGTGAGCACTGTCGCTCGGTGTTGAGCCCGGCGGCGTATCTGGTGGATCTGCTGCAATTCGTCGATACCGAACCGGGCGTGTGGGGCAACTTCCTGGCGCGGTGGAAGGCGACACATGGCAATCAGGATTACCCGCACAAGGACAAGAATGGGAATCCGATGAAGCCATACGATGTCCTGAACGAACGCCGCCCCGATTTGCCCCACATCTCCCTGACCTGCGAGAACACCCATACCGTGCTGCCGTACATCGACATCGTCAACGAGATCCTCGAGTACTACGTCGCTTACGGCAAGCTGGAGGGGGAGACCGCCCACGACACCGGCGATGCCACCACCGAGGAGCTGCTCGCCGAGCCGCAAAATGTCATCCGCGAAGCCTACGACACGCTGCGTGCGGCGCGCTATCCGATCACTCTGCCGTTCGATCTCTGGATCGAGACCGTGCGCCAGTTCTGCAACTATTTCGAGACACCTTTGCACCGGGTACTTGAGGTGCTCCGCCCTGGCGATGATCTATTCGCGTCGGCACAGACTTTCGACCGCGCAGCCATCTTCATGGAATCGCTCGGGCTGTCGCCGGCGGACGTCGCCATATTCACCGATTCCGATCCGCTCGCTAACTGGCACAAATTGTACGGTTTCGCGTCCGCCGCGGATGCGACGACAGAAGCGACCGATGCGACGACTGGCCAGCGTATCGACCTGAACTCCGCCAAGGCCCTCTCGCGACGCATCGGCGTGACCTACAAGGAGATCGCAGAGATCGTCCAGACCGGATTCGTCAATCCGGAACTGAGCAAACTGAGCCTGCTGTACAAGCTGGGGGTCAGCGTGCGCGACGCCAAGCTCTACAAGGACGAAAAAGCATTCTATGAAGCGAACAAGGACTTGCTTGGCAAGGATCGCAGTACCTTGCCTCACGCCGACCAACAAAGGTTCGACGATCTTGCCAAGAAGCGCCCGAACGAAGAAATCACCGGATGGCAGGTGGTCAATGAGGTGGCAGCGTTCGAGCAACGACTCACCGATCTGCCGAAAGCGTTCAAGCCTCCGCTGAACGTGAGTGATCTGCGCACCGCCATCCGGGCCATCCGGTTCAACCGTGTGCTCGTCCTGGCAGACCCGGATGCCGGATGCAATTTCGATCTGACTACGCTGCAATGCAGCGATGGCACAAAGGCCGACGGCACCGTCTTCCTGCGCATCAACCTCTTCGTGCGGCTGTGGCGCACACTGGGCTGGAGCATCGAGGAGGTCGACCGCGCGCTGACCACATTCATTCCAAGCACGGCTCCTTTCGATAAGGACGCACCCAACCTCGCGAAACAGCCGCTCAAGACCGCACTCATTTACCTGGCCCACCTCAAGGCGCTGGATGAAAAGCTGAAGGTCGGCAAGCAGAGCCGCCTGAAGCTGCTCACGCTCTGGTCGGACATCGCCACGACCGGCAAGAAGCCGCTCTATGCGCAGTTGTTCCTCAACCGCAGCGTGCTTAAGAGCGCCCCGGTGTTCGATCATCCCCTCGGGCAATACCTGACCGACCCGAACATCAACCTGAAGGACCATGTGCTCGCCCTGCAGGGCGCGTTGGGCCTAACGGCAGACGAGATCGGCCGCATCCTCGTGGATGCCGGCAAGGTCATCGACACGGCCGAGTTGTCGCTGCCGCACGTGTCGCTCTTGTATCGCTATGGCCTGCTGGCGAAGGTGCTCAAGCTATCTGTACGCGAACTGATCGCGCTCAAGCAGCTCTCCGGGCTCGACCCGTTCAAGCAGCTTGACCCAAATCCGCTGGCGATCCTCGATCAGGACCATCCGTTCTCCCAGACCCTGGAGTTCGTCAAGGTGGCCGAAGAGGTCAAGGGCAGCGGGCTGAAGATCGAAGACCTGGACTATCTGCTCCGCCATCGCTTCGACGAAACCGGCAAGTACCGGCCCAATCGCGAAGGTACGCTGGCCTTGCTGAAAATGCTGGCCGAGGGTGTCCGTGCGATCCGCGCCGAGCACGCCGTGCCGGATGATCCTGGCGCGTTGAGCGACGAAGTGCTGCGGCAAAAGCTGGGGCTGGTCTTGCCGCCTGATGTGGTCGAACGCTTTCTGGGAATGGTGAACACCACGATCGAGTTCACGGCGACCAAGCCTGGCGTGAATGCGGTGGACAAATTTAGCCCTTCGACCTTTGCCACCGAAAAGCGAATTCGCGAGGTCAGCTACAAGGAGGTTCCGCACAAGGAACAGAAACTGACCGTCCGGGGAGTGTTGTTCAATCCGGAAAAGACAGCGATGAAGACCAGTTTCGACCCCATGCTGACGGCACCGCAGAAGTCGGCATTCGCGGAATTGCTCGATGGTGTTCAAGGAATCGCCCGGGAGTTCTTCGACAACCAGCTTAAGAAGCAGAAGCTGCGACTTGACGGTGAGGCGGGATTCCTGGAAGAGGCCGACTTCGCCGAACTGTTTGCTCCGCTGGAACCGTTGAAAGAGATTCGATTGAACGACACCCAGGCGGAGGTGGATTTCAAGCAGAGCGAGAACGAAAAGATCGAGAAAAAGAATCGGGAAGAGCTGCAAGAGCGCCGCAAGCGGATAGCACAGGCCTTTCTGCCGTTCCTGCAACAGCGGCTAATCAGGCAGTTCATCGTTCAGACAATGACCGCACAGACGGGCGCCGATCCGGCGCTTGTGGAGAGCTTGCTTACAGATGAGAGGGTGTTGGCCGTGGTCGCAAAGCCCTTGCTGAAAAGCCTGGCTGACACGGTTGAGCGCGGGGTCAGTGCCGTGTTCTTCGATTCGGTGGATGGTACGGGGCAGCCGCGGGCCGCAGGCCCGTTAGTGTCAAGTGTGGACATGGCACTGAAGGACCGCAAGGACAAGAACGGCAACCCGCTTAACCCTGTTAACAGCGCGCGTTTCGACGGTTACCTGGAGGTTCCTGCAACCGGGGCGTATCGCTTTTATGTTGAGCTGGACAAACAGAACGCCGAAGCGGAGCTCCGCTTCCCGCATCGGCCTGAGCCTGTGTTCCTGAAGGGCGCGGCGGCCGCCGACCATGCCACGCTCGGTGAGCAGCCGGGCGAGTTTCTGGAACTGAAGGCTGGCGTGCTCTATTGCTTTTCGCTCGACCTGAAGAAACTGAACGGCGGCGAGGCGAGGCTGCTGGTGCGGGGGGAGACACTGCCCAAGGGGCCGATGTCGCAACTGACGCTCTATCCCGCTGCCGCTATCGACGCGGCGGAGCGTGCAGCGGTGTTGCTGAACAAGGCCCTACAACTTGTGCAGAGCTTGGGCTTGAGCGAACGAGAGATCCGCTACCTCCTGACCCATGCCGCAGACTTCGACAACGTCAGCCTGAGCGACCTGCCGACTGGGACCGTCGGCCACACCCCCACCGAGAAGACTGCTACGGAGCAGCGCTTCACGCGATTTCGACGCCTGGTAGCCTACGCACTACTCAAGCGGGACTTGGCCGGCGGAACGGACGACCTGATCGGGATCTTCGAGGCCAACGGGACGACCGCAGCGGACCGGCTGGAAAAGCAGGTCTACCCGCTGATTGCCAAACTCACCCGCCGAGACAAAGCAACGGTCAAGGCAAGCGCAGAAGCCTTGGTCAAAGTGCCCGCCGTTCCTGCCTTCGAGAGCGAAAAGCCGTTATGGCGACTATGGGAAGCGCTGCAGGTGATCGAGCGCTTTGGTGTGTCGCCAGCCTCGCTGCTGGGATGGGCTGATATCGCCAATAACGCGACGACAGCCGACCGGCGCTTCGAAATTGCCCGCGATTTGAAGGAGGCGATTAAGGCGCGCTTCGAGCCGGAGAGCTGGCAACGCGTGGCCCAGCCGATCTTCGACAAGCTGCGCCAACGCCAACGCGATGCACTGGTGTCGCATGTCATGCAGCATCACGGCTTCGATCACATGGAGCAGCTCTACGAGTACTTCCTCATCGATCCGGGCATGGAGCCGGTGGTGCAGACGTCACGCATCCGACTGGCCATCTCGTCACTGCAACTGTTCATTCAACGCTGTCTGCTCAATCTGGAACCCATGGTTCACCCCTCCACCATCAATGCCAAGCAGTGGGAGTGGATGAAGCGCTATCGCGTGTGGGAAGCCAACCGCAAGATTTTCCTGTTCCCGGAGAACTGGCTCGAGCCCGAGTTTCGCGACGACAAGACGCATCTCTTCACCGAACTCGAAGGCGCGCTGCTGCAGGGCGATGTCTCCAGCGACCTGGTCGAGGATGCCTTCCTGAACTATCTGAAGAAGCTGGATGAACTGGCACGGCTGGATATCGTGGCGATGCACATCGAGGACAATTCCGGTCCTGCGCGGCGCACCCTGCACGTGTTTGGCCGCACCTACAGCCAGCCGCACAAGTACTTTTACCGCCGCTACGCGCACCAGATGTGGACGACCTGGGAGCCCGTCAGTGCCGAGATCGAGGGCGACCACCTGGCGCCGGTGGTGTGGCGTGATCGCTTGTATCTGTTTTGGGTGACGTTCATGGATCAACCGCCTGAGAATCCGCCGCAGCCAACCGGTAAAGCCGCGGACCAGGAGCTGATTCACTCGACACTAAGCGAAGCGGTCAGCAGCATGCAGGCTATGGTCGCCGAGAAAAAAGTTGAGGTGCAACTACATTGGAGCGAATACCTGCAAGGCGAGTGGAGCACACGCGAGTCGGGAGGTTTCTCTCCCCTTTCCGGATGGGATTTTTTGGATCCCGGGCTGTCAACAACCATGCCTGCGACTTTCAAGCCCAGCGATGTATTCATCCACGTCTCCAAAGAATATGACCCCGCCGACGACGCAGAGCTTGGGGTTTTTATCAACATGATGGGCGGCGCGAGCGATTCTACTTTCTATTTGACCGGTTGCAACAGTGCACCCGAATTGAAGCTGAAGCTCAGTTGGAGTAAGCTGAAAAATCCATTCAGCGCCAACACGGAGATTGTGACTCGCTATTCCGGCAGCGGCGCGCTCAAGGTCAGCTACGATGCACCACAGATCACCACCGAGCCGGGCAAGACGCCTCCGAAGGCAAACCTGAGCATCCTGCAGCAGGGCAGCGGCTACTCGCTCCTGCCGTGCAACAACAACCTCTCGACCCTTGGCGTTTCCGAGGATGCCTATCGAAATGCTGCGGACCCGGCCGCCGTCAAGGCAGCCATCGAGAGCGGTCTGGCCGAGATCGCTTCCCTCATCAAGCCGGTGTTCTACCAGGACAACCGGCACACCTTGTTCGTCGAACCCAACGTCACCGAGCGGACGATCAAGGAATGGCAGGATTGGGTCACTCGGACGCCACAACCTGAGCCGGGCCGGCGCGAACCTGATTGGTGGAAAAAGATCGTTGTAATTCCGGAGACCTCCAGGAGGTGGCCCATTCCCGACCCCGGAGACCCTTGGCGCCTTTCCATTCACTCCGGGTCACTGATCAACCCGATACCGGACCGGGACTGGTTGGTGAATCCAGGTACGGCGATCAAGTTTGATGATTCCCTGATCGGTCCGGCCGGGCAGCCTGGTATCGAGATCGTGACCGCCGTCGACGCTGCGGCAGGCTATGGACGCCTGAGTGTTAACCCGGGAAGCGATCTGGCCGGCGGAAGAACCGTCGTGCTCAGCGATGAGAACACCTTCGCCAAATCCGGTCTCAAGGCAATCGGTGGTGGCTTGAACATTGTGGGGAGCGCCGGCTTCAACTCGGCGCTGGAGCAGAGCTTCAGCAACCTGAACCGCTCAGGCTTCGGTGCAACCGTGCCCGCTGCCGGGCGCATAGAACGCTAGACGAGGGGGACGACATGAAGAATCAAATAACCGCTAAGGCCTTGGCATTTCACGTCTACCTGGATACCGACATCGTCTTCCAGCCCGGCCGTGTCGTCGAAACGAAAGAGACCAAGCACTTCATCATCCAGAAGCGCGAGGTCAGTTATCGCTTTTACCTGCACCAGCATCCCTACGTGCAGCAGTTAGTGCAGCGGTTGCTGCAAAAGGGAACCCCCGGTCTGCAAGCGGCGGATACGGATTACCTCAAGAAGGCGGACGGTTCGTTCGTAACCCTGCCGGACGGCAAGTTCAAGCCAAAGTTGTACGCCGATTTTTTCAATGCGGCCTACAAACCTAACCCGGTCTTGGTACAGTCGCCGCACCCGGTCAAGGACCTCGATTTCACATCAAGCGGCGCTTATGCGGTCTACAACTGGGAGCTGTTCTACCATGTGCCGATCACCATCGCGATCCACCTGAGCAAGAACCAGCGCTTTGTCGAGGCGCAACGCTGGTTCCACTACCTGTTCGATCCCACCGACGACAGCGACGGCCCTACGCCGGAGCGGTTCTGGAAGGTACGTCCATTCCAGTACACCGACGTCAAGAAGATCGAGGAGATCCTGGTCAACCTTGCGACCGGCGCGGATGAAGCGCTGCGGAACGAGACGATCCGCAGCATCGAAGCCTGGAAGGATGCACCTTTCCGGCCGCACGTCATCGCCCGCTACCGGCAACAAGCCTACATGTACAAGACGGTGATGGCTTACCTGGACAACCTGATTGCGTGGGGCGACTCGCTGTTCCGGCAGGACACCGGCGAGGCCATCGATGAGGCGCTGCAGTTGTACGTGCTGGCCGCCAACATCCTCGGCCCGCGTCCATTACCGGTGCCGAAGAAAGGCACCGTCCGGCCCCAGACTTACGCCAACTTGCGGCAAGACCTCGGGCAGTTCGGAACGGTCATGCGCGATATGGAGCCGGACCTGCCCTTCGATCTCATGCCGTTTCCCACCGATGACGCGGGCGACAACGACCGGCTGGCGACGCTGCGCAGCCTGGGCAAGGCGCTCTATTTCTGTGTGCCGCGTAACGGCAAGCTGCTGAGCTATTGGGACACCGTCGCCGACCGCCTCTTCAAGATCCGCAACAGCCTGAACATCCAGGGCGTCTTTCGCCAGTTGGCGCTCTTCGAACCGCCGATTGATCCCGCTATGCTGGCACGGGCCGCTGCCGCTGGGTTGGACATAGGCGCCATCATCAACGGCCTCAACCAACCGCTGCCGCTGGTGCGTTTCCAACTGCTGGTCCAAAAGGCCGCGGAGATTGTCCAGGAGGTGAAATCCCTGGGCAACAACCTGCTCTCGGCTATGGAGAAAGAAGACGGCGAGGCAATGGCCATTCTGCGCGCCAAGCATGAGCGCGTCGTCATGGAGATGGTCGAGCACATGAAATACGGGCAGCTTCAGGAGGCGATCAAGTCGAGGGAGGGTTTATTACAGACTTTGGCTCTGGCCGTGCAGCGCTACACCTATTACGAGCGGCAATTAGGCAAGAAACAGGACGAGATCGAGAAGGCCATCCCTGAGTTGAACGAACTGGACAAGGACAGTCTGGGCAAGATGAAGTTCGCCATGCAGGAGCCAGAGGTAGGGCTGCGCGAGATAGAGGTCGATATCGCGCAGGATCTCGGCGAATCTGGCGGCAAGATTATCAGCAGCCATGAGCGAGAAGAGTTCCTTCGGCTGAAGACGGCGCAGGAGCTGCAAGAAGAAGGAGCCTCTTACAACATGATTGCGAAGTCCTTGAGTCTTATTCCTGAAATGGGCGCACAGGCACAACCAATGGGTGTCGGCGCCGTTATTCAGTTCGGTGGCCGCGCTCTGTCCACTCAGTTGTCTTTAGCCGCAGACGGGTCAAGCACCATGGCGAGTCGCAATTCCTATGAAGCTAATAAGGCGGCGCGAATGGGAAGTTACGCCCGTCGCGAACAGGACTGGGCCTTCCAGGGCAACCTCGCTGCTGGCGAGATCACCCAGATCTTCAAACAGCTCCGTGCCGCCCAGATCCGAGAGGCCATCGCCGAGTTAGATTTAAAAAACCACCGCCAGCAGATAAAGCACGCCGAGGAAATCGAGCGCTTCCTGAACGAAGAAGGCACTGAAAGGAAGGGCAAGAAGACCAACAAGGCGCTCTATGCCTGGATGAAGCGCGAGGTGAAGGGTCTCTACTCGCAGTGCTTTCAATTCGCCTTCGACATTGCCAAGAAGGCTGAGCGCGCGCTACAGCACGAATTGGGCAAGCCGGAGCTGAGCTATCTCCAGTTCGGTTATCTGGCCGGCAAGGAAGGTCTGCTGGCGGGCGAGAAGCTCTACCTGGACGTCAAGCGGATGGAGATGGCATACCACGAACTGAACCAGAGGGAATACGAACTGACGAAGCATGTCAGCCTGCTCCAGGTGGACCCGCTGGCGCTGATCCAACTACGCATGACCGGCCGCTGCACCGTGCGCTTGCCGGAATCATTGTTCGATATGGACGGCCCCGGCCACTACTTCCGCCGCATCAAGACAGTGGCGGTGAGCATCCCCTGCGTGACCGGCCCCTACACCAGCGTCAATTGCACACTGACCCTCCTCAAGAGCAGCATCCGCAAGACGCCAGTCATTGCTGACCAGTATGCTCGCATCGATACCGAGGACGATCGCTTCAGCGACAACTTCGGCAGCCTGCAATCCATCGTCACCAGCTCTGCCCAGAACGACAGCGGCGTGTTCGAGACCAACCTGCGCGATGAGCGCTACCTACCATTCGAGAACTCAGGTGTGGTCAGCGAATGGCAGTTGGAACTTCCCGCTAATCCCAGCAAGAATGACCCGCGCCAGTTCGACTACGACACGATCAGCGATGTCATCCTGCACCTCCGCTACACCGCGCGCGAGGGCGGAGGCTTGCTGCGCAACGGTGCCGTCACGCGCATCAAGGAATTGATCACCGAGGCCCGCGCGATCGGCTCAGTCCGACTGTTCTCGGTCCGCCACGAGTTTCCGACCGAGTGGGCGAAGTTCCTGAACCAAACGCCAGGCGCCAACCCGCGCTACGAGCTATCGCTTCAGCTACGCGCAGCGCATTACCCATTCTGGAGCCAGGACCGTCTCAACAACGTGGAGCGCGTGGATGTCCTAGCCCGGAGCGCAGAGAATTCTGTCCCCGGCAGCGTGGATATCTTTACTAACGCTGACACAAACGACAATGCGAAGAAAGGCACTCTTACCAAGGACGCGGCGTTTGGTAACCTGCTGCGCGGCTCGCTTACCGCCGGACTACCCGCTACGCCTGATGGAGAGTTGAAGCTATTCTTTGGCAACCAGGCAATGGCCGACCTGTGGATTGCGGTGGCTTGGAGCGAGTAGTGTTCGCGGTACATCGAAACAATCAATGAGCTTGTGAGTCGTCTTGTTTATTTGTTTGGTGCGGTGCAGTCCATCGTGACCAGCACCGGGCAGAACGACAGCGGCATGTTCGAGACCAACCTGCGCGATGAGCGGTTCCTGCCGTTCGAAGGCGGAGGCGCGGAAAGTACCTGGAAGCTGGATCTGCCGAAGGATTATCACGCCTTCGACTATGATACGATCTCTGACGTTATCCTGCATATCCGATACACTGCGCGCCAGGGTGTGGAGCCCACCAAGGTGAGAAACGCACTAAAGGACCTGTTCGAGCAGGCCAACCATGCCGGCCTCTCGCTACTCCTCAGCCTTCGCCACGACTTCCCCACCGAATGGTCGGCGTTCGTGAACGGCACAGGTAACTTCACTGCCACGATTCGCAAGGACTACTTCCCCTATTTTGCGCAGGGAAAGAAGATCACGAATATAGGGCTTGGCTTCTATTGAGACGCGAATAAGCTCAATGTAACCTCCACCCCTAGCCCAGTGCCCGATCTAACGAATTCAGCGCCGTAATTTACCATCACTGCCTGGCGAGGTCTGCCGCGTACGGCGGACGCTCAGGTCTTTCTGATCGTGCGATACACTTTGGAAACGAAGTAGGGTCCTGGGGACATAGTGCTGATGTTTCTGGTGCGACGAGAAGCATTTCATTGGACACAGTCGGCGCATACGAAGCGAAAACACACCTTTCTGATCTCCTGGAGCGCGTGGCCAAAGTGGAGAAGATCACCATCACCAAACATGGCGTCCCGGTGGCCACCTTGCAGCCCGCGGATCCTGTGAAAAAGACCCCCGTCCGCGAGATCATTGGCCAGCCCAAGCGATTCCGCAGTGGACACCGCCTCAGGGGGCTGTCGATCCGTACCCTGATCGAGGAAGACAGGCATTGATGTCCGCTCGATTGTGGTGGTGGCCGAGCGCGATAAACCCGTCGCTGCGATCGTTTCCTCGAAGCATGTGGATCGAAGGGTAAACGAGTATTTGCAGGACGGGCTCATTTTAGTCAGCTTGAGAATTACTTGACTAATTTTGGGTGGGATGTAGAATAAGCTACCCGACAGATTGGGCGGTTAGCTCAGTCGGGAGAGCGCCGCCTTCACACGGCGGAGGTCACTGGTTCGATCCCAGTACCGCCCAC
>NSJM01000033.1 GCA_002634395.1 Candidatus Methylomirabilis sp.
AGCAGCCGGTGCTTGACATCTTCAGTCTTTAAGGGCTCCTTGAGCAACGGGTTATCCTTGAGATAGATCATGCCTACCGAAAGGTAATTACAGGCCCGCCAATACGCATTCATCAGTTCCAGCTCTTTGTTTGTTAATGGATTTCCCATGGCAGCCTCCTATTGTTTCCTTAAAAAAGCTCGCGGCGCGGTACCTTCTAAGTCGATAGTTCTCATTTGCCCTCCTTTATTCATGCAGAGTGCACCTCTACATGTGCGGGAGTTTTCTCGGTTCCGCTTCATTCACATTCCCCTGCGGCATGAGCATGGCGTTCCACCGCTTCACCGCCGGGATACCCCGGTAGTAGCTCAGGATGTTCAGCGTCGCCGTATCGAGCAGGAAGTGACAGCCCGCCGGGGCTGGAAGTCCAAGCCATCGAGCCGCAAAGACTCTGAAGATATGGCCGTGCGCAAAAAGGGCGACGTGCCCTTCCACCATGCGGACTCTTGCGATCACACGATCGACCCGGGTGCCAACCTGCTCAGGACTTTCCCCACCCGGGCAGCCGTCGGTGAAGAGCATCCACCCGGGCGCCTGCGCATGGATCTGTCCGGGGGTCAGACCTTCGTATGCGCCATAGTTCCATTCCACCAGATCACAATCAATGCCGGCCCGTTCGCCCAGGCCGGCTAACTCACACGTCTTCCGAGCGCGCGCAAGCGGGCTCGTCAGCACCAGCGCGAAGGTCTCCTTGGCCAATACCGGCTCCAACAGCTTGGCCACCTTTCGGCCATTTTCGGTGAGCGGAATATCGGTGATTCCGGTGTGCTGCCCGCTTACACTCCACTCCGTCTCACCATGCCGGATGAGATATACTTGTTGGGTCTGCCTGGTCATCTCCGCCTCCCGCAGGGTCGCGCGCCACACAAGACGTTGCGGAGCAGAGTCGTCTTCGTGAACGCTCCGCCTTCATCCCGTGGCCCCTGCCAGCGCCCCTCTGATGAGCGCTTGCGCCTCCTCCTGAATGCGACGCAGGTGCTCGCTCCCCCGGAAGCTTTCCGCGTAAAGCTTGTAGACCTCTTCCGTGCCGGACGGACGCGCCGCGAACCAACCATGCGCAGTCATAATCTTCAGGCCGCCAATGGCCGCGCGGTTGCCGGGCGCCGTCGTGAGCATCGCCTCAATCGGGTCACCGGCCAGCTCGGATGCCATGACATCTTTCGGCGAGAGCTTGAGAAGCAGCGCCTTTTGTTGGGCCGTGGCCGGCGCATCGGTGCGCTCATACACCGGAGCGCCGAGCTCACGGGTAAGATCATAGTACAACTCGGACGGGTCGCGGCCGGTCCGCGCCATGATTTCGACCGCAAGAAGATCCATAATGATGCCATCCTTGTCGGTCGCCCATACCGTGCCGTCGCGTCGTAAGAACGAAGCCCCCGCGCTCTCCTCGCCGCCAAAGCCCAGCGATCCGTCGAGCAGGCCAGATACGAACCATTTAAATCCCACCGGCACTTCGACCAGGGCGCGCCCGACCTTGGCGGCCACGCGGTCGATGAGGCTGCTGCTGACCACAGTTTTGCCGATGGCCGCATTCGGGCGCCAGTCCGGACGGTGGGTAAAGAGATAAAAAATCGCTGCAGCCAGGTAGTGGTTTGGATTCATCAGCCCTGCGGTGCGGGTGACGATGCCGTGTCGGTCATGATCGGTATCGTTGCCAAAGGCGATGTCGAAACGGTCTTTGAGCGCGATCAGCTTGGCCATGGCATGGGGAGACGAACAGTCCATGCGGATCTTGCCGTCCCAATCTAAAGACATGAAGCCGAAGGTCGGGTCCACCGTGCTGTTCACCACTTCCACCTGAACACCGTACCGTTCGACAATCGGCCGCCAGTACGCCACGCCCGCTCCGCCAAGCGGATCGACGCCGATCTTCAGCCCGGCGCTTCGGATCGCATCCATATCCACAACCGAAGCCAGGTCACTCACGTACGATCCGACATAATCATACGTGCGGGTTGTGGCGACCTGGCGGGCTCGTTCATAGGCGATTCTCGCCACCTGTTGGAGACCGCTCGAAAGGAGCCGGTTGGCTCGCTCTTCAATCCAACGGGTGACATCTGTATCCGCCGGCCCGCCGTGCGGCGGGTTATATTTGAAGCCGCCGTCTTCCGGCGGATTGTGCGACGGCGTGATCACAATGCCGTCCGCCACACCGGCCGTCCGGCCGCGGTTATATACGAGGATGGCATGGGAGATGGCAGGGGTCGGTGTATAACCGTCATTGCAATCGATCATGGTCTCAACCCCGTTTGCCGCGAGTACCTCCAGGGCCGTGGCAAACGCCGGCTCGGACAGCGCGTGCGTGTCTCTTCCGAGGTAAAGAGGGCCGGTGATACCCCGGCTGTTGCGGTAGTCGCAGATTGCCTGGGTGATCGCCAAGACGTGTGCCTCATTGAACGAGCCGCGGAGTGACGAGCCTCGGTGACCGCTGGTGCCGAAACTGACCCGTTGTGCGCGATCCGTGATATCGGGCTTGTGCGCGTAGTATTCTTGTCGAAGCGTATCAATATCGACCAGAAGCTCCTTCGGAGCGGGCTTGCCGGCAAGGGGATGAATCGTCATTGGATCACCTCGCTTGTGAAACGCCTTCGGCGGTCGCTTGAAGCGCCAGCGCGAGCAGGACCACCGAACGCGGCTGCACCACATAGGTCGTCTGCGCCACCAACGGCGCCTTCTCCCATGGGCAGATGTCATCGGGTGATGCCAGCGCGGTGTCGACACAGCGCCGCCAGCATTGCCGACTTTCCGTCGAGATAGGGGGTAGCTCGAACGTCAACGGCTCCCAATAGGCGTTGAGCATCGCGTGAAGGAGAAAACGCGCGCGCAGGCTTCGCAGCGTAAAGGCCAGGGCGTGCGAGTACTCGCTCCAGTCCGGGCGGTTGAGCGCCACCCCGTGCCACTTGATTTCTGCCCGCTGTAAGAGTTGATTTAGGCTGGGATTACCCTCTTCCGCCACCATATCACGGCGTTGACGAAACGCATTGAGCGCTTTTACAAACCGGTGGATGTCGGCGTGCCGCTCCAGCAAGCTCCAGTCAAACCAACTGATATCGTTGTCCTGGCAATAGGCGTTGTTGTTGCCCCGCTGGGTGCGACGCACCTCGTCGCCCATGAGCAACATCGGCGTGCCGACCGCCAGCAACTCCAGCGCGAAAAAGTTCTTCACCTGGCGGTTGCGCAGCACCTCAATCACCTGATCGTCAGTCGGCCCTTCTGCGCCGCAGTTCCAGCTCAGGTTGTCATCCGAGCCGTCGCGATTGTTCTCCCCGTTGGCCTCGTTGTGCTTGTGATTGTACGAGACCAGATCATTGAGGGTGAAGCCGTCGTGACAGGTGACGAAATTGATGCTCTGCTCGGCCTCCCGGTCCTCGTGGCCGTATATGTCCGGACTGCCCAACAGCCGGGTGGCGACGCGCGGCACCGAGCCGTTGTCGCCCTTCAGAAAGCTCCGCACATCGTCGCGGAATCGGCCGTTCCACTCCTGCCACGCGTCGCCGAGGAAGCTGCCCACCTGATAGAGTCCCCCGGCGTCCCAGGCCTCCGCAATCAGCTTGGTGCCAGCCAACAGGGGATCCGATTCGATGTCCCAGAGCACCGGCGGGTTCGGCAACGGACGGCCCGCCTCGTCTCGAGACAAAATCGACGCGAGATCAAAGCGGAAGCCGTCGACGTGCATCTGGGTCACCCAATAGCGCAGGCTATCCTGGATCAGACGGCGTACAATCGGCTGGTTGGCGTTCAGCGTGTTGCCACAGCCGGTATAGTCGGCATACCTCGATTTGTCTTTTTCGAGAATGTAGTAGAGGTTATTGGCCAGACCGCGAAAGCACAACGTCGGCCCGTTCGGCCCGCCTTCCGTAGTGTGATTGAATACCACGTCAAGGATGATCTCGATGCCGGCGCGATGAAGCGCCTTGACCATGTCGCGAAACTCATCCAGCACCGCGAGCGGTCCCTTGCGCGAACTGTACGCACGATGCGGTGCGAAAAATGAGACCGGCTGATACCCCCAGTAGTTCACGCGGCCTTCCGGCGCATCCTGCGGGTCGAACTGAAAAACCGGCAACAGCTCGACGGCGGTGACACCGAGGTCTTGAAGATAAGGAATTTTTTCGATCAACCCGGCGTATGTCCCTCGCTTCGCGGGCGCTACGCCAGAGCTGGGATGGCTGGTGAAACCGCGGACGTGCATTTCGTAAATCACCGTTTCGGCAAAGGGCCGCTTGAGCGGCAGGTCGCCTTTCCAGTCGTAGCGGCCGGGATCGGCCACGACACTTTTCATCGCGGCGGCTGTGTTGTCGCCGGGTCGGCTCGCGGCTTTGCGGTCGTAGCCTTCGGGAAACGCAATAGCCAGGCCATACGGGTCGAGGAGAAGCTTTTTACCATCAAATCGCAGACCTCGTTCGGGCGCAAACGGCCCCTGGGCCCGGTAGGCATAGATCTGACCCGGTTTGAGGTCCGGGACGAAGATATGCCAGTAGTGATAGGTGCGGTTCCGGTGAGGAGCGAGCGGGATAATCCTGGTCGGCTGTGCGGCATTCCGATCGTCAAAGAGTAACAGCTCAACCAGCGCGGCATTCTTGGAAAATACGCTGAAGTTGACGCCGCCGTCGGTGAGAGTAGCGCCGAGAGGAGCGCTCATACCCTCTTTGGTCATATCGGTGGTCATCTTTATCCCTTGTCTATTGTTCATCGGGCCGTGACGCTGCGCCTTACAACGTCACCGTCACCGGCTGCACATTCCAGATCTCCTCGCAGTATTCGCCGATGGCGCGGTCGGATGAGAACTTACCGCCGCGCGCGGTGTTCAGGATCGACATGCGTGTCCATTGATCTTCGTTCTGCCACGCCGAACTCACCTGTTCCTGACAAGCAACATAGGCTGCGTAGTCGGCCAGGACCAGAAACGGATCGGACTGGGTCAGGTTCTCAACCATGGGGCGGAATACCTCAGTATCGCCGCGCGAGAAGTGGCCGCCACCGATGAGTTCCAGCACCGCGCGCAACTCGGCGTTGCCTTCAACATAGCCGGCCGGCCGGTAGCCTTCGCGCTTGATGCGCTCCACCTCCTCAGCCGTGAGCCCGAACAGGAAGAAATTGTCCGCTCCGGCCTCCTCGCGTATTTCGACATTGGCGCCGTCCAGCGTGCCGATGGTCAGCGCTCCGTTGAGCATAAACTTCATGTTGCCGGTACCCGAAGCCTCTTTGCCGGCAGTGGATATTTGCTCAGACAGATCGGCAGCCGGATAGATGATATGCGCGTTCTGGACGTTAAAATTGGGCACGAAGGCGACCTTCATCCGCGTATTTACCTCAGAGTCGGCGTTGACTGTCTCGGCAACGGCGTTGATGAGCTTGATGATGCGCTTGGCCATGAAGTATCCTGGCGCGGCCTTGCCACCGAAGATGAAAGCGCGCGGCGAAATCTTTAGTGCTGGGTTCTCCTTGAGCCGACGGTACAGCGTGACAATATGCAGCATATTCAGATGCTGGCGTTTGTATTCATGGATGCGCTTGACCTGGATGTCGAACAGCCAGTCGGGGTCGAGCTCAATGCCGGTATGCGCGCGAATATAGGCGCCAAGGCGTTGCTTATTGGCGCACTTGACTGCGCGCCACTCTTGCCGAAATGCGGCGTCATCGACGTAGGACTCGAGCTTGCGGAGTGTTCCCAACTCCACCGGCCACCGGTCGCCGAGCGTACGATTGAGCAGCTCGCGCAGCGCCGGATTGGCGAGCACCAGGAAGCGACGCGGCGTGACGCCGTTGGTCTTGTTGCTGAAGCGCTCCGGCCACAGTTCATAGAAGTCCTTCAGCACGCTGGCTTTGAGGAGGTCGGAGTGCAGCGCGGCCACGCCGTTGACGGCATGACTTCCGACGGTGGCGAGATGCGCCATGCGCACGCACTTTTCACCGTCCTCGCCGATCAGCGACATCCGCCTCACCCGCGCCTCATCACCCGGGAAACGCGCGCGTACCTCATCGAGGAAACGGCGGTTGATCTCGTAGATGATCTCCAGGTGCCGCGGCAGCCACTCCCGGAACATCGGCAGCGGCCAGGTCTCCAACGCCTCCGGCAACAGCGTGTGGTTGGTATAGCCAAAGGTTTCTACGGTGATCGCCCATGCCCTCTCCCAATCGAGTCGCCGTTCGTCCACCAGAAGGCGCATCAGTTCGACGACACCGATCGACGGATGCGTATCGTTGAGCTGCACGGCAAAGCGTTGCGCGAAATGCTCCACCGGTACGCCGGCCAGATCGAGTATGTGCAGCATATCCTGCAGGGAGCAGGAAACAAAGAAATACTGCTGCCCCAGGCGCAACCGCTTACCGATCTCGGGTTCATCGTTGGGATAGAGCACCTTGGTCACGGTCTCGGAGACCAGCTTCTCATCCACCGCCTGGTAGTAATCGCCGACATTAAAGGCCTGGAAGTCGAATGATTCGACGGCCTCGGCGCTCCACAGCCGCAGGGTATTGCAGGTATTGACGCCATAGCCTTGGATCGGCGTATCGTAGGCAATGCCCTTCACCACCCGGTACGGTACCCAGCGCACGCAATGCCGGCCCTCTTCATCCCGGTAATGCTCGGTGTGGCCTCCCCAGTTCACGTAATAGGCGACCTCGGGCTTGGCGATCTCCCAGGGGTTGCCTTGGCGCAGCCATTTATCGGTGATCTCAGTCTGCCAGCCATCATGGAACTCCTGATCGAAGATGCCGAACTCATAGCGGATACCGTAGCCGACCGCCGGGCGCTGCAGCGTCGCCAGCGAATCGAGATAACAGGCGGCGAGCCGTCCCAGGCCGCCATTGCCCAACCCCGGCTCCTCCTCGCACGCCAGGACGGCATCGAGGTCCTGGCCGAGTTCGGCCAGCGCAGTGCGCGCCGCCTGTTCGATGCCGAGGTTCAACAGGTTGTTGCCCAAATGCGGCCCCATGAGGAATTCCGCCGAGAGATAGCAGGCAATCTTCCGGCCCAGATCGACATAGGTCTGGATGGTGTTCATCCAACGGTGCTGCATGCGGTCTCGCACCGCAAGCGCAAGCGCGCGGTAATAGTCGTGTGGGCTCGCGATCGCCGCCGGGTGCCCGAGAGAATAGCGCAGGTGATCGATGACGGCCTGCCGCAGGTCGGCGGCCTGCATGCCGGTCCGCGCATCCGCCTCCGCCCGCGTTGCGGCGGCTTTCGGCGAGAACGTTCTCGTGCGTTTGGAGGGAGTCTTGATGTTCATGGTTGCCAGTCCTCCTCACAATCGTTGAGAGTGCGGCCCACTCTCACGGGGGTGCGCTCCGGCGCCGTACCCGTGTGCCGCCGTCATGTCCCGTTGAGCAGGCGGCGCGTATGACGCGCGATCATCAACTCCTCGTTTGTCGGTATCACCCAGGCCACCGCTCTTGCATTCGGTGCGCTGATGAGCGGCCCGCCGGCCGCGTTCGCTTCGGGGTCCAGCCCCACGCCCAGCCACGCCGCGTCACGACACACGCGCTCTCGAATGAGGGCGGCGCGCTCGCCGATGCCCGCTGTGAAGACGATGGCATCAAGCCCACCCAACGCCGCCGCCAGCGAGCCCAGCTCGCGCCGGATACGATAGACGAAGAGATCGATGGCGAGCCTGGCGCGAGGGTCCTCGCTCGCGAGCAGCACGCGCATGTCGCTGGAGATCCCCGAGACCCCGAGCAGGCCGGACTCCTTGTAGATGAGACGCTCGATGGCGCGCGCGTCCATCTTACGCTCGTCCATAAGGTACAGCATCACGCCGGGGTCCAGCGAGCCCGAGCGCGTGCCCATCGGCAAGCCTTCCACTGCGGTGAACCCCATCGTGCTCGCAACGCTCTTGCCGGCCTCCAGCGCGCACATGCTCGCGCCGCTGCCAAGGTGTAGTACGACAGTCTTCCCGGCGGCGGCTCGCGCGTCGAACTGCGGCAGGACCGAGGCGATATACTCGCATGAGAGCCCGTGAAAGCCGTACCGCCGGACTCCGGCGTCGGTCAGCGCCTGCGGCAGGGCGTACACTTGCGCGACCGGAGGATTGGTTCGATGGAAGGAGGTATCGAAGCAGGCTACTTGCGCGACGTCCGATCGACGTTCCATTAAGATGCAAATCGGCGTCAGGTTGTGCGGCTGGTGCAGGGGGGCGAGCGGAACGAGCCTCTCCAGCCCCGCCAGCACCTTGCGATCGAGGCGGACCGGCCGGGCGTGCTCGGGTCCGCCGTGGACGACGCGATGACCGACGCCGACGAGCCGCAGCCCCGAGGCCCCATGGCGAAGAAATGCCGCCAAGTGGTCAAGCGCGCCATCGTGTCCCAGCGTTACACCATCGCCCCAGAACCGCTCGCTCACGACCGCACCGGCGCCGTTCTTCGCGGTGAAGCGCGGCGACGTCAACAGCCCTTCGATCTGTCCCCGCACGTGCAGCGCGACATCGCCGTCGCCAGCGACGTACACCGAGAACTTGATGCTCGAGGAGCCGGCATTGATAACCAGGATCGCGTCGGCCATGGCGCGTCAGTCTCCCGGATCAGCCCTGGCGGCGTCGCTTGACGCGCAACTGGACCAGGGAGCGAACGAGCGAGGCGTTGACGGAGGCGACCTCTTCATCCGAAAGCTTTTCACGGAGACGGGCTTCGGCGCGTTGCCGCGCCTCTTCAGCTTTCGCTTCGTCAATGCGGTCGGCCGAAATAGCCTGGTCCGTCAGAATGGCGACTCGGTCGGCGGTGACGTCGACGAGCCCCTCACCCGTCGCGATGAACAGATCGCGGCCGTCCTTGCGAACGATCATTTCGCCAGGCACCAATTGCGTAATCAGCGGAACGTGTTGCGGATAAATTCCCATCTCCCCCGCCACACCCGGCAGGGTGACCAGCTCCACGTCTTCAGAGTATACGGTGCCCTCCGGCGTGACGATCTCCAACCTCAGCGTGTCGGCCATGTTGAGCGCTCACCCTCGACTCGGTTTGACTTCATCGATCCCGCCCTTCATGTAAAAGTCGCCTTCCGCCACGGCGTCATGCTTGCCTTCCAGGATCTCCTTGAAGCCGCGCACCGTTTCAGCTACGGGGACTTGTTTGCCCTCCCGCCCGGTAAATACCTGCGCGACACTGAACGGCTGGCTCAGGAAGCGTTGAATCTTGCGGGCACGGATGACCGTGAGCTTATCCTCCGGCGACAGCTCGTCCATGCCGAGAATCGCGATGATATCCTGCAGGTCCTTCAGTCGCTGCAGCACCTTCTGCACTCTTCGCGCCACGTCGTAGTGCTCCTGCCCGACGATGTCCGGCGCGAGGGCGCGAGAAGTCGAGGCAAGCGGGTCCACCGCCGGGTAGATCCCCAGTTCGGCAATCGACCGTTCCAATACGATGGTCGCGTCCAGGTGTGCGAAGGTCGTGGCGGGCGCCGGGTCGGTCAGATCGTCGGCCGGCACGTATACGGCCTGAAACGACGTGATGGAGCCTTTCTTTGTCGAGGTGATACGCTCCTGGAGCGCGCCCATTTCCGCAGCGAGGGTCGGCTGGTACCCGACGGCGCTGGCGGTGCGGCCGAGCAACGCGGATACTTCGGAACCGGCCTGAGAGAACCGGAAGATGTTATCAATAAACAACAAGACATCCTGATGCTTCTCGTCGCGGAAGTATTCGGTAATGGCGAGGCCAGACAGGGCCACGCGCAGGCGGGCGCCGGGCGGCTCATTCATCTGGCCGTACACCAGGGCGATTTTCGATGCGCCGAGGTCGTCCTGCTTGATAACCCCCGCCTCTGACATCTCCTTGTAGAGATCGGCGCCTTCCCGGGTGCGCTCACCGACCCCGGCGAACACCGACACGCCGCCGTGCAGTGTCGCGATATTATTGATCAGTTCCATGATCACGACGGTCTTACCCACGCCGGCGCCGCCGAACGCGCCCACCTTGCCGCCTTTCAAGAAGGGGCAGATCAAGTCAATGACCTTGATGCCGGTGGGGAGCACCTCGGGAGATGTCGATTGGTCTACGAGTGTGGGTGGTGGGCGGTGGATGGGATAGTATTTCTCGGCCTTGACGGGCCCGCGTTCGTCTACCGGGTTGCCGCACACATCGAATACCCGCCCCATCACCCCCTCGCCGACGGGCATAGAAATGGGCGCGCCGGTATCGATGACCTCATAGCCGCGTTTGAGACCTTCGGTACCCGACATGGAGACGGTCCGGACCCGGCGGTCGCCGAGGTGTTGCTGTACTTCGAGCGTCAGTCGGATGGGCCGGTCCTGAACTGTGTAGTCTACGGTCAGCGCATGGTAGATGCCGGGCAGTGTGTCCGGGAATTCGACGTCCACTACCGGACCGACGACTTGAACGATGGTGCCTTTATTCATGGCTCCGCCTGGTTTCACGTGTGCTACTCGTTGCCCAGTTGGCCGCCGGCAATTTCCAGGAGTTCCTTGGTAATATTGCCCTGGCGCCGATTGTTATATTCCAGGGTCAGATCCTTGATCAGATCGGCGGCGTTGTCCGTGGCGTTCTTCATTGCCACCATGCGGGCGCTGTGCTCGCTGGCTTTCGCCTCCAGCATGACCCGGTAGATGTAAATGTTGAGGTAATGTCCGAAGAGATAATTGAGCACCGACTCTGCGCTGAATTCAAAGAGCACCTCGCGCGTATCGGCAGCCAACTCGGCTTCGGATTCCGCGCCCGGAATCTTCAGTCCCTTTATTTCCCCGATCGGCAGAAACTCTATGACCCCGGCTTGCTGAATTAAGGTATTGATGAACCGCGTTCCGATAACCTGGACTTGGTCAACGTCGCCTTTCACAAACAGGTCGCGGGCAAAAACGGCGATCGGCCTGGCGTCGGCGAATCGCGGCGTGTCCGTAAAGATAAACTCGGCGGCCAGTTGCCGACGGGTGCGCGTGATAAACTGTGCCGCCCGCTTCCCGACCGCAATGAACACGGTCGTCGCGCGATCACACCGTGCGGCCAGGCGAAACAGGTTCGTGTTGAGCGCCCCGCACAGCCCCTTGTCTGTACCGACCAGAATCACGGCGCGTTTGCGGACTTCGCGCACCTCCAGCAGCGGATGGGTAAAATCGCGGACGTGAGTCGTCGCGTGGCGTTGGATGCGATAGAGCAATTCCCCGAATGGCCGAGTAGTCAGGGTCGCCTCTTGCGCCTTCAGCATCTTTGACGCCGCCACCATTTGCATGGCCTTGGTGATCTGCATCGTGCTCATAATCGACTTGATGCGCCGCCGGATCTCGCGAGGGCTGGCCATACGCCACCTGATCGGTGTTCACTTCCACATCTGTGTAAATTCGTCGGCTACGGTCTTCAGCTCGGCCTTCAACGCGTCGCTGAGCGCTTTTTCTCTCCCGATCGCAGCGAGCAACTCGACTTTCCGCGTCGTCAAAAGTTCCGTGAATGTGGTTTGGAACTCCTTGACCCGCGCCACCGGCACCTGATCTACGTACCCGTTTTGGACCGTCCAGATCACGGCTACCTGGACCTCGACGGGAATCGGGTTGTACTGCGGCTGCTTGAAAATCTCCATGATGCGCTTGCCGCGGTCGATCTGCGCCAGCGTCTTCGCATCGAGGTCCGAGCCGAATTGCGCGAACGCCGCCAGTTCCCGGAATTGCGCAAGATCGCCCTTGAGTTGTCCGGCCACCTGCTTGATGGCCTTGAGTTGCGCCGCCGAACCGACGCGTGATACCGACAGACCGACAGAAATGGCCGGACGCACGCCCTGATAAAACAGATCCGTTTCCAGATAAATCTGTCCGTCGGTGATCGAGATAACGTTGGTCGGGATGTACGCCGACACGTCGCCCGCCTGCGT
Source organism: Candidatus Methylomirabilis sp. (assembly GCA_002634395.1). GTDB lineage: Bacteria > Methylomirabilota > Methylomirabilia > Methylomirabilales > Methylomirabilaceae > Methylomirabilis > Methylomirabilis tolerans. The sequence continues at coordinate 11,849 of NSJM01000033.1, forward strand.
TTCGATGATAGGCAGGGCCGTGAGCGAGCCGTTGCCGTACTTCTCGCCGACCCGCGCCGCTCGCTCCAGCAAGCGGCTGTGTAGATAAAACACATCGCCGGGGTAGGCTTCACGACCCGAGGGCCGCTTCAACACGAGCGACACCTGCCGGTAGGCCACCGCGTGCTTGGACAGATCGTCATACACAATCAGGGCGTCCATGCCGTTGTCCATGAACCACTCGCCCATTGCGGCGCCGGCAAACGGCACGAGATATTGGTTGGCGGCCGAATCGGAGGCCGAGGACGCCAGGATAATGGTGTACGGCATCGCGCCGGCTTCTTCGAGAACGGAGATGACCCGGGCAATGGTGGACTGCTTCTGGCCAATCGCAACGTAAATGCAGTAGAGCGGTCGGTACTCCCTGTTGCCGGCCGCTTCAGCCGCCTTGTTGAGCCGAGCCTGACTGATGATCGTGTCGATGCAGATGGTCGTCTTGCCGGTCGCGCGGTCGCCGATGATCAATTCGCGCTGGCCACGGCCGATCGGGATCATGGCGTCGATCGCCATAATACCCGTCTGTACCGGCTGGTCAACTGACCGGCGGCGGATGATGCCGGGCGCAAGCTTCTCGACCGGATACGTGATGTCGCTCTTGATCGGCCCTTTACCGTCAACCGGTTCGCCCAGTACGTTCACGATCCGTCCCAGCAGACTCTTGCCCACCGGCACTTGCAGGAGCTTGCCGGTGGCGCGGGCTTCGTCGCCTTCTTTGAGTTTGGTGTAATCACCAAGGATGATCACGCCGACCTCGGTCTCTTCGAGATTCAACGCCAGGCCGGTGATGCCGTTGCCAAGGTCGATCATCTCGTTGAGCATGGCATCGGTCAGGCCTTCGATCTTGGCGACACCGTCGCCGACCTCGCGGATAATGCCCATGTTCTGCTTGCCGATCGCCGTCTTCGCGCCCGCGATGTGCGCTTCAATTTCCCGTAACAGGTCCCCCATAGATACCTCGCGTCAGAAGCTTTGCTCCAGTGCCGCCAGCCCGGCCCGCACGCTGCCGTCATACACATCGCTGTCCACCCGGATGCGCATCCCGCCGATCAACTCAGGACGGTGGGCGAAGGCGATAGTAAGTCCCGGGCCGTACCGGCTCGCCAGACCGGCCTCGACAGCAGCCCGCACATCCGCCGGCAAGGGGATGGCGCTCTCGATGGTGGCCGTGTGCCTGGCGAGCTCGAGTTTCACCAATCGCCTAAAATGCGAAAGGATGGCCGGGCAATCACGGTGACCGGCAGCGACGACGTGTTGCACCACGTGCCGGACACGGTTCTCATCGAGCACGCCGTTTACCAGGCACCAGCAGAACAGTTGCTTGGCTTCCCGTTTCGCCTCCTTCTTGATTTTCATGGTTACGCCGTCACTTGCCTCACGGTCTCCTCGACCAGGCGGCGCTGATCTTCCGAGGTCAGAATCTTACCGGTCACCGTGGCCGTAGCCTGCACCACCAACCGACCGACCTCGCGTTTGAGGTCGGCGAGCATGCGGTCGTGGTCCTGCGCGGCGGCTTCGCGCGCCTTGATGATAATCTGTTCCGCGACCGCGATGGCCTTCCGGGTTTCCTGCTCCTGTACACGAGCGGCTGCGGCCCGGGCTTCCTCGATGAGCTTGTTCGCCTGGACATTCGCATGCGTCAACACGTCCTGACGCTGGGCTTCGGTTCGCGCCAGTTCGGCTCGTATTTGTTCGGCATTGGCCAGGCCCTGCGCGATTTGTTGACGCCGCACTTCCAGCATCTTGAGGACAGGTCGATAGGCGAACCGGTACAGGATCAAGCACACGATGCAGAAGCTGGCCACCTGGGCGAGTAGATGAGGCCAGTCCACACCGAAGGTTGTAACAATCCGTTCGGGGCGTTCGGCATTGACTCCTACTTGCACCGCCAATAGAAACGCATTCATCATCGTTCACTCGCATTCTGCGGGCGCAGGCCACCTTTGATGGGTCTACCCAAGCTCGGGACAATATCCCCCGGCAAAGCGGCCTTTGATTCAACGCCCGGCAAATTCTCCCTATCTCACCAGGAACAGAGCGTAGAACACGATCGCTTCAGCGAAGGCAATGGCCAGAATCGATTGGACCAGAATCTTCGTTGCGGCGCCGGGATTACGTCCCACTGCCTCCGACGCTTTCATGCCGATCAAACCAATCCCAATAGCCGCGCCAAACGCTGCCAAACCGACGTGCAAGCTCCCAGTCACATCGTCCTCCTTTCTTTCCCCCGCTCCCGCGAATGAACATGGGCAAGCCGACAAACGATCCTCATTCGTGTGCGCTCGCGGGTCCGTCTCCCTCATGCTGACACATCAGCAAAGTGAAGATTGCGCACAACAACATGAAGACCAGCGCCTGCACCAAGCCCACCAGCACTTCCATGAAATAAAACGGAATCGGCAGCAGCCATTCGAGGCCGGGGATCATCCGGGACATGGTTTCCAACATGTTTTCCCCGGCAAAGATGTTACCGTAGAGACGAAAACTCAGCGATACCGGCCGAAAGAGAATGGAAATGATTTCCAAACAGCCGGCGGCGAAGAAGACGATGATCATCAGCGCTTTCAGGAACCCGGCACTCTCGCCCTTGGGCGCAAATAACTCTTTCAGGAATCCAACCGGACCCACTTCCTGCAACGCCCACATAATCCAACAGGCGAAGAACACGAGGGCCATCGCAAGCGTCAGGTTAAGATCGGCATTCGCCCCGCGGAAGAGCGGTTGATCGATCACGAAACCATCGGGAGTCTGGTGGCCCCACCCGATCGTACCGACTCCTGGAATGAGGCCCACCCAATTGGCGGAAAGAATGAAAATGAAAATCGTGGCAAAAAACCAGAACGTCCGCTTGACCAGATGCGGGCCGATGATGCTTTCCAGAAAATCGTACAGACCCCCGACGAGCCATTCCAAAAAATTCTGCGCTCCGCCGGGAACATGTTTCATATCCCGTGTTGCGACCCTGGCAAACACGATCAACCCGATCGCTACGATCCAGCTCACGACCATGGAATTGGTAATGGGGAAGCCAAGAGGGCGGGCAATCTCGACTGCTTTTTGAGGCAGGCCGTGTTCCTGTACTTCAGTGGTCTGGGGAGGCAGACCGCCTTGCGACGTCGTGGATCCCGTCTCCGCCGCTTCGCTCTGCGCACACGCCAAGTCGGCACCCAGGCTCATGAACAAGGCGGCGAAGAACAACAGCACCCACGTCTTTGTCAGTGTGCGCCGGACCTCGCGACCGCGAATGTCGGGGCGGACTCTCAGACTGTCCCCCACAATGGCCGTGGCGTGAGCGTTGCGCGCCAACTCGCCCAACATGCCATCGCCTCCTTCCGTCGCCTCAAGGAACGCGTGGGTCATCCTGCCGACAAACAAGTGGACTCGTGCTGTGGGACACCGGCGTCACACGATCGAGTCTTACATCGTTAGGTCCGCCGCGCTTGCCAGCATGGTAGCCTCCACACCCCGCATCGCCGCCATCCGATTCGCGCCACCCTCCCCCGGGCGCAATTATTGAGCCTTGCATAAGCAATATAGACAGCGGATGTCTTCGTTCCGTTCATGGTGAGCCTGTCGAATCATGGGCAGATCCGCCTTCGACACGCTCAGGCTGAACGGATAAAGATGTAATTCGTCTACCATTCCTTATGCGAGGCTCAATAAGCCTGGAAAATTAACGCATGCACTCTCTGTGAAGTCAAGATATTTTCGAAAACCGGTACGGTCAAAGAACAGCAACTCCAGGGTCTGACGCAGTTCGGGAGGCAAGGTCGAGTGGACGGACGCGTTCATTCTATTGCCTGATTTCTTTCCCTACGGGCGAAGTGAAGGTACGCCCCAACGCTCAGAAAATTGATTACCACGGCGACCATGTTCCACGCAATCACCGGTCGCGACACAATCAAGAGGCCGTAGTAGACCTAAACAATTTGAAAAACGCCCATGATGCCCGCCATCGTCGGGTTCATCCCTTTGCTTGACTGCCGCCTGAGCATGGCGACCAAGTCGGGCACGCCGGCAAAGGTCGTTCCTAAACCCGCCACGAAGCCAAGGACCTCGGATCGTTGAAACCTGGGGACGAGCAGGCTCGACGTGTCGCGTACAGCCAGGTCCTCACAGCCGCAGAGCATGATCATGCTTAGCAAGACAACCCCACGTGTCAGCCTGTCGAAGAAATCCATGTTTACCATGGGCACTCCGTTCCGGACCACACGCGGTCGACATGCGCGGCACTGTGTTATGGGCCGCCCAAGCAGTCTTCATCTGTTCAGCGGCGATCTGCAAGCAGCCGGTTTGAGGTCTTCGTCAAATCGTGCAGCCATTGGAACGCCGGCGCGGCTAGCATGTCTTCGACACAACGCCAGCGCCAATTGCCTTCGGCACGACCAGGTACGTTCATTCGAGCGTCTGCCCCCAGGTTGAGCACATCTTGTAACGGAGCTATAGCAAGCGCAGCCACGGAGAACCATGCCAGGCGGATCAACTCCCAGGCGACCCCGTCACTCTCACCGCCGAGTCGTCTCAGGTAATTCCACAAGTTCTGCCTCTGGTCATCCGGCAGTTCTTCAAACCACCCGCGCGTCGTGGCATTATCATGGGTACCGGTGTACGCCACCGTATTGGGGACGTAGTTGTGAGGCAGGTACGGGTTTGCTGCATGGCCGTCGAAGGCGAACTGCAAGACCCGCGTCCCAGGCAGGTGAAATTGGTCGCGGAGCGCATATACGTCGGGCGTGATCAACCCCAGGTCCTCGGCGATCAACGGGAGAGTGCCTAACTCTCTCTGTACTGCCCTGAAGAGATCGGCGCCAGGACCCGGCATCCAACGGCCGGATTGGGCCGTCGGCGCCCCAGCCGGTACATGCCAGGCGGCTGCGAAGGCCCGGAAATGATCCAACCGAACCATATCCACATGAGCCAACAGGGCGGTCAAGCGGTCTATCCACCAGCGATAGCCGGTCCGCCGCATAGCATCCCAGTCATAAATGGGGTTGCCCCAAAGCTGTCCATGGGAGCTAAAGTAGTCGGGAGGCACACCGGCGACGACGCGCGGCCTGCGCTTTTCGTCCAGCAGGAACAGCTCCGGGTTGGCCCACACGTCGCTCGAGTCGCGGGATACGAAAAAGGGGCAGGTCGCCAATCAAACGCACGCCTCCGGCCCTGGCATGCGCCTTCAGACGTTCGCCCTGGCGGAGTAACAAAGATTGTGCCAAGCGCACCTGATCGATTTGTCGCGCCAAGTCTCGCCGGGCCAGGGCCAGGGCGGCCGGCTGACGCTGCACCAACTCTGCCGGCCACTCAAGGTAATAGGCGTTGTTATACCTGACTTTCAGGGCGCGGAACAGGGCATAATCGTCCAGCCAGTGTGCTTGATTGTGGCAGAACTGCACAAAAGCGGGCTGCAAATCCGGGCGCGCCCCGCTGCTGAAGTTGCGCCAAACAACTTCGAGCAATCGGTGTTTGAACGGGACGACGACGTCGTAATCGATGGCGGTCGCAGAGAATGAGTGGCCCCGGCAGTCACTGGTCTGCAACAGTCCGTCCTCAATCAGCCAGCCCGGGCTGATCAGGAGCCCGTTGCCGGCGAACGATGACAGGGGTTCATAGGGCGAGTTGCCGTACCCTGTAGGACCAAGCGGCAGCGCCTGCCACCAGCTCTGGCCGGCTTCGTGGAGGCGGTCGACCCACGCTAACGCCGTCGGCCCCACATCGCCAATGCCGTATGGCGAAGGTAACGACGTGACGTGCAGCAGCACGCCGGCGGCGCGGTATCCAGGCGGGAATGGGGAAAGACTTCTTAACGGATCGACAGACAGCATAGCGTTACGCTCCCGCTCGATCAGGCTTGGCCACATTTTCCCCACGAGAATCAGAGGCGTGTTTCCAAGGTGTCGGTATGGGCTTCCGTGTTGTCTGCCGTGGGCCTATTCCATTAGACTCCTCTTGTAGTAATTCTTAAATTTCTTTACACATACCGTTCACCCTGAGCTTGTTGAAGGGTGCGTAAACAGGGCCCTTCGGCTTAGCTCAAGACGGGCTTCGACAGGCCTGTTCTGAGCATCGTTCGTTCCTTCGACAGGCTCAGGACGAACGGTGTCGAAGGGCTCATCCCGAACGGGTTTAGTGTCGAGCTATTTCTGAAACACTATACTCTTCCCTCTGGTCTCGACGTCCTCGAAAGTATGGGTACTTTACGCCTGACCCCACACCCGCGTTCTCAATTGGTCTGGATCGTGAGCTGCGGGGGCGCCGCCTTCTCGCCGGTGTCCGCCAGCGTCATCAGGACCAGCAAAAACGTGAACACCGTTTTGGACCGGAGATCACGGTCGTCGATCCAGTACCAGAGGTCACGATAGTGAACGGCGACAAACGGACTGTCCGGGCGGGACGCGCCACTCGCGATGCGCATGACAGGCGGCGGGGCATCCGCCCCCGCCGCCGGATTGGGAAAGGCTCGACCGTCCCGCATATGCTCCTCCGGAACGCTGATGTACGATGCCATACTGCTGAGGATCTGCATGGCCGAGCGGGTTTGTATGGCGATTAGGTCGTCGCGGTCCGTATCCGCTCCGTAGGTGATCAGAAAGTCCATCCTCTCCGGGTTCAGGTGGAGGAGCTTCCTGATCGCCTTCCGCTCTTTTTCGATGTCCGGCGGGAGCTCTCGCCCGGTGAAGAACATGACGAGTCGTTCCCGCTTGCCCGTTTCCTTGTCGACCTCGATCCGAAATCTTACCGCGCCGGAATCCTGGATCTGCCGCAGCGCAGTGAGGACCCGCACAAAGCCGGGCTCCATGTCCTGGGCGCGGACCCCGACCCGTCGGTTCGACAGCCCGTTGATCTCCTGCACCGCAACCAGAACCAACAGATCCGCCGCATACCCGACGTCGATCAGCTCAAACAGCCGCACCGGCGGAATCGGCGTCATGATCGTCCTGAGGAACGCCGAACCCGTCAATGGCGTATAGGTGATCGTCGGGCGATCCATGAAGCTGCCGGTGGTCCCGAGACTGAAGAAACTCGGGTTGCTGACAGTCCCACCTGGAATGATTGTGCCGGCTGCCGAACCCGCCACCTGCACCTGGTAGGCCGCGACGATCTGCCCGATATCCACGAAGATCGGGGTGTCGGCATAGCGCAGTTTGACGATGTTCAGCAGCGTCTGTTGCTTCCAGGAATTGGCCACCGCGGCCGTAAAGTCGAGCCGGTCGCGGTCGAGCGTCAACGCCCCATAGCTCATGCAGCCGCCGAGGACAAACGCGCTCACCAGCAGACCGATGCGCCGACCGAGCAGACAAGTCCGTATCCCGAACGTATGCGTCACAGGGTGGTCACCTCGAACACGTGATAGCCCCACGGGGGCAGATCGAGATAGAGACCCCGCGATGCGAGGTCGCCTCCGTCGCGATCGTAGTCGGCGGGACCCATCAGGTCCTTGAGCCGTACCGGACGGCCGGTCAGGTCAGGAAACGGGAGTCGGATGTAGCACTGGCTCTGATTCCCGGCGTAGTTGACCGCGACGAGGCGCCGCCGGCCGTCCTTGGCCTCCCAGATCCAGGCGATGAAACAGTCCGATGTCCAGTTGCCGTCCCAAGCGGGCGCGCAGTCGAGCAGGCGCCACTGGCCGTCGCGCACGACTGGCTGACGCAGCACGGCCAGCAGACGGTCGTAAAACTGTTCCAGCCTTGGGTCGATCGGTTCCTGCGGACCTCGAACCAAATGGGGCGAGATGCGTGTCTTGCGCCCCTGGAACTGTCCCTCGTGAAAGAAACGCAGCCCCGGGGTGAGGAACGTAATGATCGCCGCGGCTTCATGTGCGTCCGGCAAAAACGTTGCGGCGGCCCTGGGCTCGTCGTGGTTTTCCAGAAACCGGGCGAGCTTCTCCTGGTAGTCGAGCCCGGCATACAGGTGCTCGCGCACCGGCCGCGCGTGACCCTCGCGCAGGCGGTCGTAGAGTCGTTTGTCGTAGGCGTAGTCGAACCCCTGTTGCAGCATCGTCCATTCCAGGTCCCAGTAGACCTCGGCCATGAAGCGAAAGCCCAGCGCCCGCTCCCGGACTCGCCGGGTCGCCTCGGGCCAGAACAGCGGCGCGCGGCGGCCCCACGTCCGCTCGAAGACATCCGGCAGGACGAGCATGGCCATGTCGCAGCGCACACCATCACATTGTCCGGCGATCGTCAGCAACTCGCCGATCATCGCCTCCTGCGTGGCTGGATTGCTGTAGTCGAGCTGCAGCGTATCCGGCCAGCCTGGGAAGTACGGGTCCCGGCCGTGCGCCAGGAGCAGGTCGCCCCCAGCTCGCTTGATCCAGGTATAGTTCTGTGGCGCCCGCGCCAGATCCACTTCTGTTCCGGCAATATAATACTCGGGGTGGTCCTCCGCCCAAGGATGATCCAGACCGGTATGGTTGGGGACAAAATCGAGCATCAGCGAGAGGCCCCGCACCCGGAGGCGCTCGCGCAGTCCGGCCAGCGCTGCCTCTCCGCCCAGGCCTGGATGGACCGTGTAGCCGGTAATCGCAAACCCGGAGCCGGCAATGTCTTCCTCGCGCAGGTCCGGCAGCGTCTCCTCGAACTCTCGTCGCCATTCGTGGTTGCTGCGAGACACCTGCCGGCCGGCCGGCCCCGTCGTCCACACGCTCAGCAACCAGACCCAGTCGAACCCCATTCCGGCCACGCGGTCCAGCTCGGCGTCCGGGATGTCGTCCAATGTGGCGGGTCGACCCATGGCGCGCGATAGTTCCGTCAGCCAGACACGAGTATTGATCTGATAGAGTGAGGGGTAACGAGGATCGGACATAGTTCCTCCTTAATTGCCGCCCGTCTGTTTTCCGCCTACCTGCTCCTTCACCACCCGGGAGAGTAGACCCGCGCGCGTGGTCTCCAGCAAGATGTTCGCGTTGACACGCCCGAAGAGGTCCAGCAGGGTGGAGACCAGACCGGTCCATCCCGTCTGGTGGCTGGCCCCGAGCCCCGCGCCGTTGTCACCATGGAAGTACTCATAAAACAGGATCAGATCGCGCCAGTGCGGATCGTCCTGGAACTTAACCGTTCCCCCGTAGACCGGTCTCCGGCCATCCTTGTCGCGCAGGAAGGTGTCTGTCAGTCGCCGGGTAATCTCCTGCGCCACTTCGAACAGCGTCATGTACCGGCCGGAACCGGTCGGACACTGCACCTTGAACTCGTTGCCGTAAAAGTTGTACAGGTTCATCAGCGCCCGGACGATCAGCATATTCACCGGCATCCATACCGGACCCCGCCAGTTGGAGTTGCCGCCGAACATTCCCGTATTCGATTCAGCAGGCAGGTACCGGACCTCGTACTCCTGATGACCCACCCAAAACGTGAACGGATGATCCAGGTGATACCGCGAGAGCGACCGAATGCCGTGAGGCCCGAGAAACTCATTCTCATCGAGCAGGTACCCGAGGACCTGCTCCAGCTTCTTCTTGTTGAGGATCGACAGCAAGCGCCGTTCTTTATGACCGATAAACCCCTCGTCGGTTGGAGCCACGTGGGACGCCAACTCCGGATGACGTTTCCGGAACAGGGCCACCAGTTCCAACAGTTTCGGAAATCGCGTCAGGGCGTCCGGGTCGAATACGGTTGACGCGCACAGCGGCAACAGCCCCACCATCGACCGTACCTTCAACCGCATCGTCTGGCCGTCCGGCAACCGCAGCAGATCATAAAAGAATCCGTCCTCCTCGTCCCACATCTCGTCGTGATTTTCGCCGATGCGGTCCATGGCATAGGCAATCCATATGAAATGTTGGATGAACTTGAAGGCGATCTCCTCATACATCGGGTCGTATTCGCATAGGATAAGGGCCATGTCCAGCATGCACTGGCAGTAGAACGCCATCCAGGCGGTCCCGTCCGCCTGCTCGAGCGAGCCGCCCGTGGGGAGTTGCGCGCTGCGGTCGAAGACGCCGATATTATCCAGGCCTAGAAAGCCCCCGGCGAACACGTTGCGCCCAGCGGGATCCTTCCGGTTCACCCACCAGTTGAAGTTCAGCATCAACCCCTGAAACGAGCGTTCCAGGAACCGAATGTCCGCCCGGCCCAGCGCCTGCTCATACCTATACAGCCAGAGCGTGGCCCAGGCATGCACCGGCGGATTCACGTCGCTGAAGTTCCACTCGTAGGCGGGAATTTGTCCATTGGGGTGGAAATAGAGGCTCCGCAGCATCAGCAGAAGCTGCTCCTTGGCGAAATCGAAATCCACCAGCGCCAGTGAGATCGTGTGGAAGGCCAGGTCCCAGGCCGCATACCACGGATACTCCCACTTGTCCGGCATCGAGATCACATCGCTGTTGAGCATGTGAACCCATTCCGTGTTCCGAACGTCGTGCCGGGCGGAGTCGAGCAGCGGATGACTGCTGTGCTCGCGCAGCCAGTGCTCCAGGTCGAAGTAGTAATACTGCTTGCTCCACAGCAATCCTGCCAGCGCCTGGCGGTGCACCCGCCGTTCATCGTCGTTCAGCGATTGCGGCGTGATCCTCCGGTAGAATTCGTCCGCGTCTCCGATCCGGCTTTCGACTATCCCCTCGAAACTGCTGAAGACATCGTCTACCCCGGCGGCCGCCAGACGCAGGCGGATGGTCCGGCTTCCGCCGCCGGGCACGTCGAGCGCATAGTGGGCCGCCGCCTTGGTCCCGACCTTGGCGGGGTTGACCGCGTCGCCGCGGCCCGAGATGATGTAGGCGTGAAAGGCATCCTTGACGTAGGGAGAAGCATTGGGCCGGCCCCAGAGACGCTGCGCATTCGTCTCATTCTCCGTGAACAGCAGCTCCGGGTCTCCATCGCCATACAGCCGGTACGTACCCAGTTCATGGTGTGAGGCCTCAATGACGCCCGGCGCCACCTCGCGCAGCGAAGGCTTTCGATGATTCTCTCCCCGCGACCACGTGTTCCGGAACCACAGCGTCGGCAACAGACGAAGCCGGGCCGCTTCCGGGCCGCGATTGTGAACGGTGATGCGGATCAGTACGTCTTCCGGACCTTCCTTGGCGTACTCCACGAACACGTCAAAGTACCGGTCGTCGTCAAAGACGCCCGTATCGAGCAACTCGTATTCGAACTCTTCCCGCGACCGTCTTCGGTTCGTCTCGACAAGGTCCTGATAAGGAAACTCCCGCTGCGGATACTTGTACAGATACTTCATGTAGGAGTGGGTGGGTGTGCTGTCGATGTAGAAGTAATACTCCTTGACATCCTCCCCGTGGTTACCTTCACTGTTGGTGAGCCCGTACAGGCGCTCCTTCAGGATGGGGTCCCGCTCGTTCCACAGCGCGAGCGCGAAGCACAGCCGTTGCTTGTCATCGCAGATTCCCCCGAGCCCGTCCTCGCCCCACCGGTATACGCGCGAGCGCGCCTGGTCATGGGTGAAGTAATTCCACGCGTCACCGTTTTCACTGTAGTCTTCGCGGACCGTGCCCCACTGCCGCTCGCTCAGGTAGGGTCCCCATTTCTTCCACGGGATTCCTGCCTCGCGCGCGTCATTCAACCGCTTCTGTTCCGCCACGTCGATGAGTACTTGCTCCGCCACGGTTCCTCCCCTCTCTCGCGTCATGCCGGCGGCGCCCGTAAGCCGCTACGGGTCGAGTGCGTTTTGGTCGGTGATGGGGGCTCTTACATCCAAGCGAATGAAGTCAGCACTAAAATACTTATGATCGAGGATGACGTAAACAAAAATCTTCGCTTTTACCGCCGCGACGGCCGGCAGCTTTCGATAGAGATCCAGCCGCGAGTTCAGATACTTGCGCGCACTTCTTCACCTTCCCGGTGTCGCCAACCTTCCATCTCTTCCCGGAAACCTAGTACTTAGTTGCGAAAGTTCCCGTTACATCAATTGTCATACCCGCGAAAGCGGGGATCCAGGAAAATCAATGGATTCCCGCTTAAGGCCTGCGGGAATGCCGGTACGTGTATTATTACAACTAAGCACTAGAACCGGACCCAAAGGCGGAGCCCGGCTACGACGGTAGTATTGACGTTCTCGAGGCTCCCGGAAGAGTCGACCATCTTCTTGAGGCCTGGCTCGATGATCTGCAGGTCAAGGCTCGCGTTGAGCCACGGAGTGACCGAGGCGTTGTAGTACATCTCGATGACGTCCTCATGGTTAAGACCGAGGGGGAGCTGCTCGCGCAGGAACGAGACGAACTTGCTGCTGAAATCGGTCCGCGCCCAACCGAGGCCGAATGTATCATTCGGACGTCCGTGGACCACGCCGTTGCCGCCGATGCCCATGTTGTAGGTGTGCTTGAGGGGGTTCGGATTGCCGTCGGTAGCGCCGAACGTAAAGAAGACCCCGATACCGCGCTTGGGATCATCCTTCGGCTGCCAAAGATACTGGTCGAAGTGGTAGAAGATAGCCCAGGTGTCGCTCTTTTTCTTTACGGGCTCCATAGGGACCAGGAGGCCGGGGAAGAACCGCTCGATGATGCGCCGAAGCGCTGGGCCGGGATCGGCCAGTCTCGGAAACTGCTCGGAGACCAGGACCCGGGCGATGTTGGAAGGATCCTGGGTGAGTGAAGCGCGCTCCTTGTTGCTCCACATCCCTGACACGCCCTGGTGGCCGACAAGACCCAACGGCTTGACGGCAACATGGGCGCTGCTGAGCATCATGGCCCCATCACGAAACGCCTCGCCCACATCGTGGTTCGTCGGCGTGCCGCTCGGATCGATCGCCGATGCCGAGAGCACCACGCCCTCCCACGGCAGGGCCACGATGCCGCCTCCGTACGCCGAGATCGGCACCAGGGCGGCGGCGAGCGGAAAGACCAGCCCCCCGTTCTGAAACTGCGTGCGGTAGTTGCCGCTAAACTCCCCGTGGGATCCATCGAGCACGAACATCTTGCCGGCGATAAGACCGAACTGGGGGCTGAGGAACTGCATGAACGTGGCATGCATCAGGCCGGTGTTCGGCTCGTTCGGTTTCGGGAACAGCGCCGTGGTATTGACGAGGGAGATGGCGCCTGAGGTCCCCAGTACGCTCTCACCGAAGCCGCTGTTGGCGACGACCCGCAGAAAACCTCCTGGCCACAGGCCGGCTTTGCCGGTGTCGACGTTGAGGGTGTACTCGGCGTTGCCCCAGAACTCGGCTCCGGTGTCGCGCCCCTCGTGTGCAACGCCCTGGGGCGTCAGCAAGAAGTCGACATCGAACCGGATGCCCCGTGTGGCCAACTCGTCTCTGATCTCGCCCCAGTCACCGGTCAGCCGGGGCCGCGACCCGAAGTCCCCGGCATACGTCTTCGGCTCCTCGATGGGCTGCGCTACTGCGGAAGCCTCCAGCATGCCGGTGAGGGCGACGGCCGCGACAATGATCCACTTCATGGACCGCAGATGCCTGCTTCTGGCCGCGCCACTGCGAGCTCGACTCCTCGTCCTCCTCAGCGACGCTCGCTCACTCGCCCCTCCTCCGTAGCAAGTCCCCCTGCAGCAAGCTTCTCTACCTTCCGCCATCGCGTCCCTCCTGTGCGTTGCTGGCGGCCCGGCAGCATCGGGATCCACGGAGCCCCCCTCACGGTTCACTGCAACCATGTTTCCCGTATCCGGAAGCCACTCGATTTCAATATCATGTATTTCTGAACCTCATATGCAAAACTACAGGACATGAAATATATCACGCGGCAACAGGCCGAATGTCCTCTTCGCCAGTTTTTCTCCTCACTCAATCCACCCTTGTTCCCGGAATCTGGACTTGATCTGTTCGGCGATAGTGATCGGTGCTACAGACCACTCGCACGCTCAGTTTACCCGGTGCAGTGAGTCGCCCCAGTGTGTTACAGTCCCTGTCTACTCATCAAGGTAAGTAAAGTTACCTCAATGCCGCTTTTCTCGGCAACGAAGGGTGTCGGATGGCGAGTACACCTGCGCTGCTGTCTTCGTGCTCCTCCACAAGAAGACACTGACGAACTCGATCAGGTTCTTCATCCCGGTGTCACCGTGCCTTCACGTGCTCGAGCAGGATACGGCGAACCTCGAGGATCGTCTCGGGGTGGCCCTGGGTCGCATGATCCGACCGCACCACCTTCTCCGAGGCTACGCCCTCGATGTGGGCGCTGTTATACCGGACCACCCCGTCGGTCAGGCTGAGTAGCGGGCCGGTCCCCAGCACTGCGATGATCGAATGAGCGGTCACGCCGTCGGCGATGGGGCTCGAGGAGAGGGTCCGAATGAAAGGGTGGCCGGGCCGCATGTTGTCCACCGCGGTCGGGATGACTCCAAGCGCTTGAAACGAGAACGCCTCCGGATTCTGCTGGATGATGTCTTGCAGCCCCTGCACCACCGTGAACGGCAGGGTGACGAGCCACCGCACGAGGCCCAGTACCAGCGCCGTCACCCGATAGCTCCCCTGGTGCGGTGTGGCGATGAACACGACCCGGTTGACGAAGGGCTGCGACTCGAAAAACATCGTGTGCTGGAGAAGATCCCGCGTCTCCGGTAACGCCTTGACCTCGGAGAACGGCACGCGGCTGACGTTGTCCCAGAAGCGGGCGCCGCTTTCAGTGACCATGAGCCGCGCCAGGAGCCCGCCCTGGCTATGCCCGATCAGAACCATGCGACGGAGCGCAGGGTCGCGGCCGTCAGGGTCGAGGTCCTTCAGGATAGCCTGGAGCGCCTGGCGAAGTTCGCGCGCCGAGACGAGAATCGGGTTGCTGGTGTTGTACATGAACAGCCAGAACTGGACGCGCCCCTTAAGCGCCGGATCGTTTTGGACCTCGTTTACGAGCTCCGCCCAGCGGGCCGGGCTCGACGCCGTGCCGTGGATCAACACGACGGGGACGCGACCAGGCCGGTACGGATGCATCATCATGAGCCCATCGCCGAAGACAGGCCGACCGGCCCTGAAGAACCCGGCGATCTCCGTATCCCACACCGGAGCCCCCTCGAGCTGGTAGGCGAAGGTGGCGGTCGGCTGAAGTTCCAGCGGCACGTGCCGCCCTTCCATCTCGACGGTCGTGGCCACATCCGTCGGGTAGACCTCGATCCGCCCACGCACCCGCCCCTCGGCAATCCCCTGCAACACGTTCTCGAACCGCACAAACGCCGTCACGGGCACCTTGACGCGTGGGACAATGCGCTTACGGGCCGCCTCAGCCTCAGGCCCGCTCCCCACCGGAGTCACCTCCGCCGCGAGCGGAGCCCCGACGCCGGGCTGACGATAGCGGTTACGCAGCCCTCGAACCTTGTACTGGATCATGGGGATGAAGCGGCTCATTCGGTAGCCGCCCCAGAGGAAGTCGTCCGGGTTCGTCTGAAGCTCGAGCCGGCCGAAGGAGAGCGGAAGCGTGCCATCCGTGAGAACGACTTCATCAACACCGGTATCCGGCCGCGATACCGTGAGCCCCTGGCTCAGACCAATGTTATAAAGGTCTCCCGCCAGCCGCACGCGGGGATCGGCCGCCGGAGCGTCGGAGGACCTTCGCTCGTTATGAACCAGAAACGCGTAGGCGTAGACGGCCGCGGCCAGATAGTAGTCCCGGCTGCGCTCCCGCTCGGCATGAAGGAACGACAACTCGGTCAGCGCGAACAGGAGATCCGGGCTCATTTCAGCACCCGTGCCCCGAAGCTGGGCAAGCGTCGCCGCGGGATCCTCCTCGAACCGGTCATACAGCCCGAGCTGATGGAGCAACTGCTCGGTGGGCGCACTCGGCTCCCCGGCAGACAGCGCGCTCCGCGTAAGCACGCGGTAGAGCGACTGGGTGTCGGCGCGGCTGACACCGATCGGTGTCGCGCAGGCACCGGCGAGGAACAGCACACCGAGCAGAAGCGCCAGGCGCGCACCGAGGACCCACCCCCGCGTACCCCGTCGGAGGCCGTACACGGGACCACTCGAAGTCATTCGCCGGTCTGCTCGGTCTCGTGCGCGCCGTGTCTCATCCATCGTCCGATGC
>NSJM01000135.1 GCA_002634395.1 Candidatus Methylomirabilis sp.
GGTTTTCCCGGGTGATATACGGAGCACCACCGCCTATGGCGCGGCAGATGCCTTGCCACATGATCTTTGAGTCCTCCGAATGCAGAAGCCGGGCGACTGCTGGGCTTTGCGGTTCCCCTTGATACTTCGCAGGGGTGAGCCGCAGCAGCCGGGCGTGGACCGCATAGCTGAGCCGATACGGGTCCGAGGTAAAGGGATTTAATGAGCGGAGAACAGAGAGTTCCCATGAAGAGGTGACAAAATCCAGCGCGACCACCGGCCCAAAGGCGTCGGCGAGCTTATAGGGTTCGTAGTCGGTAACAGACTCGCTGACGGGACGAAGATTGTGGAGCTCCAGCTTGGTACGAAGCGCCTCCACGAATCGCGCTTTGACGTCAAGCACGGGATCTGTAAGAGAGTACTTCGTTCTAATCTGTTCTCCTTCGCGCAGGGATTTCGCCTGGAGACGCTCGCCAGCCTTTTGGCTGAAGTAAAGTGCAAACACCACCGTCTGTGCGCCTAACCCCTCCAGGAAATCGGCCCCCGCATCGCTCATCCACACCCGGAATGGTTGCGCCGTCTGATGGTGGATGACTACGATCTCAGGCTGTTCACGCAACCACGTCACGTCGTTTGCTGCGAGCGGTATCGGCTTGGCTATTTCCGGTCCCGTCGTGGCGCAGCCCGCCGCGACCATTGTGAGAAATAGGAAGATCAAATATGTTCGGGTATGTGTCACGCGCAACATCGGCTCACCTCCAACGCTATGTGGTTAGTATCTCCCCTGAACTTATTCTTCGCGCTCCTTCTCCAGCGGAATCGGGTTGCCATGTATATCTTGTAGTCGGACCGATTTGACCTTCTGGTGCTCATCATAGATGACGACGGCGTTCATCTTGGTTCCACTGTAGCTCGACTCAATCGGGGTACCGATGAGTTCCCACAATCCTATGCTGAACACATCTGCAGCGAGGTGCCAGGTAGTCCTGGCGGCTTTGACGCCTCCTGAGTAGCCCTGGACAAATTGGAACACCTCGACATCCAATCCTTGGTCGTTTTTGCCGGCCCACGCGGGCGTCCCTAGCGCTGCCGCAACCTGAGGCCGTGACGTTCCCTCGGTCAGCACCGCGAGATCCTTAGGCCCAGGCTGGGTAGCGGCCATAAAGATGCTACACGACGATAGAAGCATACCGGCAACAACCAACGCGACGATCTTGATGGTAGACATTGTTCATCCCTCCCCACTCAAATGCAGACTCTACATCAGCTACTGAGCACGAAGCTTGCCAACCAGTGAGGCGATTTCTGGGAATTAGAGAGTAGGGTGGCGGCTCATGTGTTGGTGCGTAGTTAGGAGTGATTGGTGTGAGGGAGCGTGCGGAAGAGGGTGGCGGCCAGTGATGCACAAGGAGATACGGGGTGAATGAATTTGGATAACGTGTCGCCGAGACGGACGAAGGTCAGCGGCTGGATCTAATGCAGTGTGAAGTAGAGTGAGGCTTTTCCGACCCTGAGAAGCACGGTTGTCTGAACGGATACATGCCCATACCTGAAGGATACGGTCTCAAGCGTGCAAGAAAAATACATTCACTTCGTAACACTGCGCCAATTAAGGGGTTGTGTGCAGCTTGTAGCTATTGGCCCAGCTTTTGCGTTAGGGATCGGTGACTTCATGAAAGAGGTTACAGGGGAGTTGGGTCGAAACCAGGAGAGAACGCTTCCCTATCGGAAGCGAGTCGGAGGCGAGATGAATAACGTACGGCGAGCATTGCACTGGGACTATGCAACAGCCGCAACCTTTGATGTCGTAATTATCGGAGGAGGAGTGAATGGCGCGTGTCTGTATGCCGAGCTGTGTTCCCAAGGTTACAAGGTATTGCTGGCGGACAAAGGGGATTTTGCCTGCGGCAGCAGTCAGTCGTCGGGGATGATGATCTGGGGAGGCTTGCTGTATCTCAGGAACTTAGATGTTCGTTCAGTCTACTATTTCTCCAAGGCTCGAGATGCGATGATCGCGTTGATGGCCGATCAGGTTTCCCCAAGAATGCTACGCTATGCCCCCTCTTTGACGGGCGGCAGAAATCCGCAACTCATTCATGCCGTCCTCTATCTGTACTGGATGATCGGTCTGTTTCAGCGCCACCGGCCCTTCGTTGAGCACAACTTCGGAGAATCGGCGCTCATCACACATGGTCACGGCGAATGTTCGCTGTTGTATGAGGAAGCGTTTCTGAGGGAGTCTGATTGCCGTTTTGTGCTCCATTGGATTGCTCGGTTCCAAGATCCTGAGCACGTTCCCTTGAATTACTGCGCAGTCGAAGGTGGAAGCTACAGTACCGCAGAAAAACTCTGGTATCTCCGTCTCAGAGATACATCAGGAGGTGGAGAGGTATATACGAAGGCGAAATGCGTCATCAACTGCGCAGGCGTGTGGGCGGATCATATCAACCAGGAGTTCGGGATTCGGACGCCATATAAGCATGTCTTGAGCAAAGGCGTCTATATCGGTCTCACGCGCCAGGCGGAACACCAAGTCCCGTTGATATTCGAGATGGAACAAGAGGGCGATGTCATCACCTTCCTACCTTGGGGACCGATCGCTCTGTGGGGCCCTACCGAGACCATGGTTGACAGTATACATGCAGGGTACTCCGTGTCGGCAGATGACGTACAGTTCCTGCTCGAACAGGCTCATCGGCATTTGCGTCAGGAGGTGAAAAAGGAAGATATCGTCTCATTGCGTTGTGGAGTACGGCCATTGGTCGTCAGGCAGTCGTTCCACCGGGAGTGCTATCCGTTGGATATCTCTCGAATGCACAAGATTGTGAACGATGACGAGCGACCATGGATTTCACTCTATGGAGGCAAAATGACCGGATGCGTGGAGACCGCTCGAAAGCTTTCTGCTGAGATTTCACGATGGGTGCCGCGCAGGAACGCACCGGTTACCGCCTGCACCGACGAGGTCCAGATGGAACTAATGTCTTTTCCGGGTCTGAATGAAAAGGTGCCATCCGTGAAATGGTGTATGGACAATGAACTGTGTGTCACCTTGCAGGATTACCTGCGTCGCCGCACCAACATCTCCCAATGGGTCGCGCGAGAAGGTCTCGGTCAAAATGACGAACACCTTGCCGCGGTTGAGCGCATTGCCTTGACGCTCAATAGGAACGATCAGACGAAGGCGCGCGCCTCTCTCGAGCAATATCGCGAACAGGTCGCCACGCGCTTTGATTCCGTTATCGCACACGTGTAACGAGTCAATGGAGGAGGGATTGAGTATGGGCATTCAATATCGCAACTTACCAGTTGTGTTAGGCGGGAAAAAGTCTGTCACCCTGGATCACACATCAGCCAATCGATGGCCACTCCTCACCCATGAAGACGAAGAGGCGGTCTTGCGTGTAATGCGTGATGGCAATATCTCTACTCATCCGGTCATCAGAGAATTGGAGCAAGACTACGCGCACCTGACCGGCCGCCGCTACGCGCTGGCCCACAACAATGGAACAGCCGGATTGCTCGCGGCCTTCTTTGCTCTGGGGCTACAGCCCGGGGATGAGGTGATCGTACCATCCGCTACCTTTTGGGCGTCTGTTGTGCCAATGCTGTGGCTTGGCGCCGTCCCGATCTTTTGTGAAAGTGAATCGGAACGGCTGGGACCCGATCCGGAAGATATCGAGAAAAAGGTTACCAGCAGAACACGGGCTATCGTCGTGGTCCATCTCTGGGGAATGCCGGCGAAGATGGCGGAAATCAAGGCCGTCGCCCGTAAACACAACCTCAAGATCATCGAAGACGCCTCGCACGCCCATGGTGCCACCTGGAACGGGCAGCCATGCGGCAGCCTGGGCGACATCTCGGTGTTCAGCCTGCAGGGCGACAAGCTGGCCCCCAGCGGCGAGGGCGGTATCCTGCTGTG
>NSJM01000034.1 GCA_002634395.1 Candidatus Methylomirabilis sp.
TGCCCTCAGTTATCGCGTTTCAGGGCCGACCGACAAACGACACTCTGGAGAAGTCATACCCTCAGCGAGATTTACGACTTAAATCTAGTGGAGCCGATACCCTTTGTCAAGCCTTTTTTCGAAGCCTGTTGGTAGCATGTGAAATGTCCGCCTCCTGTAGCAAATGATCTGTCCGCTTTCTCAGGAGATGGGGTAGGCTGCGGTCTCGTCCAGAAAGGAGGAGACCATGAGGGAGCAGCCAACCTACCCCGCCTCCGCCGTGGAGCGGGCAATGAAGGTACAAGAGGTGATTCTGCGCGCGATGGATGGACGACTGAAATGGTACCAAGCCGCCGAGATCTTGGGGATTTCGGACCGGCAGATGCGACGGTGGAAACAGCGCTACGAACGGGAGGGCTACGATGGACTCTTCGATCGGCGCCGACAGGAGCCCTCGCCGAAACGAGTGGCGGTCGCAGTGGTCCGCCAGGTCCTGACCCTGTTTCGGGAGCGGTACTTTGATTGTAATGTCTTGCACTTCCACGAGAAGCTGCAGGCCGAGCACGGGATTCCCCTCTCCTACACCTGGGTCAAGACCGCCCTGCAGACGGCCGGACTCGTGGCGAAGGAAGCCCGACGGGGGACTCACCGCAAGGCGCGACCACGACGGCCGTTGCCGGGGATGCTGCTGCACACCGATGCGAGCACGCATGCCTGGATTCCCGAACTGGTGGGCATGCAGGATCTGATCGCGGTGCTCGATGATGCGACCAGTGTGGTCTACTATGCCCGGTTCGTCCCCCAGGAGAGCACGACCACGATGATGGCCGCGCTCAAGGCGGTGGTCGAGCGACAGGGGCTGTTCTGTGCCCTGTACACCGATCACGGCAGCCACTTCCTCACGACCCGGACGGGCCGGAGTCCGCACCGGCCTCAGCAGGCCACCGATCCGACCCAGATCCAGCGGGCCTTGGGGCAGCTCGGGATCACGTTGATCGGCGCGCACTCGCCCCAGGCACGGGGACGGATGGAGCGCTTCTGGGAGACCTGGCAGGGGCGGCTGCCGCAGGAGCTGCGGTTGGCCGGGATCGGTACCGTCGAGGGGGCCAATGCGTTTCTGGTGCAGACGTGGGTGCCGTTTCACAACCGGACCTGGACGGTCCCGGCCGCTGGCGAGGGGACTGCGTTCATCTCGTATGTCGGGGATCAGCTCGAGCGGATCTTCGCCGTGCAGCATGGGCGGGTCGTGAGCAACGATAACTGCGTGCAGTTCGAGCGACGGCGCCTCCAGATCCCGCAGGCGGCCTGGCGGTACAGCTTCGCGAAGTGTCGGGTCACGGTCTACGAGCATCTGGACGGCACGCTCAGTCTCGGCTGCGGCCCGCACACGCTGGGCCGCTATGCGGCAGATGGGACGTGGCTCGTCCCTGCGCCTGCCGACCCGACCCCCGGGCATCGGCGCACTCGGAAGCCGGTGGGCATGACGCCACCCATGAATGGCGCGGGCACCTCGGCGAGGAACAGCCTGGGGACTTGCCGCTCCCGCTTGGACACCCCTCCGGGGTGCCCACAAGGTCCCCAGGCTCGACGACGGCGAGCGACTCATCGTGAACGATCGGAGAGACGGACCCCATGACTAACCGGACATTTCATTTGCTATAAAAACCGGACATCTTGACTTGCTACTGACAGCCTTTTTTCGACGCCTCTCGATAGCAGATCCGACTCAGTATGGGTTTAACGCAACAACGTTCATCGCGGGCTACCGAAGCCGCAGGCACGCGCCTACGATGAAGCCGTGGCGCACAACTGTTCCCATACCACGTTGACCTGGCGCTCCGTCTCGTCAAGCGGTCCTTCATTCTCGATGACGTAGTGAGCGTGGCGACGCTTCTCTTCCTGCGACATCTGTGATCGGATGCGCAGCATTGCGTCATCCCGACTGAGGCCCCTGGACCCTACCAGGCGGTCGAGTTGCACCGTTTCGCTCGCCTCAACCAGGATCACTGCGTTAAAGCGAGTGTACCACCCGCTCTCAATCAGCAACGCGGCATCGACAAGACAGACAGCGACCCCAGAGACCTCAGCCAGCCGGATACGCCGTTCACATTCCTGGATAATGGCCGGATGCAACAGCTCTTCCAGCCGTCTGCGGGCCTTAGGGTCGGCAAACACGATCGCGCCCAATCGTCCACGATCGATGCGACCATCCGCCCCGATTACCTCGCGGCCGAACGTCGACGCAACGACCTCGAACAGAGGCCGATCAGGTTCCACTACCTCATGCGCGACCTGATCTGCATCGATGACGATTGCACCTAAGTTCTTGAACAGTGCCGCCACCGTGCTCTTGCCCGAGCAGATCCCTCCGGTCAGACCCACCACCACCATTCGCCCGGCGTGCTGCGCGTCAGGCATGAGCCTCGGCCCAGCTTCCCTGAGTCCCAAGATCCATCTTACACTCCACCCTTCTTCGGATACCCTAAAGCCATCAGGCCGTCGGTCAAGGCTCACTTGTTCATCGAATCTCCACCACGCATGAGAATCAACCTCATCCCAAAAGATCCGCTGGCCCTCCTTGCCCGGGCGATCACGTGGCAGCAGACTCCCGGCCACTGGATGCACGGCTGACACGCCATGCACCGACCTTACGCCTCGCACCCTGCATTGTCAACACGCCATGCCTGACCTCTTGACGACTCATGTTTTTGATCGAGGCGGGAGAGGTCTCCGAAGCCCGGTGGACGGCCTCGCCGTCAGCGTGTCTCCCGGACAGCCTAAAAAGCATTATGCCGATCAGCCACAATGGGACTATGCCGGTCGGCCTTTGCCGATACCAACCGATGTCATGTGGACTTGACAAGTTCCTAAAAAGACAGGAGAATCGCCGCAGTCGTTATAAGTTTTGGATGGTAATAGGCCGGTCAGTATACTCAGTGGTTCGACGAAAACGAATATGAGCGAGATGCCACCAGTTGAAAGCGAGATTTCATCTTTGGCGGACTTCATGCGTTTCGTGGAGTCCGCTCAGGCGGAAATCAGAGAGAGCAACTCAGACGATCTACTGCTCTTTCGCGGACAACCCGTGGATGAACCCCTCTTGCCGAAGATGGCGCGGCTTCACGCGATACATCGTAAATACGACATTTCGCAACGTCACGATCTGCTGGACTCAGAGGCACGCATGTTATCGGACTTCAAGAGGAGGTCTCGCCCTCTCATCCCAGCAACGCCTGAAAGCGAGTGGGAATGGCTTGCACTTGCTCAGCATCACGGCATGGAAACGCGACTTCTGGATTGGTCCTCAAATGCGCTTGTGGGGCTCTATTTCGCCTTGGAGGATGACCGACACGATGCGCAACGCATCATCTGGGTCCTACGCGCAACAGCTCGGGACATTGTTGCGCCGACTGCCGAGCTCGATCCATTCCGACTCCCGGCAACGAAATTCTATCGGCCCAGCCTTATGTCCCCGCGGATCATAGCCCAAGACGGATGGTTCTCTGTCCATAAGTACATGAAGGCAGATGATAGATTTCTGCCGCTTGAGCACAATCGGGTATTCAAGACGCGACTGAGGAAGCTTCGCATTCGTGGAAAGAGACACGTCAACCTTCCGCAGCTCGACCTCTGCGGTGTGAACAGAGCAGCGCTGTTCCCAGGTTTGGACGGCCTTTGCGCCTACTTGAACTGGAGGCGCGATGCCGACAACTGGGTACACATTCGGATGCCGCAGGCATTGAGTCTTGGAAAGACAGCGTCGAACAACACCTCGGATCGTATTGCTCACCCGCGGCGGGCTCGCAAACGGTCAAGGTGAACGTTCGGTGACAATGGGAGATGGCTAAGAGACGACCTAAAATACCTAGTGATGTAGCTAGGGCTGTGTTTGTCCAGGCTGGACACCGTTGCGCCTGCTGTGGAATCACGTTTCCGCTAGAGCGAGCGCATATCGTCCCGTGGCGTCTTTCGGGAGACCATTCGGCTGACAATCTCATCTGCCTCTGTGCCAACTGTCACGAGATGGCAGACGCAGAATGGGACCGCGCAACGTTTCTTGAGTACAAGAGCCGCCCGTGGGTAGATCGCCAGGGGCGACCTGCCGAAAATGGTGATAGGTCTCAAAGGGTGGCCACAACCTGCGTGCGGTCCCCGCTCCCACCATCAACATTTCGTATCTTGTACTTTCAGAATTATCCACGTTCCGATGGTGGTCTTAACTCCCTAAACTCTAAGAAGCTTGTCGAAGAACTTCGTCAGAGGGGCCACGATGTACGCCTGTGCTGAGCGGTGCACCAACAAATTCCGAAGGACGGCTGCGATGTCAACTGCGACCTCGTTGATCCGGAAACAATTCGCACCTGGCGGCCTCATGCTCTTGTTTTTGAGCAAGATTTATTCAGGGGTGACCCACGAATCCCCCTACCGTTACTTGATGAACTGGAATCCGCTGGATCCATTTCCATCATCGAACTTGGAGCGCATGACATCTGGTCTGAATATACCAACGCTTTGGACTCAGACTTTCGCGCATCCTTGGAAGCCTTTCTTTCCTCTCGACAATTAAAACTTATCATGGCCGACGGTAAGCATGCACACGAGCATCCCGTCTGCAAGAGCTTCTCCGATGCCAATAAGTGCCTCGTAATAGATGCCGCCGCGGTACGTCCAATGTCGTGTATAGCGAATGATAGACTCTTTTCTGGCGTAAGGCGGATTGGCCTAATATTTGCTGTGCCGTTGCAGTGGTCCACAGGCAATCTAATTTCTGGTGGTGATGGCATGCACCTCAAGGCCTATAATAGCAACTGCCACTGGGACACTAATCCTCAGTTGGGTGTCCTTTACGATCGAAGGGGTCGCACAGAAGCTATCTTTACCGGCGACATAATTTGGGATGGCGGCGATGACGACGGGGCGTTCGACAATCACATCTACATAGCAAACCTCCTTGAAGTGCTATGCGCAGACCGTTACTTTGTTAACCAAACTGGCTGGTCCCGTACATGAGGGTTTGATGTGCGCTGAGTGTTGCCGATACGTCAAGTTGTATGCACGCTCTACCGAACCAGGGCATTAAGGGCGACGGCAAAAAGCCGCGCGCCTTATACCCGCCGTTGGGCTCTATAGCGAGAAAGACCCCGGGCATGGTATTGTAGGTCTGTGAAGGTCCGAGACGTAATCCGTATGATCGAGCAGGACGGATGGTACAGGGTTGTGACTGAGGGCAGCCATCGCCAGTACAAGCACGCCACAAAGCCCGGACGGGTCACCATCAACGGGCATCCGAGTGACGACATGCCGAAGGGAACGCTGGCGTCGATCAGACGACAGGCGAGGCTAGCGCGAGAGAAGAAATCATGAAGCGACAGTACTTGGTACGAATCGACAAAGACGTAGGTAGCGATTGGGGCGCGTCGGTTCCGGATCTTCCTGGCTGCGTAGCAACCGGGAAGACCATCGATGCGGCTCTACGGCGGATTGAGAGCGCTATCGAGCTGCATCTCCGCGGCCTGCGCGAGGACGGAATCAGGGTTCCGTCTCCAAGGCGGCGCGCAGTGAGACCGCGTCGCACTCCGAAGCATGTGAACTTCTATGCAACCGTCGAGGTGGCAGCCTGAGCATTAGCTTTCAAGAAGAACAACTTGCTGACTTTGTCATGGGAGCGCATCATCAGGCTACGAGTATGCCGGCTGTCGACATCGAGAAGCCCTTGCTCCAGCAGATCTCCCCTGTCAGACCCACCACTACCATTTGCCCGGCGTGCTGCTCGTCAGGCATGAGCCTCGATCCAGTTCATCCCGATCCCGATGTCCACCTTCAGAGGGACGCAAAGCGACGCCGCCTGTTCCATCTCTTCGGTAGCTATCCGCTTGGCGACGTCCAACTCGGCTTCGGGCACCTCGAACAGCAGCTCATCGTGGATCTGGAGAATCATCCTGGTCCCCAACTGTTCTAACGTCAGGCGTCGGAAGATAGCGATCATCGCAACCTTGATCAGGTCTGCGGCCGACCCCTGAATCGGCGTATTCACTGCCAACCGCTCCCCAAGTTGTCGAACCGTCTGGTCGGAACTCTTCAACTCCGGAATCGCCCGGCGACGTCCCCAGAGCGTACTCACGAAGCCACGCTCCCTGGCCTCTACAACCATCCGATCGATAAATGCCTTGACCCCATGATAAATTTGGAAATAACGGTCGATGTACAGACCGGCCTCTTCCTGTGACATGTCGAGTTCCGAGGCCAGACCAAAGGGACTCATCCCGTAGATGATGCCAAAGTTGATCACCTTTGCCCGTCGTCTCATCTCCGCCGTCACCCCATCCGACTGTACACCGAAGATCTCGGAAGCCGTAGCACGGTGCACATCAACCCCTGTCGTGAAGGCAGCGATGAGCGCCTGGTCCTGGGAAAGGTGCGCCAGAATCCGCAGCTCGATCTGGGAATAGTCGGCCGACAGGAGCCGATGATCCTCTGAGGCGATGAACGCCTGTCGGATCCGCCGCCCGACCTCAGTGCGAACCGGAATATTCTGGAGATTCGGCTCGCTGGAACTCAGGCGTCCTGTCGCAGCCACCGTCTGATTGAACGATGTATGGATTCGGCCGGTGACAGGATCAGCAAGTCGGAGCAGCACATCGATATAGGTCGATTTGAGTTTTGTGAGGCTCCGATAATTCAGGACCTCCGCGGGGAGTTCGTGAGTCATGGCCAACCGCTGAAGCACCTCCATATTGGTGGAATAGCCGGTCTTAGTCCGCTTCAGCGGCTGCAGCTTTAGCCGCTGAAACAACACATCCGAGAGCTGCTTCGGCGAATTGATATTGAAGCGCTCGCCAGCCAGAACGAAGATCCTCGACTCGAGCCGGCCGAGTTGGCCCTCCAACTCCTTGCCCAATTCGCTGAGCTGTTCGACATCAACTCTAAATCCGACTTCTTCCATCGAGGCCAAGACATCGATCAGCGGCATCTCGATCGTGTCAAATAGCGGCAGCAGCCCAAACTGCTGAAGCCTCGGCAACAACATCTCTTTCAGTTGCCATGCGAGGTGGGCCTCTTCGGCTGCCCGCCTCATGGCCGTCTCCTGTCTGTCATCTCCGCCCTTGGCTCCAGGCTCCTGCTCATACTTCACACCCAATAGCTCAAGCGCCAAAGCCGCAAGAGAGTGATCCGATCGGTTGGAGTTCAGAAGATAGGACGCCACCATGGTGTCAAAGGAGAGTCCTCTCAAGACAACGTCCTTTGTTCTGAGGGCGGTCATGATCCGCTTGAGGTCGTGGCCGATCTTCGCGGGTTGCTCCCCTGTCAGGATAGGGCGCAGACGCTCAGGACAAGAGCCGGTCATGAAGATGGGCGATAGGCAGAGGGCAACATCAGGCTCTCTACAGAAGGCAAGGCCGCAGAACTCTTCATCAGCCGTCCCGTCGCCACGCAGCGCGACGGCGATGGCCACGCTGTCGGAGTCCAGGAGTTTCCTGGCGATCTCACCAATCTCTTCCTCGCGATCGATAACGACCATACGGAGCGAGCTGTGCGAAGCCACAGGGGTGAACGTCCGCTGGAGCCCTGCAAAGCCCAGCTCCCGAAAAAGGGCCTGCAGAGCAGCATAGTCCGGCTCGCGCAACGTCACCTGTCCAAGGTCTACACTCACCTGGAGGTCCGTCCTGAGGCGAGCCAGATCCCGGCTGAGCCGGGCCTGCTCAACCTGATCTCTTAGAATCTGTCGGACCTTTGCGGATTTGATCTCATGCAGGCGAGCGATCACCTCGTCGATGCTCCCGAACTGCTGGACGAGGCTCCTGGCAGTCTTCTCTCCGATTCCGCGCACACCGGGGATATTATCAATCGGATCGCCCATCAGCCCCATCACCTCCACCACCTGACCGGGGGGTACGCCGAAGCGCTTCAGGACCTCCGATTCGCCGTAGACTGTCTCCTTCATCGAATCATAGACCCGAATCCCGCGCCCGATGAGTTGGAGCATGTCCTTATCGCCCGTGACAATGGTGACGTAAAAGTCCCGTGCCTCGGCTTGCTTTGCCAGCGAACCGATCAGGTCGTCCGCCTCTTGCCCCTGTTGCATCAGGAGCGGAATGCGCATCGCCTCAACCACTCGATGGATGTAAGGAATCTGACGGCTCAGATCGTCCGGCATCTGCACGCGATTCGCCTTATAGTCAGCGTATCGCGCATGTCGCTCGGTCGGTCCTGCAGAATCGAAGACCACGACCAGAGCCTCCGGACGCTCGTCCCGGATAATTTTTAAAAGCATATTGGTGAAACCGTATACGGCTCCGGTCGGAATCCCCTCGCTATTAGTCAGGGGTGGAAGCGCATGGTAGGCTCGAAACAGGTAGGAACTCCCGTCGATAAGATATAGCGATCTGCCTGTCATTGGCTAGCTACCTTGAGTAAATAGCCGTCAGCGGTCAGCACTAAAAGCAGATGTTTAGACTGAAGGCTGAAGAATCCTCAAAACCTTCAGTCTATCTACCTTCAGCCTCTTATGCCTGGTGCTGAGAGCTGACCGCTGAAAGCTGACAGCTTCTCTACCTCTGCCTGGCATCAATCGCAGGATGTGGAATCGGAGAGCAGCATGCAGCAGGGCAGATCAACCGAAAAGGCTCTTCACCTTCTCAAAGAAGCTCTGGGTCAGCGGACTTCCATCGCCATCTTCCAGGGCAGCGTATGCTTCCAGCAACTCGCGCTGCTTCGTGGTCAGCCGCTTGGGTATCTCGATCACGATCCTGACCACCAAATCTCCTTGATCATGACCACGCAAGCGCGGTACACCCTTACCACGAATGCGGAACTCGGCGCCGGGCTGAGTCCCAGTGGGGATCCTGAGCTTCGTCATCCCGAAAAAGCTCGGGATTTCCAACTCGGCCCCCAAGATTGCCTGGACAAAGCTGACGGGGACCTCACAGCAGAGATCGTCGCCGTGACGTGAGAAAAGCGGGTGCTCCTTTACGGTGATAACGACATACAGATCGCCCCGCTCCCCCCAATGGGGACCGGCCTCGCCCTCGCCTTGGAGCTTCAAGCGCATCCCCGTTTCCACGCCGGCAGGAATCTTCACCGTCAAGGACCGATCGGACCGAGACCGTCCCGATCCTCGACAGTCGCGGCATCGCTGCTCAATGACGCGCCCCTCGCCTCGACAGGCCGAGCAGGTTTGGCTAATCGTAAGAAAGCCTTGCGAGTATCGGACCTGGCCGCTGCCGCGGCAGGAACGACAGGCAGTCGGGGATGTCCCGGGCTTCGCTCCACTCCCCTTACAGACGTCACATGGTTCCAGCCTGGGGATGATAATCTCTTTCTCTACCCCAAGAATCGCTTCCTCAAGACTGATCTCAAGGTTGTAGCGAAGATCGGCGCCACGGGAGGCAGCCCGCCGAGTCGACCCTCCGAAGAACCCCTCAAAGAGATCCTCAAAGACAGATCCAAACCCGGCCTCACCAAATCCCCCGAAACCCGCCCTTTCTCCGGTAACCCCGAACCGGTCATAGGCCGCCCGCTTCTCGGGATTGTTCAGGGTCTCATAGGCCTCCGTAGCCTCCTTGAACTGCTCTTCCGACGCCTTATCACCAGCATTCTTGTCCGGGTGATACTTATGGGCCAGCCGACGGTAGGCTCGCTTAACCTCATCGGGAGAAGCTTCCCGATCGACCCCAAGCACCTGGTAGTAGTCGCGCTTGCTCATGGCTCACATGGGCCAGATTCAACGTCTCGTGTGTCAGGTCCTCCTGCTTCGGACCCTGGAACCTCGAACCCTGAACTTTGAACCCTCGCTTTCGATACCTTTACCATCGCCGGCCGCAGCAAACGCCCTTCCAGGAGGTATCCTTTTCGCACTTCCTCGACCACGATGTTGTCCCGGCCATCAGTCGTCTCTACCTGAGTGACAGCCTGATGGAAGTTCGGATCGAACTCATGCCCCAACGCCTCGATGGGCTTTACCCCGGTCTTCTCCAACGTTGCCTGAAAAAGTCGATGAATGACATTGAGGCCATCGGCGATACCTTGAGCGTCTATTCCCAGCCTGGTCGTAGCGACAGCATGCTCCAGACTGTCTACGACAGGCAGCAGTTCTAAAAGTAGCCCTTCGTTCGCGAACCTCGCGAACTCACCTCGCTCGCGGGCCGCTCGCTTCTTGTAATTCTCAAACTCCGCATGCAGACGAAGGAGGCGGTCGTTCAGCGATTCCACCTCGGCAATTCTTTCCTTAATGCCGGCTTGCAGCGTGCTGATCGTCGACTCCAACTCAGTCGTAGTGACGACAGAACCCTCCTGGACGTTATCGCCTGTTGGTGCTTTGGCTTCTTCGCTTTCTTGATCCATCATTCAATCGATCCCTATTGATCCATCCACAGATTCAGTAGAGTAGTCCGTCGGGCTCCACGGCCCACCATCGCTCTTGAGAACACGCTACACATCGGCCTCTGTGAGGAGCTTGCTGACGAGCTTGGCCGTACAATCAACGAGGGCTGCCATCCGGTCGTAGGCGATCCGTTTCGGTCCCACGATTCCGAGCACGCCGACAACATGATCCCCACTCTTGTACGGGGAGACGATCAGGCTGAGATCACGCATCTCTCTCATCTCACTCTCGCGGCCGATGATAATCTTTAATCCCTCCTGGGTCAGGCAGTAATCAAGGATTTTTACTAACTTTGACTTTTCCTCGAAGGCTGCGAAGATATTCTTCATCTTCTTTATATCGGCGAACTCCGGCTGGTGAGCGATGTTAGCCGCCCCTCCGACATAGACGTGCTCCTCCTCACCCTCCAGCGTCTTGGTGCTGAGATCCAGCGCGCGTCGCATCAGGCGATTGAACTCATCGCGCTCCTCGGCCATCCGGGAAATGATCCTCTTTCTCACCTCGTGAAGGGTCACCCCTCCTAATACACTGTTCAGATAGTTGGAAATCCGATCCAACTCCGGCTGCTCGATCAACTCATCAATAGCAATCACCTTCTGCTGCACAAGCCCGGAATCAGCCATCAGGACCACCAGGATCCGTTCCCGATTAAGGTGGACAAAGTTCATGCGTCGCCAAGTGTTCTGAGCAAACTTCGGCGCAAGAACGACGGAAGCATATCGCGACAGATCGGAGAGGATTCGGCTGACCCCCTGCACTAACTCCTCGGCCTCACCATGGCTTGGACGGATCCCTTGCTCGATCCGGCTTTCCTCTACCTTCGACAATTTAGGGCGCTGCATGAGGCTATCAACATAGAAGCGGTAGCCGGAATCGGTTGGAACCCTGCCGGCTGAAGCGTGCGGCTGAGAGAGGTAGCCCACCTCTTCCAAGTCCGCCATCACATTACGGATGGTGGCAGGGCTGAGATGTCCTAAATGGCGTCTGGCGATACTTCTGGATCCTACAGGCTCCCCGGAGGTGATATAGTCATGGATAATGACCCTCAGGATCTCACGCTCCCTCGGAGTAAGTTCATGCGTCCACATCAGTCCCTCGATTCCTTTTCCTAACCCTTCTTTCAACACGTAGCACTCCGCAACGAAGAATGCCGAGTTCCTAAAAAATCCTAAGAAAAACAACCACCATTGTCAAGCGGATTGGCCGTTGGTCGTGAGTTGGAGAGTCAGCCCTGGAATCAGAGGAGTTGGACAATCAGTTCATTGGCCACCAGGAGCCCACGCTCCGTGATCTGCACCCGTCCCTCCTCCACACAAAGAAACCCATCGTCCAAGAGACGCGCAACCCGATCAGACGCAGAGAGATCTTCAACGCCGAGTATATCCTTGAATACCTGCACGTCCAACCCGGTCCGGAGCCGAAGGCCCAACATCAGGCGCTCGGACCGCAGCATCTCGGCCGAAAGCTCTTCGCTGCCGGCCACGGCTGTTCCATGCTCGGCAATGGCGCACACGTAGCGTGCGGGCAGTAACTCGTTATACAACCTCCGTCCGGCAAGAAATGAGTGCGCTCCCGCGCCGAAACCGAAGTACTCCTGGTGTTGCCAGTAGACCAGATTATGGCGACAACGAAAGCCTGGGCACGCAAAGTTTGAGATTTCGTACTGCTCGAAGCCGGCATCACGCAGCCGGTCCACGGCCATCTGGTACATCATCGCTTCCGTCTCTTCGTCGGGTAGCCCGATCTCCCCTTCTCGATGCTCCTGATAGAGAGGCGTGCCCTCTTCGAGGATCAGCCCGTAAGCGGAGATGTGCTCAGGACCGACACCGATGGCCCAGTCAAGAGTCTCCACCCAGTCACCCATGCTCTGGCCTGGCAGGCCGAACATCAAGTCCAGGTTGATGTTATCGAAACCGGCCTCACGCATCAGCCTGAAGGCCTGTTCAGCCTCGGACGCGGTATGGACGCGACCAATCCGCCGGAGGAGTCGGTCTTGAACAGCCTGTACCCCTACGCTTAGACGGGTCACCCCGGCCTCCCACAGTGCACGAAGCTTCGGAAGGTCCACCGTCCCCGGGTTGGCCTCGAGGCTGATCTCTACGTCGTCCTCGAAGGTGAAGGCGGCTCGGCAGTGATCGAGGACGTCGATAAGTTGTGATGCTTGAAGGATTGAGGGTGTCCCGCCACCGAAAAAAACAGAACAGATCCGCCGATCTCGAATTGCCATAGCGGTGGCGCGAAGTGTTATCTCTTGCGCCAACCCATCCAGATACTGCTGCACGGCAGCAGTATCGACGCGATAGGTGTTGAAGTCGCAGTAATGACAGCGTGACAGGCAGTAGGGGATATGGATGTATAGACCAAGGGGTTCAAGGTTCAAGATTTTAGGTTCTAAGCTGGGCTTCATCGTTCCGGGTTCCAAGTTCCGTGCTCCGGATTCTGAACGTGGAACGTTGAACCTGGAACTTTGCACTGTATTCATCGCACCAACATTCCAATGCGATCCCATCGGGGCCTGAAGCGCTCGTGATCCCATGACCAATAGATAATAAAGGCTTTCCCCTTGATCTTCTTCATGTCAAGAAAGCCCCAGAACCGGCTATCCATACTGTAGTCCCGGTTGTCGCCCATCATGAACAGTTGGCCAGGCGGAACCATGACCGGACCGAAGTTGTCCCGAGACGAACCTGGATTATCGAGGAGGACAGGATCCAGATGAACCGTGTATGGCTCAGTAAGAGGGTTATCGTTAACGTAGACCTGTTTGCCCCGAACCTCTACCTTCTCACCAGGCAGGGCGACGACTCGCTTAATAAAGTCTCTCCCCTCATCCTGGGGGAACTTAAATACAATAATGTCACCCTGCTGCACCCCGGTGAACCAATACAGGAACTTATTCACCAGAATGTGGTCACCGATTTGTAGTGTCTGGAGCATCGACCCGGATGGGATTTTAAAGGCCTGGATGACGAAGCTCCTGATCACCAACGCCAGGATAACGGCAATGATGACGGCTTCAGCATACTGGCGAACAACCGACTTTTCCGATTTTGCGCCTGGCGGCGGCACCTGCTCCCGGCCCTCCTTTATCGTCTCATCCGTCATCCGTCGCCTCATGGACTTTTCACCTTCAGCACCGCCATGAAGGCTTCCTGCGGAATCTCGACTCTCCCAACCTGCTTCATCCTGCGCTTCCCCTCCTTCTGGCGCTCAAGCAGCTTTCGCTTGCGGGTGATGTCTCCACCATAGCATTTGGCCGTTACGTTTTTGCGCAGGGGGCGCACGCTCTCGCGCGCGATGACCTTACCACCAAGAGCAGCCTGAATCACGACCTCGAAGAGTTGCCTGGGAATCAGCTCTCGCATCCGCTCCACCAGCATCCGGCCCCTCAGATAGGCCTGCTCCTTCGGGACGATGCAGGAAAGCGCGTCAACCGGCTCATCGTTAACCAGGATATCAAGCTTTGCCAGGTGGCCCTCCCGATAATCAAGGAATTCGTAGTCCAGTGAGGCGTAACCACGGGTTGCAGACTTCAGCCGGTCGTAGAAATCCATGACGATCTCGTTGAGCGGGAGGTCATAGGTAATGAGGATTCGACCGCCTTCCATGTACTCGATGCCGCGCTGAATCCCACGCTTCTCCTGACAGAGCCCAAAGATTGGCCCAATATACTCGCCAGGCGCCATGATGGAGGCCTTGATGTATGGCTCCTCAACTCGTTCGATCTGCTGCGTAAGAGGAAGGTCGCTGGGGTTGTCCACCTCAACGACGGATCCGTCCTTCTTGACCACTCGGTATACCACGGTCGGAGCGGTCGTAATCAGCGTCAGGCCGAACTCGCGCTCCAGCCGCTCCTGGATGATCTCCATGTGGAGTAAGCCAAGGAAACCACACCGGAAGCCAAAGCCGAGGGCGAGAGAGGTCTCCGGCTCAAAGCTAAAGGAAAAATCGTTAAGGCGGAGCTTCTCCAACGCCTCCTTCATCTCCAGGTACTGTTCGCTCTCGGTCGGGTACAGACCGGCAAACACCATAGGCCGGACCTCTTTGAAACCGGGTAGGGGCCCGGTTGCAGGTCTGTCTTCGGCAGTAATGGTATCCCCTACTCTGGTCTGACGCACGTCCTTGATCCCGGCAATGATGTATCCGACCTCTCCGGCTGACAGGAGATCTGCTGGACGCATCTGAGGGGTAAAGACACCGACCTGTAACACCTCGAACGCAACGCCGGTGGACATCAGGAGTATCCGCATCCCCGGGCGTACCTGTCCCTCATACAGCCGGACATACACGATGACGCCTTGGTACGGGTCGAATGAAGAATCAAAGATCAGCGCTTTCAGGGGAGCCTGCGGAGACCCTTGGGGAGGCGGAATCCGCTTGATGATCGCCTCGATCACCTCTTCAGTTCCGATCCCCTGTTTGGCGCTACAGAGGATCGCCTCAGAGGCATCGATGGCCAGGGTTTCCTCGATCTGTGCCTTCACCCTTGCAATATCGGCATTCGGCAGGTCGATCTTATTAATAACCGGGATGATGGCCAGGTCATGATCCATGGCAAGATGAACATTGGCGAGCGTCTGCGCCTCTACTCCCTGGACGGCATCGATCACGAGCAACGCACCCTCGCACGCAGAGAGGCTCCGCGAGACCTCATAGCTAAAGTCCACATGGCCCGGCGTATCGATCAGGTTCAGAATATGCTCTTGTCCGCCCTGCCGCTTGTAGTGAAGGCGAACGGCCTTGGCCTTGATGGTAATGCCTCGTTCCCGCTCGAGGTCCATGCGGTCCAGAACCTGAGCCTCCATCTCACGGGGCGCGAGCGCCCCGGTAGCCTCCAGAATCCGATCAGCCAGGGTCGATTTTCCATGATCGATGTGCGCAATGATAGAAAAGTTTCGGATCTGAAGCAGGTTGATCGCCATACTCATAAGTGTAAGTGTTCAGTGTTCAGTAAGAACGATGATTGCATACCATCGAACAACTCGGAAGGAGGAAGGCGCGGTAAAAGTACCTTCAGGGGAAATAGGCCGGCGATCACCAGTCTCGATCTCCGACAAAATCAACCATCAGGGTAAGCGAACGTTTGGCAGCCGAGTCAGGAAAGATACTAAGGGATACCTTCGCTTTCTGAAGATAGATGCGAACAAGATCCATCGTGGCCGCAACGGCGCCATGCCGTTCCACGATCGTCTTGACCTCTGCCATGTCGGCCTCTCCGATGGTCTCCTGCGCAGCTAACTCTCTGATCCTGCCCTGATCGGACTCCGAGCCTGTCCGCATCACATGGAGCACTGGAAACGTCATCTTCCCCTCTTTAAAATCGTTCCCCACAGGCTTACCCAGCCGGTACTCCTCGGCAACGAAGTCCAGCGCGTCATCGACCAACTGAAACCCGATTCCCAGATTCAGGCCGAACTCGGTTAATGCGGCCACCTCCGCCGCCGGCCTGCCGGCGATCAGGGCGCCGGTCCTGCAAGCGACGGAGATCAGGGCAGCGGTCTTTGATGTGATGATGCCCAGATACTCGTTATCGGTGAGGTCGAGGTTTCCGGCCATCTGAACCTCGCGCACCTGACCCTCAATCATCCGAACCGTCGCGTCGGCAAAGGCTCGCATGACAGCCAGGTCACCATCGATCACCAGCATCTGAAGCGATCTGGCATACAAGAAGTCGCCGGCCAGCACAGAGATCTGAGAACCCCAGGTGCTATTCGCCGACGGCAGCCCGCGGCGCTTATCGGCACGATCGATAATATCATCATGGATGAGCGTAGCCGCGTGCATATACTCGGCCACCGCCGCCAGATCGACATTGCGTGAACCGCCGCCGTAGCCACAGAGCTTGGCCGAAAGTAACAGCAGCGCAGGTCGCACCCGTTTCCCTCCGCTCTTCAGCACGTACCGGATAATCTCGGAGATCAACTCCACATCGCCGCTGATGTCTTGGAGCAGCCGCTCTTCGACTAAGGCGAGTTCAGGAGCTACAGGGGAGAGAATCGTCTCAGCAATCATGTGCGCGCCTCTACGTCAATCAGACCTGTCTTACGGACCATAATGGTTAGAGTATAGGACATACCCCCCTCGCCTGTCCAAGGGGAAAATGTCCGGAATCTTTCGCAAGCGTGTCTCGGCGGCGGCCTTCGCGACAATGAAGAGTCGCTCATGAGTCGCGGCAAGACGCTGAAACTCAGATTCCTCGCCCTTCCTGATGATCGCAACCGGTCTTTCTGAGTAAAATACAAGGCTGGGCGCATTCAGGTCGTAGGTCACCACAAGGTCGACGGAGCGAAGCTCCTGCCTGGCCATAAGAGCGATATCACGGAGAGACTTCTGCATACTTTCCTGAACGGCCGGCGCAACCTGACGGACGGCCAGTACGATGCTCAGGATCATCGTGCCCGCCATCGCGGTCGCTGCCATATTCCCCTGCCCTCTTCGTCTGGCTGCTATTGCGAAGGTCAGCCCAACCAGAAACAGGACGGCCAGCACATAAGGCGTAAACCCGAAGTCAAATGGCGGGATGTCCGGCGCCTCGCGAAGACGAATGCGATCGACAATGGACGGCAGCAACAGAAGGATAAGGACCAGTGAACAGACCATCCCGCCCATGAACCAGTCACCTACCTTCGCCCATCTCCCCTCTTGTTGTCGTTCGTCGAGAACAGCTTCTCCCGTAGCCCCTGCCAGCAGCGCGAGCGCAGGAACAGCGGGAAAAATGTAGGAGGGAAGTTTCGTACGGGAGAGTGAGAAAAACAGTACGACAACGCCGATCCAAAGCCACAAAAAGATCAACAGCTCCTGCCGTCCGGTCAGTTCATCGCGTAGTCGGCTACGGATAGTCCAGAGCCGGCCAAAGGCATTGGGCAGCGTCGCACTCCATGGGAGAAAGCCGAGAACGACCACGGGCAGGAAATACAAAGGGCTTCCGACATGGCTTGACACAACACCCAGGTAGCGGTTCAGGTGGTGCTGCACAAAGAATCCTTGAATAAACGCCCATCCATTCTCCCGCAGGACCAAAAGGTACCAAGGTAGCGCGATCACGGCAAACAGGCCAATACCGGGAAGCAGGCGGAGCCTGGAAAGAGTCGTCCGGGCCTTTCTTCGAATGACCAGAAACAGGCCGATAATCAGTCCGGGGAGTAGAAGGCCGATCGGGCCCTTCGTGAGAACGGCGAGCGCCATCGCAAGATACCCAACAAAGAGGAGACGCTCGCGCGTCTTGTCCGTCGTCAGATAGACATCGAAAAAACTGAAGAGTACCCAGGTCATACAAAAGGCGAGCGTCATATCGGTGACCGCCGCCCGTGCCAGAACCACGGTCCCGACATTCGTGGCAAAGGCCAGAGCGGCAATACATGCGCCCCGTTGACCCAGCAGTTGTCGTCCGAACTGGTAAATTGACAGCGTCAGGCCGGTCGCAAAGATCGCAGACCAGAAGCGAGCGGCATACTCGCCGATCCCGAATCCTTTGTAGGCCAGCGCGATCAACCAGTAAAATAAGATCGGTTTATCAAAGCGGGGCTGAAAATTGAAGTGAGGCGTGATCCAGTCTCCCGAGATCAGCATCTCCCGTGCCGCCTCAGCGTAGGCCGGCTCGTCTGCGTCAAACAGTGAGAGCGAGTCGAGACGATAGAAAAAGAGGAGAAGACACACACTGAAGAGAAGGCTCCCCACAGCAATTTCTCGAACCCAACGGCGGGAACCGGTTGCCGCAGGTATCGCCTTCTCAGGTGCGCCCATGCACGGGGGAAAAAATCGAAAATCGACAGGTAATCCAACCCGCCAAAAGCCCGATAGCGGCTCCGGCCACTACATCAGAAGGGAAATGCTTGGCGAGATAGACTCTGGAGAGGGCGACCAGGACGGCCAGTCCATAGAAGAGACACGCATACCTGGGATAGGTACGGGCGAGCACAAATGCGAGGGCGAAGGCGGTTACAGAATGGCCGGATGGGAAAGAAATGAAGCCGGCGCCCTTCCCCAGGCAAGGAAAATTCACGAAAAACTGGCCCGACATTTCGGTAAAGGGACGGGACCGGCAAAACAGGTTTTTTAGGGTCTGGACAGAAAGGCTGCCGACGATCACCGCAAGCAATCCGAGTTTGCCCGCGACCACCTCTCGATGCCTTCCAGCCTTCAGGCCGATGGCCAAAATGGTAGCAGCAATCGCGGCATCCGCGAGGCCGTATCCCATTGCAGTGATCGCAGTCGCCACACGCCGCCCCCAATCGCTTTGCACCGACGGGATGAAGCTCTCCACCGGACCGTCTATGTACCACACCAGGAAAGGCAACACGACGAACAACGCGGCAGCATAACCCAGCACCTTTCCATCGACCGATCGGGCGAGAGATCCGGAGGACTTCGAGTCAACCTGTAACCGTGACATCATTCTGTCTGTCCCCTCCCCTCACACCAGATCGCGCTTCTTGGCCTCGAACTCTTCCTTCTCAATCTCGCCGCGCACATATCGCTTCTTGAGGATCTCTATGGCCGACTCTTCCGACCGCTGAACAGACCGGATCCCGGAACCGGCCCGCCAGAGCCAGCGGACCGTGAGCGCCAGTACCAGCAAGATGAGAAACCAAAAGGCCGTAATCATGATCATCCAGAGAATCCCCCATCCCCAGAACCAGGGCTCAGGTGTCATCTCTTCCCACCGCATCATATGACCCTTCCCCAGAAAATAACTGCCAGCAGTCAGCGTTCAGCCGTCAGCCTAGGTATTTAGACTGAAGACCGGAGACTGAAGCAGTCTAACAGCCTTCAGCCTCGGATAGAGCTGACCTCTGGCGTATCTTTTATCACAAAGAGGTTAGTTTCACTCGTTGCTCCAATCCCCTCAGACGGATAGCCTCTCCCAAGGCGACAAGGTGGTCCCCTGCCTCAATCTTTTCATCTGTGGAGGGGTTAAAGATCATGCCGCCCGCCGCCCGTTTGATCGCCACCACAATCACCCCTGGCTCCTGATACAGTCCGGAGTCGCGCAGCGTAACCCCCTCGCAGGGAGAGCCAGGCGGCATGACGATCTCCTCAAGTTGCAACTCCAGGCTTTGATAGTGCGTGGCCAGTTCAATGATATCCACCACGGCGGGGCGCAGTGCCGCCTGAGCCATGCGGTGCCCTCCCAT
Organism: Candidatus Methylomirabilis sp.; assembly: GCA_002634395.1. Lineage (GTDB taxonomy): Bacteria > Methylomirabilota > Methylomirabilia > Methylomirabilales > Methylomirabilaceae > Methylomirabilis > Methylomirabilis tolerans. The sequence goes on from NSJM01000034.1 coordinate 19,495, forward strand.
TGCATAGGGCGAGATGACCTTATCGGCTCCAGCGTGGGCGAGGGTCCTTTCACTCCGCTCCGTCTCGGCCCTGGCCACGACAAGGAGGGGGGGTGAAGATCCTTGGCCGTAAGGATCACAAAGACATTGTCCGCATCGACCGGCAGCGTGGCAAAGAGACCCTTGGCCTTCATTACCCCGGCCGCCAGGAGGACCTTCTCATTGGTGGCATCCCCCACGAGGTACAGGTAGCCAGCCTCCTCCACCCTACGGACCCGCTCTTCCTTCCGTTCAATGACCACGAACGGGACCGGCTTAGAGGCTAACTCGCGGCAGACCACCTCCCCGATGCGACCATAACCACACACGAGATAGTGGTCTGTCAGGGCGCCGATTTGCTTCTCCATTCTCTTCCTCCCGAAGAACTGCTGAAACTCCCCCTCTACGATTTTTGCGGTGACGGTTACTGCCGTATAGAGAACCACTCCCAGACCGGCAAACAGGAGCCCGATCGTGAAGATCATGCCGGCCGAACTCAAGGGTCTTATTTCGCGAAACCCCACCGTTGAGATGGTGATAATCGTCATATAGAAGGCTTCGAGCCACGTGTACTCCTCAAGGAAGTGATACCCCGCGATCCCTATGATCACGACCGCCGCAAGAAACAGCCCAGCAACCCCGAGCCTTGCCAAAGGTGTTGCTCCTCTATCACCAAGATGATATTTAGGGCTCGATCTTGGAACCTAGCAAGTTCAAAAACTTGCGCATCCACTCAGGATGACCCGGCCAGGCTGCAGCCGTGACCAGATTGCCATCCACATACGCATTGGAGAAGGTGGCGTTTACCTCTTCCCACTTGGCGCCGGCCAGGATCAGCTCGGGCCTCACAGCCGGATAGGAGGTGCAGCGCCTGCCCTCCACGACGCCGGCCGCCGTCAACAGTTGCTGTCCATGACAAATGGAGGCGATCGGCTTGTTCGCCTTTGCAAAGTGGCGGACGATGTCGAGCACCTTCTCGTTCAGACGAAGGTATTCCGGTGAGCGCCCTCCTGGAATTACCAGAGCGTCGTAATTCTTAGGTCTGATCTTGGCAAACGTAGCGTTGAGGGCGAAGGCGTGACCCCGCTTCTCGCTATACGTCTGATCTCCCTCGAAGTCGTGGACGGCTGTCCGCACCGTGTCACCGGCCTTCTTGCCGGGGCAGACCGCGTGAACCGTATGTCCGATCATGGTCAACATCTGAAAGGGGACCATCGCCTCGTAGTCCTCGACGAAATCCCCAACAAGCATCAGAATCTTCTTTGCCGCCATCGCGTACCTCCTTCTCGCCCCAGTCCACACGGTGCAGCGGGCAACCCCGCAACTCGTGGATACGTACTAGGGCGAGGCTATCAAAGCGATTCTCACTCCGCAAGCAGATTTCACGAACGCTGCCAAGCAGAGCACGCACATGCTGTCATCCTGGTAAAGAGATGGCGGAGTGAGAGGGAAAGCCGGACCAGCAGGTAGGTCTTGCGCTCACCCGTCAGGCGTGAAGAAGTGAGGTGTGGGGGCGGCCTTGTGCCCATCCGTGAGGCGTCAGGTGTGACGATCTCACGCCTTCCGCCTCACGATCACAAAAGTAGTCTATACTACTTGATTGCGAGTTTCCCTTTGTGGTCGAACGGGGTAATCAGCGGAAACCGGGTACAGCCGAAATCGAAGACTCCGGACCGCTCTGCCAGGAACTCAACGGTTATTTCCTGATCCGGTTCGAGATAGCGTCTGATCTCCAGATCGGGAATAGAGAAAATGTGTCTGGCGCCATCGCTCCGGATAGTCACCTTGACCAACGCCGACCTTCCTTCCCGGTCCACCGCGATAACGGCTGGCTCACAGCGGTAGCCGCGGGCGATCACCGTGAAGGATAGTCGCTTCGCTTCGGCAGGAGCCCCGGCGGGAGGGGTGGTCTCAGGGAAGAGCATGGCACAGCCCGTCAGGACCATGACAGAAAATGCTAACGGCCAGATCCGGAATCGTTGCGCGAAGTAACTGATCTTGAGTTTTTCTGCGTGTCGCATTGTGATATCGCACATTACCACAGGGTTATAAGGGTTTTCAAGCGTGTTTGACGAACGATACTTCACAAAGTTGAGGAAAACTCCTATGATAATAAAAGTGCGTTGAGGACTTTTCTTCCCCGGAATCACAATGGCAAAAGTAAAGATCTTAATTGCAGAGGACGAACCTGCCTCCAGGACCGGACTCCAGGAGCTTCTTGCGGGATGGGGATACGAGACCACTGTCGCCGCTGACGGTCAGGAGGCCCTGGACAAGGCGACCGGGCTTCAGCCGTCTCTCATCATCGCTGATCTCGTGATGCCGAAGATGGATGGCCTTACCCTCCTGCGAACCCTTAAGGCCAATGGCACTCTCCCTTCCCTGATTATCCTGACCGGTCAGGGAACCATCGAGACTGCGGTAGAAGCGATGCAAGAAGGGGCCTACGACTACCTCACCAAACCGGTCGATATCGGTCGGCTCCGAGTTCTTGTGGAAAAGGCCCTCGAGCGCGGGGCAGCACTGCAGGAGGTGAGACTGCTGCGCCACCAAGTCCGTCATCTGGGTCGATTCGGCCAATTAGTCGGCAATACGCGAGCTATGCAGGAGGTCTATCGGCTGCTCGAATTGGCGGCGCCAAGCACTGCGCCGATTTTTATCTGGGGAGAGAGCGGGACCGGAAAGGAGCTGGCTGCTCGGACAAGTCACAATCTCTCCTCACGGAAGCAGGGTCCCTTCGTCCCGATCAACTGCGCTGCCATTCCGGAGACCTTGCTGGAAAGCGAGATCTTCGGCCATGAGAAAGGGGCCTTCACCGGCGCTACAGAGCGGCGGATGGGATGCTTCGAACTGGCTGACGGCGGAACCATCTTTCTCGATGAGGTCGCTGAGATGAAGATCTCTACCCAGGCCAAGTTCCTCAGGATCCTCCAGGAGGGAGCCTTTCGCCGATTGGGCGGAGCCAAGGAAATCCGCGTGGATGTCCGAGTGGTCGCCGCAACGAATAAGGATCCCGCGCAAGCGGTCCATGATGGTCTTCTCCGAAAGGACCTTTACTACCGGTTGAACGTATTCAGTATTCACCTCCCATCTCTTCGGGAGCGGCGGGAGGATCTCCCACTCCTCATCCGATCGCTCCTCGAAGAGTTTAATGACAAATACGGCAAAGCCGTCAGAAGCGTGGATGCGCGGGCGCTCGCACTCCTGACCGATCATGAGTGGCCAGGCAATATTCGAGAGCTGCGGAATGTGCTGGAGCGGGCCACCCTAGTGGCTCAGGGCAACATAATTGCTCCGGTCGATTTACCCCCGAACTTCCCAAGCCAGCGTCATGGGCCGACATCAGAACTCAACATCCCTGTCGGGATCACCATCGATGCGGCAGAAAAGGCCTTGATCCTCACAACGCTGGAACGCACAAACCAGAATAAGACCCGAGCCGCGGAGATCCTTGGGATCAGCCTCAAGACACTGCACAATAAGTTGGCCCGCTATCGGGAAGAGGCCTCTTCCTCGGCGGTCTCACAGGAACACGAATAAGTGCGCATTGCGCTCGGCATCCGAGGCAAGGAAATCCTCGGCATCAGCCTCCTGGTCCTCCTGATCGTCTCGGTTGCGATCGTCGTTCACCTCTCCACGACAACCCGTCTGCTGCTCAAGGATGCCTCAGAAAAGGGAACCTTCCAGGCTCAACAGATATTTTCCGGCAGCACTCGGGCTGTGGCCCGAGCACGGGGAAGCCACCCCAAGAACGCCCTGCGCCGTGACCGTGAGCTCCGCGCTTTACTCGAATCGAGCATCGGCTATTCCCCACACCTGGTCTACGCCATGATCACCGATCAATCGAACCTGATTCTGGTGCACAGCCAGCGCTCCCGCGAAGGTCAACAAGCCCCCTCACGTCCGCAGATCGAGCAGTTGCTGACGCTGAATTCTCTGCGACAGCTCGTAGTGCTGGCCGGCCGGCATCAGGTATTTGAGACTACCTTGTCGCTCAGCCTCAACGACCGGCCTTTCGGAGCAGTCCGGCTCGGACTGGCCGGAGGCCTCCTCTGGCGCGAACTCTCGGCCACTGTTCAGCGCAGTCTGCTGTTGGCGGTACTCGCGTTCCCGCTCGCCTGGGTCGTCGCCTTTGTCCTCTCGAACCTGGTGGTAGTGCCGTTGCGGCACATCGCTCAAGGGGTCGATCGGATGACGCGTGGCGAGTTTGATACGGCCTTTGCGTCCGACCGCGACGACGAAGTAGGACAGATTGCGGCAAAGCTCAACCTCTTGTGGCGCCAGATCCAGGAGGACCGATCCTCCCTGATCAGCGAGAAGACCAGGCTGGAAGGGATCGTTCACCATTTTGAGGATGCCATCATTCTGCTGAACAGAGACCAGGCGATCATCTTCGCCAATCCGGCGGCTGAGGCCCTGCTGGCTCACCCGTTGGTCAACGCTGCCGGCCAATCGTTACGGCACATCCTGGAAGCCAATCATCCCCTGGCAGAGGCGGTAGGCGAGGTCTTCCTGCGCCAACAGCCGATGAGAAATCTTGCGCTGACGGTACCGGACGACCGCGGCGCACCCCTTGATGTCCTGGCATCCGCCTACCCAATCCTGGATAAGAACGGCATAGTCGGAGGAATGATTCTCTTGAAAAATACCGAGCCGCTCCGGCAGATCCAGTCGCTTGTGGACTACTCTCGAAAACTGGCCGACCTTGGGAAGCTTACCTCGGGTGTTGCCCACGAAGTCAAGAATCCGCTGAACGCCATGATTATCCATCTGGAACTGTTGAAACAGAAACTGAATGATCCCCCTGAAGCAGTGGTCCAGAGCCTGGAGTTCCTGGGAGGAGAGATTCATCGCCTCGATCGTGTCGTGCAGGGATTTCTCCGTTTTGTCCGTCCTCAGACGCTCCAACTGAAGCCTCTGGACCTGAACACGCTGCTACAGAACGTTGCTCGGACGGCTAACGTACAAGGGGCGGCCGATCAGATTACGTTCACCTTTCACCTCGATGGCGGCTTCCCATCCATCAATGGCGATCCGGAGCTGCTTCAGCAGGCGTTTCTTAACCTGGTTCTCAATGCTTGCCAAGCGATGCCTGATGGCGGCGCGGTGATCATCGAGACGGACCGGACTGCCGGAGGCATGGTCCAGGCGCGCGTCATCGACCACGGGGGAGGGATCCCGGCCGGAGACCTGGACAAGATATTCCGTCTCTACTACACTACCAAGCCTGATGGAAACGGGATCGGGCTTTCACTGGTCTACCGAATCGTCCAGATGCATGGAGGCAGCATCGAGGTTGATTCGATGGTAGGACAAGGAACAACAATGACGGTGACATTTCCCACAACCTAATCCAGGATGAAGAAGACACTTTAGTGACAGCTCCACGAACGATCATTACATTGCTGTGCCTCTTGCTGGTCGCTGGTTGCGCTCAGTTTAGGGGGGTATTCAAGCCGACTCCTTCGCCTCCCGTACGCCAGACGCGCCCAGAGCCGCCCTCCGCTCCCGTGCGGTCAATGCGCCAGGAGCCGCCAACGCCACGCTTATCCCCACTAGTAAGCTCTGATCGTGAGACGCACCTAACGGAGGAAATCAATGCCCTGATTCGGGGCGTTGAGCGGACTTTGCTGTCGATCGATCGCCTGAAGCTGACGGCCGACCAATGGGAGACCTATCAAACCATCAATAGCTTCCTCACACAGGCCAAAGAGGCGCTAACCACCAAGGACTTCCAACAGGCGATAAACTTAGCCCAAAAGGCGCACGTCCTTTCCGACGAACTTTCCAACGTCGTTCGCTAACGAGTAAAAACTACCCTCCCTCCTAGTGACCTCATCAGGATCCATTTTCGCCATGCGATCCTTTAGAATTCAGTTGATTCAAGTTGTTTCTGCCTAATCATTCGAGAAAAATTTACAAGCCAACCCGATGGTTCGGACCTCCTACAAGAAACGGTTACGATCAGCGAATATTGTACTTCAAGGCGTAACTCACTATTTTCACAGGAGTTCATGGCTTCAAGGATTACGCCAAAACTCATGGCATGGTACTTGCCCCTCCTCTTCTCAAAGAAAGGAGGGAGGAATAGTGAACATTCAACAGTTACAGAATACACGACAGAAGGTCCTGGTCGTGGATGACGATCCCGCCTTGCGGGAGCTGTTGACGGACTATCTCGGGCGTGTGGGCTTCGATGTGCACACCGCGACGGACGGTCGCGCCGGGCTGCACGCCTTAGCCGAGTCCCACTTCGATCTCATCCTGACGGACTACCACATGCCGGCCATGACCGGCCTCGAGATGGCGGCCTGTATCCGGAGGTCCGATACGATTACCCCTATTATTCTCATCACCGGCGACTCCTCTGCGCTCGATCCTGAGGTCGTGGCACAGGCTGGGATTACCCGGGTCCTGCCGAAGCCTCTGAGGTTCAATGAGCTATTGAATAAGTGTTTAATTGAGAAATAAAAGGTACGCGTTGGTTCAGTGGCTCGACAACTCGACAAAGGGAGACAAGCTGGATGAGTAAAGCCATGTCTAGATGGATCGCGTTAGGGGTGCTTGTACTCGGACTGACCACTGGGTGCGCCGGAATGTCGACGCGCCAGCAACGCACCTTGAGCGGAGGCGCCATCGGCGCAGCCGGCGGCGCAGCGATTGGCGCAATGGCCGGCAGTCCAACGACAGGTGCCATCGTGGGCGGCGCGGTCGGGACGGCTACAGGCGCCCTGTGGGAGGATATCAAGAAATCGCTGAAATGAATATCAGGTCCTAACCCCGCCACCCCCCGTT
>NSJM01000136.1 GCA_002634395.1 Candidatus Methylomirabilis sp.
CTGCGGCATAAACGGCCGACGCCTCACACGAGATTGTCGCCGTGCCCTCCACGATCGGCATGCCGGTCCACGACACCCTGACCCATATCAGCACGCTTTCGCAGAGTGATCGGCTCTGGTTCGAGCGGTGCGAGGTCGTCGGGAACACGATCGTGGCGCCTCACCCGAACGAATCTCTCGGTATCCGGCAGATACGCCCCACGGGCGCTTAGCCTCTCGCAGCTATAATGGAGCTATGCCGACCCATAGAGCCTGCATGCGCGCCTTTCCGGCCTGCCGGCTTGGACGTCGATTCGTCTTCGGCGATGCCGGACAAGGTGACAGGCGGGCGATCTGGAAATTCAGCGACAAGAGACAGCTTCCCGCCCATTGCCTGAACGGTTTTCCGCAGTGTGGACAGCAGGAGGTCGCTGCGCTTTTCAAGGCGCGATACGCTGTCCTGGGTGATCCCGAGCGTCTTGGCCATGCGGACCTGCGTCAGCTTGCGGGCGCGCCGCAGTTGCTGTAAGGTCATCTGCTCTTTGATCAGCTCCGCGGTGCGCACTTCAATCTGTTTTCGCCGCTCGGGGCTGAGATTCTTCATTTTGTCTTTCAGCGTGATCGCCATGGCTAGACCCGTCCTTTCTTGATACATGAGAGATGGGCAGCAAATCGCCGGTCGGCCTTCTCGATAAGCTGCCGGTAAAACCGCTTTTCGCTGATGCCCGATTTGTTTCCGGCGACCAGAAGAATAGGCTTGAGTCGTGGATCGAACGCGAAAGCGACGCGCCAGACGCCGGCTGCCGCGTAGAGCGGCTTGGCGATGTTGATGAGGGTCTGGGCAAAAGTCGGCATAGATCCGCCAGTCGCGCCTCTCGTTGGCATCCGCGAGCGTGCTGCGCGCTATCCGGCCGCGGATCCCCATGTGGTAGAGCCGGGGTTGCATCGCACGGAGGCACGTCTCGATGTCGCGGAGGCTCTCCCGATAGGTCAACTGCGCAAAGGCCAGACACAAGAACTGGTCGAGGCACGAGAAGCCACGGACCTTGTGCTCGCCCTGGCAGCGGGCGACACACGCGCGGAACTCCGAGAGCGGAAGGTACTCCATCACCTGCGCGAAGACGGTACGACCACTGTTCACGGGCCACTCCTTTCGTGAAGGACTGGCTCCAGTGTACTCGGAAATTGAAATCGATTTTGTGCATGACGACCGTTAGTCGCTTATAGGTTCAGTAGTTACGGTGATGGTCGGATACAACAACCGGACAGTAGTGACTAGTTATGATGCATACTCCAAGCCTTAGGGGCGGTCAAGCCTTTTTGGCAGTGACGTTGACGCTATCCTGACGGAAGAGCCAGAACATTATGGTTGGAGGGAATCATCATGGTATTATCGAAAGAACGTAGTCGAACGACTTAGGAGGGGTGGCGAGGAATGGCTGAACAGATTTCAGCGATCTCAACGAGCACTTCCGTGACGGGCTTGGCGGGCCTGAACGCGGCGCAGCAGGCGGCGGTCGCGCACGGCGATGGCCCGTTGCTGATCATTGCGGGCGCGGGGACGGGGAAGACCACGGTAATCGCGCACCGGATCGCCCACCTGATCAACAGCAGGCGGGCCCGGCCGGAGCAGGTGCTGGCGCTGACCTTTACCGAGAAGGCGGCGGCGGAGATGGAGCGGCGTGTGGACCTGCTGGTCCCGTACGGGTTCACCGATACCTGGATCTCTACCTTCCACGCCTTTGGAGATCGCGTGCTTCGGGAGCATGCCCTGGTGCTGGGGCTGAGTCCGGACTTCCGCCTGCTGACGGTGCCCGAGCAGGTCATCTTCTTTCAGGAGCACCTGTTCGAGCTTCCACTCGACTATTTCCGGCCGCTCGGCAGTCCGCTGCGGCCGGATACAGCTTAAATCGCGGGAGCGCGGACGGCCGCTTGCCCGCGGGGGTCATCGCCACGGTCCTCCGGGCGGCCAATTGGCTGCAAGAGACTTCTCGTTGGCGGCGGCATGAAGTACGGATCCAAGGAAACGCAATAGGGCGTCCGCCAGGTGGCGCGGCGAAGCTCCTTTGGCCACAAGTTGAACAGCGCGGCGCCCTTTAGCGCGAACCGGTCTGCGTACGGAGAAGCCCCGAGCCGGTAGAGCAGCCGTTCGATGGCAAACTCGGAGAGGAGAAGTTGGAACTCCACCCTGTGGATCTGCGAGAGGGTTAGCAGTCGAGCCCGGACCGAGGCTGCGATGTTCGTCGGTTGCCCCGCCGGAGTTATCCCACGGCCTCCAGATAGGGACGGATCACCTGTGTCACGCGGTCCACCTGAGCGAAGCGCCAGACGGCCTCCAGGCGTTTAGGGTACATCCTCCGGTAGTCGCGCAGCGCCTCGATGGCGACGTCGATGCCGATCTTGTTGCGGAACTTGAAACAGTCCGCGACGGTCTTGGCCGCGCTGAACACCCGTACCGTCACGCCGGAGATGCGGTGCTCCTCCACCCCTTCCAGCAGCGCGGGGCCTGACAGGTAGAACAGCCGCAGGGGAGGCTGCTCCAGTCGCGGCCTCCACGCTTTGCGGTCGATCGCCATCCAGATCTCGAACGGGTTCTGCGTGGTAAGCCCGTGAAAGCGCAGTGCCGACAGCAGGCAGAGAACGCCCCCAGGCACGCGGCGCGCGACCTCCACGAGATGCTGTCGCTCCGTTACGGGGGCACCCGGGAGCCGGTAGAGACCGCGGTCCACCCGCTCGAGCAGCCCCCTGTCCAGCAACCGGCGTAGTTGTGTTCTCGAGACGCCAACGCGCTCAATGTCCCGGGAGTGCGCGATCCCAACTCGCTGCATCAGCTCTTGAATCTGATCCGATAGGATGATTCTTGTAGTCACAATACCTCGGCCTCCGTTACTAGATGCCGAGTATATGTAACACGTCTGGAGTGGGCCGTCAAGGCCCCTTCTCCCTCATGACTACCACGCTCGCTGGCGTGCCTACGCTCGGAACGACCATCATCGTGAGGGCAGTGAGGCCGGGATGATTTCGGTGGAGGCGCTGCGTGAAGCGACTGTGGAGTCAGGGCGTGACTGATCGTTGCACTGCACTCCTGAAGACGAACGACTATGTGACCTGACGGTGAGGGGTTACTTCAGCGCGTCGCGCTTAGCCGCGAACTCGTAGTATCGGTGTCGCTGGTACTTGATAAGTACCGCACTCCCCGCCATTGGCGAAAGCATTGCTCCCGAGGGAAGGCTGCCGAACTATAAGTGAGCCGCGAGCTTCCAGCGAGTGGGCGCCAGTGCCGGGTTATGCTGGGATTTGGATCTTTTCGTACAGAAACTCAGGAGCGAAATCGGCTCCGTTTGGCCAACAGAGCGTGTGGAAATCGGGGTGTACGGTAAACGTCTTGAAGACCGCAATGTCCTTGAGGGGCTCGAATATCTCACCGTAGAGTTCCTCCCTCAAATTCACGTCGCCCTCTGTTCCATCCTCAAAGCGGATATGAATAGTGAAATCATGCGTGTATCGGGCTTCAACAACTTTCGGTATCATCGCTCTACTCCAACGGTGCAATCTTGTTGGCGGGACGGCCCGCCTGAATCAATGACCAGTCCGCGAGGAGTTCATCATGGTGTAGATCGAGCCACTCCAGAACGTGACGCAAAGCCCGTTTTGGAAAATCTCCATGCACGACCCCGCTCTGTATCTCAACCGTGATCTGGTAGTCTCCATATACCGCGTGGAAAT
>NSJM01000035.1 GCA_002634395.1 Candidatus Methylomirabilis sp.
TCCGCCGGTTCCCTAACCGCATTATCAACATCCACCACAGCTTCTTGCCGGCCTTTGTTGGGGCAGACCCTTATGCGCAGGCGCACTCGCGAGGAGTCAAATTGATCGGCGCTACGGCGCATTACGCGACCGACGCGCTGGATGCCGGGCCGATCATCGAGCAGGATGTGGAGCGGGTGGATCACCGCCACGATGTGGACGACCTGAAGCGGATCGGGCGCCATGTGGAGCGGATGGTGCTCGCGCGGGCCGTCACCTGGCACCTGGAGGACAAGGTGCTGGTGCACGGCAACAAAACCGTGGTGTTTGCCTGATCCGAAGGTAACTGGCGTGCGAGATGTGGGTGAAGTCCCGCCGAGGCGCGTCCGTGTCGACCGACGGGTCAGGCACCGTCGTCACGAATGTTTGACCGAGAAGCGAGTGCCCTCTTTACCACTTCAGCGACCGTATCCTTGGTGATTCCTCGCTTCCTGCAATAATTGGATTCGAGCCAATCGGAAAGCTTCTTCGTGCCTTTGCTCGAATTGCACGAGAAACAGCATCTGGCGACGGTTTCACGATTGATTATTGTCGCGTCGTTAACAATATGTTCCCATGTCGCGATCGACTTTCTCATCCCATTGGATGCCCCAAAATCAATGCGACAGTAGACGCAGTTCCTGTCTCGGTCCTTTATCTCTTTTTCTAGCCAATCAGGAATGTTCCAATTGTTCACTCCACGCTATCTCACTTTCGCTTGTTCAACGTGCGCCTAACCATTATGTAGGCTGACCGGTCTATCTCGATCAGCCGTTCTTGAAGCTGGCCAGAACTCTATAACCTTTTCCGGCACTTAACAGTAAATTTGTATGAATGCGGACGACGGCAAACACTGCACCTGTGTCAGCCTATCCAGTCTTCCGACAGCGAGCCGCCCGTACCGTGATCTGATCGCGGGAAAAGTCGAGGAGGGTTATGACCCGGAAGGGCGCAACTACAGGACTAGCCAGCAGGGGGCAGGAGGTGCTACCCTACTACTAGTGACTTGTGGGGACTTTCTCTTTGGGAGTGTGTGAATGTATCAACCTCTTCTGACGGCTATCGGCAAGGAGCTGTCCGTTCGCTCGGCCAAGGCGGCGGCCACTGGGGAAGGTGTGCTCGATGAGAGCACGTTCAACGCGATCGAAGTCGATCGACTCTTTGACGCCGTCAATCACGCCAGAACCATCGTCGGGCAGGCCACGCTGTACCGCTCGTTAGCCCACCCGTTAAACTCGGTTGAGGCCATCACGGCCAAGCAGGACGCGCTCCGGGAGCTGGGCTCGAACGCTGATCTGAGAGCGCGAATCGAAGCGCTGGTACAGCAGGCCGCGAAATACGAGGAGGAATTTTACCGCCTGCTGTTCGGGACCTTCCTCGGCACCTTGGGGGATCCCCGGGATACAATGGAAACAGGGGGGTATGGGCATAAAACGTATCGGCAAGGAACGGAGCTCATGCTCAGTCTCGTTAAGGGCGCTCACGGCCTGCCGACACCAGAAAGCCCCTATCTTCGCGCGCGCCTCGATACGCTCAAGGCGTTTGATTCCACGCGATCGTATGCCTTGATGAAAGGTCCCGCCTACCTGACGGAGAGGGCCATCAAGACGAAGGCTGAAAAGTGGCTACTGACCCCTGCCATCAAATTCAGACCGACCCTCTTCAAGCCGCGGCTGATCGTCGCGCTTGTGATTGCGTTGGGTCTTTTCCTGTATTACGCTCCCGCTCTCGGGATCTCCCGGCATGCGATGCCCGCCGTGATGATTTTCTTACTCCCCTCATTTATGTTGTATGGACCTATCATTGGGGGTTTTGACAGGGACAGTATCATCTATCCCTTGCGGGATGGTTATCGAAACTCACGCGAAGTTCAGCAAGCGCTGGAGGCATTAGGGCAGATCGATGAGCTGCTGTCTTTTCATCGTTATGCCGAAGCGTTCGGAAGTTCGACCGTCTTGCCGGCGCTCATCGATGCAGATCAGCACGCGATGATCTTGAAAACGGTCAGAAACCCTATCCTGGGAAAAGGGAATACCGATTACGTGCCCAACGATCTCGACCTGAACGGAGCTCGATTGGCGTTTATTACCGGTCCAAATGGAGGCGGGAAAACCGCCTTCTGCAAAACCATTGCCCAGGTGCAAGTGCTGGCGCAGATCGGTTGCTATGTGCCCGCTGAGGCGGCGCAGGTCTCGGTAGCTGATCGGATTTTCTATCAGGTTCCGGAAAGTAACTCGCTGGCCGATCGTGAGGGGAGATTCGGAACGGAGTTGCAGCGCACGAAGGCCATCTTTTTCGCATCGTCGCCCAAAAGTCTGGTCATTCTGGATGAGCTGGCGGAGGGAACCACCTATCAGGAGAAACTGGAAATCTCCCGCACCATCCTCGGTGGATTTCACCAAGTCGGTAACAATACGATTCTGGTCACCCACAATCACGAGCTGGCGGAGCAGTTTCAAAAAAGAGATGTTGGATTGTATCGCCAGGCAGAATTTGTCCATAACTCCCCGACCTATCGATTGATCGAGGGAATCTCACGGGTGAGCCATGCCGACAAAGTGGCCCGACGAATCGGTTTTGCGAAGGAAGACATCGAAAAGCACCTGGCTGAGCGAGGCTACGGAGGTGAAGGTGTGACTTCGCCTGAAGAGGACGCCCCTGATCCGACATGAGTAAGGGGGGGGTGAGAGGATTTGATTTGACAGAATTGTCGATTATCGCTAACCTACAAGGTTTAGCGATCCCCGCGCGGTCCCCATTCGCGCCTACCCATCCAGGTGGTGGCAACCCTATGCCGGTGTTACCGAGGTCGTGACGAAATGCTGAGCAGTATGACCGGGTTCGGGCAAGGAGAGTCTGTTACCTCCTCGAAACGATACGTGTGTGAATTGCAGTCGGTCAACCATCGTTATCTCGATACTCGCGTGAGGCTTCCAAAACGGCTGAGCGCCTTGGAGTTGCAGGTTCTGAAGAGTCTGCAGGGCCGCTTCGCGCGAGGGCGGTTTGACGTGACGGTGCGTGAGGAGTTGACAGGGGAGCAGTCCTGCAAGCTGGTTCTCAATCGTCCGCTGGCTTACGCGTATCTTGATGCCGCCAAAACGCTGCAATCAGAACTTGGTCTGACCGGAGAAGTGACACTGGAACTACTGCTGTCCCGAACAGACCTGTTTGTCTCCGAAGAAGAGCAGCCAGAGACTGCGGATGCTGATTGGCCGGTAGTCAGGACTGCTCTTGAGGGAGCGATGAACGCTGTCACCGAGATGCGTCGGGAGGAGGGGAAAGCGCTCGAGACCGCCCTGCTCGGCCACCTGGAACTCGTCGAGACGACCTTGGCGGCAATCGCCGCTCGTGCGCCGGACGTGGTGCAAAGCTATAAGGGCCGCCTGGAGCTTCGGCTCCAGCGCTTGCTGGAGGGGAAACCGGTCGATCCCGGCCGACTTGAACAGGAAGTCGCAATCCTGGCTGAGCGTTCGGACATCACAGAGGAGACCACGCGGGTCACAAGTCATCTGCATCAGTTCCGCGACCTCATTCAACAACAGGGTCCGCACGGCCGACGGATGGAGTTCCTCTTACAGGAGATGCAACGCGAGGCCAACACCATCGGCGCGAAGGCGAATGATGCCAAGACCTCACACGATGTGATAACATTAAAAAGTATTCTGGAACAGCTCCGAGAGCAGGTCCAGAACGTCGAGTAAAAAGGGATAAACATCTTGGCTGCAAAGCTGCTGAACGTAGGGTTCGGAAATATGGTGGCGATTGCCAGGATCATCGCCATCGTCGATCCTGGTTCGGCCCCAATGAAGCGGTTGAAGGACGAAGCCAAGCAGGCCGGCAAACTGGTTGACGCAACCAACGGCAGGCGTACCCGGTCGATCATTGTGACCGATAGCGACCATGTCGTGTTGTCGGCTATCCAGACCGAGACGATAACCCAGCGGTTCGAGGCCGATGTGCTTTCCGGCCGGTCGGGTAAAGGCTCGCGAACAGAATGAATCGGCAGCGGATGATGGTGGTTGTGTCGGCCCCATCCGGGGGTGGGAAGACCTCCTTGTGTCAGGAGGCCGCGCGACGGTTGCCCCGCCTGGTTCACTCTGTCTCGTATACGACCCGTGCGCCCAGGCCCGACGAGCAGGACGGGCGCGACTATCACTTCGTGGACGAGCCCACCTTCCGAAGGATGATCGAGGCGGACGAATTCGCAGAGTGGGCGTACGTGCATGGCCACCTCTACGGCACCAGCCGCCCGCTGCTGGAGAAACAGTTCGCGGAAGGTCTTGATGTCATTCTCGACATCGACACGCAGGGGGCGGCCAAGCTCAGACAGAACTACCAAACGGGGGTATTTGTGTTTGTCGTCCCCCCTACCTTCGACCTGCTGGAAACCAGGCTTCGACAGCGGCGGACCGACTCTGAGGAGGAGATTCTTCGACGCTTGGCCAAGGCCAGGGAGGAATTGCATCATTACCGGTATTACCAGTATATTGTTGTGAACGATATCTTCGAAAAGGCCGTCAAACAGCTTTGCTGTATTATCACTGCCGAGCGATCCCGAAAAGATCGAGTGGATCTCTCCTTTTTGGATGCGGGAATCGACTGAGGTAGGGAGGATTTGGGGTATGTCGCTTGTCCCTTTGGAACAGCTCCTGACGCACGTTGATAGTAAATATCGTTTGGTGATCATCGCTGCCAAGCGCGCGAAGCAGTTGATGCGCGGTGCCGAGTACCTGATCACCCCCAAGAGCAGCAAACCAACGCATATCGCCCTGGAGGAAGTAGGCGCCGGAAAGCTGGCTTATGACACAAAGCCCGTAGAGGGTGCAAGGGCGGTGGAGCTGGTCGGTCCAGAGGCTGGGGCTACCTGGTTTCGCAGTCTCTCCGTTGGGGATACTCTTGGCGAAGAGGAGATCGTCGAGAAGGAGGAAGAGGAAAAGGAGGGAGGCGAGTTGGAGGAGACCCCGGTCGAACTGCTCGCGGAGACTGGCGAGGAGATAGAGAAATTGGAAATGACCGATCTCGATGCCCTGGAAGAGCCGGAGGAAGTGGAGGACGAAACCTGAAGGTGACGGGCATTGTGCTGGCGGGTGGCAAGTCCTCGCGGATGGGGTTTAATAAAGCCTTTATCGAATTCGGAGGCAAACGACTGATCGAGGCGACGGTGGACTGCCTGAGGGCGCTCTTCCCAGAGGTCTTGATCATTGCCAACGATCCTCCGCTCTATGCGTACCTCGGTGTCAAGGTCATCTCCGATCTGATCCCGGACTCCGGCTCGCTCGGTGGGATTTATACGGGACTCAGCGCTGCAAGTTACCCCACGTGTTTCTTTGTTGCCTGCGATATGCCTTTTCTCAACGCCGACCTGATCAAACTCCTGGTCCGCGAAGCCGAAGGGTGGGATGTGGTCGTCCCACGTGTAGGGGGTGAGTTACAGCCGCTGCATGCCGTATACGCCAGGTCGTGTCTCCCGCTCATGAAAGAGGCCATTGATACCGGCGTACTGAAGATTACCCGATTCTTCCCGAAGGCCAAGGTAAACATCATCGAGGAGTCGATACTCAGGGAGGTGGACCCTCACCTCCTTGGGTTTGTCAACGTCAATACTCCACCGGAACTCGAACAGGCCGAGGCGATCAGCCGACACCCACACAGCCATCGGCGATCAGTCGATGGCTGAAATACGGCCCCTGTGATCCTGACTGCTCGTCTCCTGCTCCCGATATCCGACCCTCCCATTTTGGACGGTGGCCTCTTCATCCGCGACGGGGCTATCTGTGCTGTGGGTAAGGCATCCGAGCTCATCAGAGAATTCCCGACAGAGCCTCACGACGACCTGGGAAGCGCAGTCATCCTCCCGGGTCTGGTTAATGCTCACACCCACCTGGAGCTGACCGGGCTACACGGCCGGCTCCCTCTTGGGAAATCGTTTACCGAATGGGTGACTGCCCTGCTCGGTCTTCGCGCTGAATTGGATGATGAGTTCTTCGCCACGTCAGCTCGCCTGGGCGCAACGACCCTACTCCGAAGCGGCGTGACCTGTGTCGCCGATATTACGATGTTCGGCAGCAGCGTAGCCCCTCTTAAGGCAGCGGGGCTGAGAGGTATTATCTTTCAGGAGATCCTGGGACCCCACCCTGAGCAGGCTATGGAACGGCTCGACGCAGCCGAAAAGGCCCTTCAGTCGCTTCAACTTCACACAGATGGAAGCCTGTTATCAGTCGGCCTGTCGCCCCACGCGCCGTACAGCCTGTCCGAGCCGCTCCTACTGCGCTGCGCCGAACTGCTGCGACGCCGGAACCTCCCGGCGACTATTCATCTGGCCGAATCTCCAGAGGAAGTGACCTATATCGGGCTGGGTCTCGGGCCGATCGCGACTGAGCTGTTGCCGGCCGTGGGTCGGCATTCGTCATCCCATCGAGTGTGCGGAGAAAGCCCTGTTGCGTTTATCGACCGAGTCGGCTTACTCTCGGATCAGCTACTGGCTGTACACTTGGTTCATGTGGGGATGTCCGATCTGAAGTTGCTGAGGCAGCGGGGCGTGGCGCTGGCCGTGTGCCCTCGAAGCAACCACTACCTCAAGGTAGGAACCGCACCCCTGCCCCGATATCTTGCGGCCTCACTGCGGGTCGGCCTGGGGACCGATTCACTGGCCAGCAACGACACACTGAGCCTCTGGGATGAGATGCGATTTGCGCGCCGGCTCTATGATGGGGCGGTCACGCCGCAGCAACTTGTGACAATGGCAACGCTCGGCGGGGCCGACGCGCTCGGCATGGCCGGGACCATCGGGTCACTGACGCCCGGTAAGCGCGCGGACTTTATTGCCCTGGCCATCGATCATCTCGATGATGCCGACCCGTATGGGTCACTTCTCAGTCAGGCCTCGGATGACTCGGTCGTCTTGAGCATGGTGGAGGGCAAGATTCTGTATCAATGCGAGGGGACTGCACGGTGGAACTGTCATTAGGGAAGGTGGCATATATTAACTGTGAACCGGTGTATTACGGGATCGAGCGAGGCGCGGTCCCGGCAGAATGCCGAATCGTCGAGGGAACTCCCGCCGAACTGAACGGTATGCTCCGAGCGGGGGATCTGGATTTGTCGGTTATTTCCGCCATCGAGTATGCGCACCATTCGGACAGATATCTCATCCTCCCGGACCTGGCTATCGGCTCGGACGGCCCTGCTGAAAGTGTCTTATTCTTGAGCAGGGTGAAGCCATCCGACCTCGATGGGAAACCGGTCCGACTGAGTAAGGATTCCCTCACATCGGTCTTTCTGGTGAAGCTCCTGCTCGCGAAGATGTTCGGGGTGAGGCCTTGGTTTCTACCTGCCGAGGTAGAGACGACCGACTCACCCCAGGAGGATGTCGCTGGGGTCCTGATGATCGGGGATCCGGCGCTTCGGGCGAAGGGACAATTTCCCTTCACCCTTGATTTGGGTCAGGGATGGAAAGAATTAACGGGTCTGCCGTTTGTGTTTGCCGTCTGGGCGGTCCGTCGGGACTTTTATCGCGATCATCGAGAGGAGACACATCGGCTTCATCGCGCCCTGCTCGACTCCAAGCGCTACAGCCTGCCTCGGCTTGATGAGATCTGCGAGGCGGTCTGTGGACGAGTTGGGCTCGATCGAGACGCCTGTGCGATCTACTTGAAGGAACGTCTCTCCTTTGATCTGACTCCACGGCATCTGCAAGGGCTCCACCGGTTTTTTACGTTGTTGGAGGCGGAGGGGGATCTCGTATCCACACCTCCATTAGAGTTTATCGGCGATGCGTAGAGTTACGCGCCCGACGAACAGCACGAACGCTCCCGATGTTCAGGTCTATCAACAGGTGTGTAATCGGGGAACGGCGCATCCGGTCCGGCTCCATGGCATCTGAGAGGCGAGGATAATTGCTTTGCCGTCTGCGTCGCGCATGAGGCCGGCCGCTCTGATTCGCGTTAGTGAGTCCCGCTCTTCTTCGACTCTTTACTCTCGGCCTTCGTGCTTCCGCTGTCGGCTGAGGCGGCCTTTTTTTCCGCCTCCACGGCTTTTTTTCGCTCAGGGTTGGCATAATCAGTGACGTACCAGCCCGACCCCTTAAAGAGTAGACCGGGAGCAGAGAGCATCTTATGGACTTTTCCCTGGCACAATACGCACTTTTTGATTGGCTTGTCAGAAATCTTTTGGATTACCTCAAACGTGTGACGGCAGACCTCGCACTCGTACTCGTAAATCGGCACAAATGCTACCTCCTTTTCAATCAGCCTCAACAGAGGACGACCATTAAAAGTATGCCTTCGTTGATACACGCTCATCGACTGAAGCCGGTTCGGTTCAGCCGTGTATGGTAGGATAAGCCACGGGTCCCGCAATGTCAAGGTGGCGAGCCCATTGATTCTGAGATAAAGAGGCCGGTACCTGTCTGTCGTCAGGCAGGTTGGAAGGATTTTTCTTGACAGTAGTGCGGCTTAACGGGTAAGAAAGTTGCGAGATATGACGATACTGCACCCTAATCATTCCAAGCCAAGCTCCACACCTTGCCGTTTCATCTCAGCGCGATCACTGGCGGGGCTCTGTACTGAGCCATACCCGTGGCCTGACCAGCGTGATGAGGCGAGGCGGGGCCTGACTCAGGCCGACCAGGATCGACTGCTCCCTGTCGGACATCGCGATTAACTCCGTGTTGCCCACGTCGATCGAGCAACGTTCAGCCATGAAGAAAACCGTGATGATTGCTACGATTCTCACGATCGTGGTCGGTCTGGTATCCACCTATGTCCTCTTCAGTGAGTGGCTTGACCCGAGAGAGTACTGGGAGTGGATTGAGACCTCCGTCAACGATCAGGCGTTAGTCCGGTACGTCAAACAGTCCGGACCGTGGGCGCCTCTCGTATTTATCGGATTCCAGGCCCTCCAGATCGTTGTCGCACCGTTCCCCGGTGAGGTGACGGGCATCATCGGTGGGTATCTCTTCGGGACGCTGTTAGGTCTTATCTATTCTACCATCGGCCTGACCGTCGGCTCCTGCCTTGCCTTCGGCCTGGGTCGTTGGATGGGACACCATTTTGCCCGCCGGTTCGTCACACCCCAGACCTACGACATGTTCTTCTTTCTCACACGGACCCACGGCAAATTGATCACCTTCCTCCTCTTTCTGATTCCCGGCTTCCCAAAGGACTTTCTGTGCTATATTCTCGGCGCCAGTCCCCTACCCTTTGGCGTCTTCTTTCTGCTTAGTACTGTGGGTCGCATTCCCGGTACATGGTTCCTCTCTATGCAGGGAAGGCAGGTCCGAGCCGCTCACTACGGCAGTTTCTTTGCCCTCATCTTCTTCCTGTCTGTAGGCCTCCTGTTACTGTACCTGTATCGTGAGCCGCTCTTCAAATGGATCAAGCTCGATCATTATCGGCGGCAGCGGCGGAAGCGGGACATGACGAGGGACTCGGAGGTCGGATGAGCCTCTGGAGAATTAGTGCGGGAGGCCAAACGGAACCTCAGCTATGAATGTAACGCTGCGGCTGATGACCGCCATTCTTCTACCCCTGCAGTGGATAGTCATCCGGATTCTCGGCATTCACCTGCCACCTGAATGGGAGGCGGTGGGTGCCGGATTAGCCATCTTTGGGGCGGCATTCCTTCTGTCCTGGGCGGCCGAGGTAGCACAAGTCGATATCCCGCAAGCGCTTGCGTTGGCCTTTCTCGCACTGGTCGCCGTACTGCCGGAATATGCGGTCGATATCTACTTTGCCTGGTCTGCCGGTAAGGACCCGACCTACATCGCCTACGCTACCGCTAATATGACCGGCGCCAACCGTCTTCTGATCGGGCTTGGATGGGCCTCTGTTGTCGCAACATTCTGGCTTAAGACCCGACATCGGCAGGTCGTCCTTGACCGATCTCGCTCCATCGAACTCCTTCATTTGACGCTCGCCACTGTCTATAGTTTCCTGATCCCACTGAAAGGGACCCTTTCGGTGCTCGACTCAGTCGTCCTGTTGGCGATCTTTGTGTCGTACATGATTTCGGCCTCGAAGGCGAAGATCGTCGAGCCCGAACTGGACGGAGGGGTCGGGGAACTCCTGATGCGGATGCGGCCGAACCAGCGTCGGTTGGCTACCGTCGCACTGTTCGTTCATGCCGGACTCGGCATTTTTCTTTCAGCCGAACCCTTCGCCGAGGGACTGCTGGCTACCGGCCGGGCATTCGCGATCGAGGAGTTTCTCCTGGTGCAGTGGCTGGCGCCGCTGGCCTCCGAGTCGCCCGAATTCATTGTGGCGATCGTTTTCGCACTTCGTGGGAACCCCGGAGCCAGCATGGGTACCCTTGTGTCTTCGAAGGTCAATCAGTGGACTCTTCTGATCGGCATGCTTCCGCTTGCCTACAACCTCTCTGCCGGCCATCTGGGGGCGATGCATCTGGACGCCAGACAGATCGAGGAGATATTCCTGACCGCGGCCCAATCGCTCTTTGCGGTCGCCGTGCTGGCTAATCTTTCATTCTCACTTTTGGAAGCCGGACTCTTCTTCAGTCTCTTTATCACCCAACTGTTTTTCACAGATCCCTTCTCCCGCCACCTTTATGCTATTGCCTATATTCTACTTGCGGTGACGTGGCTCATCGTAAGCCGCTCAAGTCGGCAAGGTCTTGCTACGATGGTGGTGGAGCGATGGACCGGAAAAGACGTGGCGTCTGCCCCTCAGGAGTGAAGAAAGACAATCCAGCAAGAATAGGTGATGATTAAAGAGTACGGCCGAGGAGGGGAGCGGCGCCTTCTAAACAGGAACTGAGTCCGATGAGGCCTGTTGACGGGCTGGAGGCGATTATATTGGGGTTTACACCAATGGGGTATTGCGCCGGACACGCAGATCATTCGTCATGTCATGGGCGCCGCCTGAAAGGCGTGAAGCGGAAAGGGGTTCAATGAACGAAGAGAAGAGACTCGCCCTCTTCATCGACTTCGAAAACATCGCGATCGGCATCAAGCAGGCCAAGCACAAGCAGTTCGAGATCGGCCTTGTGCTTGAGCGGCTCGTGGAAAAGGGGAAAATCATGGTCAAGCGTGCCTATGCCGATTGGGGACGCTACGCCGAGTACAAACGGCCCCTCCACGAAGCGGCTATCGAGCTGATCGACATCCCACAGAAGCGAATCAGCGGCAAGAACAGCGCCGATATCCGGCTGGCGGTGGATGCGATGGACATGGCGTACTCCAAGGAGCACCTTGATACCTTTGTCATCGTTTCCGGTGACAGTGATTTTTCGCCTTTGGTTTCCAAATTGCGAGAGAATAACAAGGAGGTTATCGGTCTCGGCGTGAAGAATTCGGTTTCGGAGCTGCTGGTGGATAACTGCGATGAGTTCATCTACTACGAGGATCTGATTCGCTCCCCCAAAAAGCCGCCCGCTGTCTCCGGCCTGCCCGAGAAGAAGGCGGAGGTATTTGAACTCCTGAGTGACTCCATTCAGGCCCTTATGCGCGAGAATAAAGAGGTGCTGTGGGGGTCAATGGTCAAGCAGACAATGATCCGCAAACGGCCTTCTTTTAACGAGGGATACTACGGGTACAGCACCTTTTCCAAGCTGTTGGAAGACGCTGCCAAACATCATATCATCGAGTTGAAGCGGGACCCGAAGAGTGGGACGTATATCATCATCAGCTTCGTTGAAGCTACATAACTACAGGCTGAAGGCTGTTAGGGGCAATCAGCCCCCTAAGCGGCCCGTTGCACGATTACGGTCGCGTATCCGTTCGTGGTGAGCGTGTCGAACCATGAACGAGAAGGTCGCCCTGTGACAGGTGGAGGTAGAATGGCCCATAAGGCACTGATCCACACGGTAACAGGCTCAGTGGCTACCATTACGCTAAACCGGCCTGATCGTTATAATGCCCTGAATGGGCGAATGGTGGAGGAGTTGCTGGAGGCGGTTCTCGCCTGCCATGAGGACCAGGCAGTTCGCGCAGTCGTGCTGACGGGCGCCGGCCAAGCCTTTTGCGCCGGCGGAGATGTCAGGGAGTTCCTCGATCATGCCGGCGCCCTCGCCTTGCAGATCAAACGGCTATTGGGATCTCTCCACAGTGTGATTTCATCAATCTGTCGGATGCCAAAGCCGGTTATCGCCGGGGTGGGCGGGGTCGCCGCCGGTGCGGGGATGGGCCTGGTGATGGCCTGCGATCTGGCGGTGGCGGCCGAGTCAGCCGGATTCACCATGGCCTATACGAAGATCGGGCTACCCCCTGATGCCGGCTCAAGTTATTTTCTTCCTCGATTAGTGGGATTGCGACGGGCGACGGAGTTAACCTTCACCAACCGGGTTCTGACGGCAGAAGAAGCAAAAGAATGGGGACTGGTAAATCGGGTCGTACCGGACGCTGAGCTTGGTGTGACTGTGGACGCGCTGGCGAATGAGTTAGCCTCCGGCCCGACGCTTGCTCTCGGGCGAGCCAAGCGGCTTCTGTCCATGAGCGACCAGGTATGCCTGGAGACCCAAATGGGAAATGAGGCCGAGCTCATTGCGCTGAGCAGCCAGACTGCGGACTTTCGCGAGGGAGTGCGGGCTTTTACCGAAAAGCGCGTGCCGGCATTCAGTGGGCAGGAGTGATGATGGTGCATTGACAAGTCGCCATACGTGGGATACGGTCAAAATACAGAAGCGCTCAGCACGATTCGGAAAGATCGGAAGGGGTTGAAGACACTCGCCGGGTGGATCTCTTCGGCCTGTATCAGTATTATGTGATCCGCGGCACGGCGGACGTGATTCGCCGTCTGTCGGCTCGGCAAAGCGGCGAGGCCCAAGACCTTGGAGAGTAGTGAAGGGGTTGCTCAACGTGGAACTTACTGTCAACGGGAAGACCCTTGAAGCGACAGATAGGGCCACGATTACCGCGTTACTGGAGCAGTTACAGATCAACCCGCTCAGGGTTGCGGTCCAGCTTAATCAGCGGATCATCAAGCGTGAGCTGTATGAGCGTACTGTGCTGCAAGCAGGGGACACATTGGAGGTTCTCACCTTCATGGCCGGCGGGTCCCAATAAGGAGTGAGACAGTGCTGGAGCATCACGTGACGGAACATGACGATACCCTTGAATTTGCCGGTAGGAAGTTTCGGTCGCGGCTCATCGTTGGGACAGGTAAGTTTCCGGACCATCGAACGATGCAGCGGGCTCATGAGGCTTCCGGCGCCGAGATGGTGACGGTAGCGGTCAGAAGGGTGAACCTGGATCGAACTCAGGAGTCGCTTCTGGACTACATCGACATTGGGAGGTACGCGCTCCTACCCAACACCGCCGGCTGCTACACTGCAGAGGAGGCGATCAAGACCGCGATGCTGGCCCGCGAGGTCGGTCTCTCGGACATGGTCAAACTAGAGGTCATTGGCGATCAGCGGACCCTCTTTCCGGATAACGAGGAGCTGTTGAAGGCTACCAAGGTTTTGGTCAAGGAAGGCTTTGTGGTCTTGCCCTACACCAACGACGATCCTATCATGGCGAAGAAGCTGGAGGATGCCGGCGCGGCCGTCGTGATGCCCCTCGCCGCCCCGATCGGTTCCGGCCTTGGGATACGAAACCCACACAACATCAGGATCATCCTCGAGGGGGCGCGAGTCCCGATTATTGTCGATGCGGGGGTGGGCACGGCTTCGGATGCCGCTATCGCTATGGAGCTGGGATGCGATGGCGTCCTGATGAATACGGCGATCGCATGCGCCAAAGATCCCGTCGTGATGGCGGAAGCGATGCGGTATGCAGTGATCGCCGGACGATCGGCGTACCTGGCCGGACGGATACCGAAGAAGCTCTACGCCAGCGCTTCAAGCCCACTCGAAGGTATGATCGAATAGGTACGTTCAAGGTCAGAGGCATTGTTCAGGTTGTGCGATTCGCATGCTTAACCCGATACCCGACACCAGACACCCATCTTCGTGGGGTCTGTATGTCATAACCGATCGCTCCCGGACGAAAGGTCGGCCGCTTGAGGTGGTCGTCGATGCCGCGCTTGCCGGTGGGGCGAAAGCCATTCAGCTTCGAGAAAAAGATCTTTCGACACGAGACCTTTATAAACTGATTGAGCGACTCCTGCCTCTTGTACGTGGGCGAGGCGCCCACCTCCTCATCAATGATCGAGTCGATCTGACATTGGCCCTGCCGATCGATGGTGTCCATCTTGCCAGAACGAGTCTTCCGCCTGCCGAAACGCGGGCCCTGTTGGGACCGACGCGGCTAATCGGCGTTTCCTGCCACTCTCTAGAAGAGGCGATTGAGGCGGAAAGAGGAGGGGCCGACTTCATCGTCTTCGGTCCGCTGTTCCCGACGCCTTCCAAAGCAGCGTACGGTTCGCCCGTTGGCCTGACGCAAATCAAGGAGATGAGACGGCAGATCCGACTGCCGATTCTGGGTATTGGAGGAGTCACTACCCCAAACGCGGCTTCCGTGATGGCGTCCGGTACTGACGGGGTGGCTGTTATCTCCGCTGTCATGATGGCGGACGATCCAGCCGACGCCGTTTCCGCCCTGCTTCGTGTCATCCGCTCCACCCCCAGGGGCATAGCAGGGCACTAGGTCCAGTCTATGTGGATTGTGATTGATGGCTATAATCTGATTCGTCGCTCCCCTCGACTGTCTCTCCTTGATCGTCGGGATATGGAGGAGGGTCGGGAGGCTCTCCTGACAGCATTAGCCGCCTACCGACGTTTGAAGGGTCACCGGATCACGGTTATTTTCGATGGGTGGGAGCGGGGCGGGATCAGCGAGCAGGTGAAACTCACCGCCGGCCTGCAGGTAGTCTTCTCGCGCCGCGGGGAGCGGGCCGATCAAGCCATCCTGCGATGCGTTGAAAAAGCCCCCTCAGGGGCGATTGTGGTCACCTCGGATCGGGCTTTAGCGAATGAGGTGGCGAGAACCGGCGCCTTGGTTCTTTCGACTGAGGAGTTTCACGAGCGCCTGGATCGTGTGCTCCAAGAAAGAGATGGGGGCGAGTTTCAGAAAGACGACGAATCAAGCCCAGAATCCTCTGGACCTCGCAGGCTAAAAGGACCCGCTCGACGTCCATCAAAGCAAGCCAAGCGACGGATGACCACCCTCAAGCGCTTGTGAGAAGGTTAAGTGTTCCGAAACGCTCATAAAGACGAAGAGGAGAGATTGTTCTTCTCTCCTCTTCGTCGTATTCTGTAATATCTAACGGAGTGATCGATAGATCAGAGCGCCGGCAAACTCCACTTACCTGACGGCATCTTTCAAGGCTTTTCCCGCCCTGAATCGCGGGATCTTCGCTGCCTTGATCTTGATGACATCACCCGTTTGAGGATTACGTCCATTCCGGGCCGCCCGCTTAGCCACCGAGAATGTCCCAAAACCGACCAGGGTAACCTTCTTCCCCTTCTTGAGTGAGTCCCGTACCCCTGCTGTGACGCTAGCCAGGGCTTCTTCTGCCGCCTTTTTCGTAATGCATGCATCCCTGGCAATCTTGTCCACGAGTTCCGCCTTGGTCATGCCCCCTCCTTTCTCAATGAATCCACTTATAATAAGAGATTACCGCCTATCCCTACCGACCCGCCTTGGTAGCTCTTATCAAACTCTCCCATGATCTGTCAAGGGAAAAAAGACCTCAGCAACTTAACGTAGCACAGAACAATCCAGGCGCATGGTCTTCAGTCCACGAGTTATAAAGAGTCGACAGTGGCCATGCCGGAATCCACTATAGGCGGGGAGTGAACGCCAGGTGTCCAGAAACCGAGGACACCGCATCCGCACGTGACGCTGCCCCACGACCCCGCCTCGCCTTAGTCTGCCGCAAGGGGTAGAAACGTTCTCCCTCAACTGATCATGCCGAGTCTTTGGAGCCCAGGACCTTGAATTCCACTTGCCGCGTATCGTTGGGCTACGCTATAGTCAGCCCAATGATATCGGCGCGGGAAAGAAAAATCCTCTGTTCCAATCGGCGGGCGAGGCATGAGTATCAGATCGAGGAGGTTATCGAGGCCGGGATAGCCCTCACCGGGACTGAGGTCAAGTCGCTGCGGGAGGGTAAGGCCGATCTGAAAGACAGCCATGCCGCAATCGAGACCGGGGAGGCGTACCTGGTGGGCTGTCATATCAGTCCGTATACTGCCGGAAACCGTTTCAATCCGGACCCGAATCGGACACGAAAACTCCTGTTGCACCGTGAGGAGGTCATGCGACTCATGGGCAAGGTTCAGGAAAAAGGCCTTACGTTGATCCCGCTGAGTGTCTATGTGGTGAAACGAAAGATCAAGGTAGAACTGGCGCTGGCCCGCGGGAAAAAGCTGTACGATAAGCGGGAAACCCTGAAACAACGCGCAATCACGAAAGAGATGGCCCAGCTTGCTCGCGGCCGTGCGGACCGGGCTCGACAATAGAGCGAGTGGAGCGACTGGATGGCCTTAGATAGCCGCCCTCGCGCCCTGATCGCCTGGAGCAGCGGGAAGGACTCGGCCTGGACGCTCCAGGTCCTGCGGCAGACGGGTGATGTGGAGGTAGGGGGACTGCTCACCACCTTCAATGACGCATTCGACCGGGTGGCGATGCACGCCGTGCGGCGAGGGCTGGTTGAGGCGCAGGCACGAGCCGCGGGTCTCCCGCTCATCGATGTGCCGCTGCCATGGCCCTGCTCGAATGCGGCCTATGAGGAGGCGATGGGCCGTGCCCTGGCCGAGGCCCGCACACAGCTTAAGATCACGCATGTCGCCTTCGGTGACCTCTTCCTCGAGGATGTCCGGCAATATCGTGAGAACCGGATGCAGGGCACCGGGCTCACACCGCTGTTTCCGCTATGGGGCCGGCCAACGCGAACCCTTGCCCACGAGATGGTGAGCGCTGGTCTCGGGGCTCGGATCACGTGCGTCGATCCGAAGAGACTCTCTCCTTCGTATGCCGGACGCTCGTTCGATGGCGCCCTGCTGGATGAATTGCCCGATGAGGTCGATCCCTGTGGCGAGCGGGGCGAGTTTCATACCTTCGCCTGTGCCGGGCCGATGTTCGCCCATTCCATCCCGGTGAGCCTCGGGGAGGTTGTCACCCGCGACGGTTTCGTCTTCGCTGACCTGCTGCCGGGAACCGACGGCGACCGGACAAGTAGGCTGTAATCCACCTGCAGAGCGCCTCACCGAAGCTTTGACAAAAAGCCCTCAGCGGTGAATACTCGACCTGTTTTCGGAAGGGAGCCATACGAGCTGGAACAAGATAGACTGCGCCGTCTATCCCAGAGGCTAAGCGGTTCACCTAACAGTTAGGCGGCTGTGAGTATCAGTCAACACGAAAGGAGATTAGTAATGGCCTTCATCGAAGAAATCAAGAAGTACGATGTTGCGTATTACGGGGGTGGAAAGAACGCGACCGCATATCCGTATCGGGCAATCATCGGCCTCAGACGTGCTGACGGCTCCCTCATTGGAGGCGCGTATTTCCATCGCGACGCAGCGACAATGCCGAATACGGATGAGCAGACTTCGTCGGGTTATGTCTGGTGTCACTACGCATGGGAGAACTTCTCACAGATCATGGATCTGCTCCGCAACGAGAAACCTGCCTTCGTTCGATACGTGGCAGGCGGCTGGCACCTCGCCTCCATCACAACATCGATTGAGCCTGTTGGCGAGGGCGAGCACCCGTAGCGCAAGGGGCAGTAACCATGAACGAAATGGCGCCCGACTACGGCATGCAGGCGACGGCGCCTCCGCTTCGCGTCAGTACCGCGCCTGATGCCTGCCGTTGGATGTCCTCAAAAGTCCGAGGATCCGGAGCGAATGTGATAGGCACATCATTCTACGCCGGGCTTGTGGCGCTCTTCGCAGAGCAGCGTGACCGCTCTTCCTCGCCGAGACCCATCCGGCCCTTGCCATCGTCGTGGCAGATCTGAACCTCGGCCTGCTTACGTTTGTCTGGTATTCCCGCTCAACCTCGGCGCGTTCGTATTGGCGCAATCTCAACGTAATCGCTGGTGCGTCGTTCGACGAAGACGAAAAGGGGACCGCTCCCCAGCGTGACAGGTGACCTACCCGGTGGTAGTATGAGGGGAAATCGAGCGGAGAACAGAGGGAAGATGCCAACGATACTGATGATACTTGGCTGGAGATTCTTTTTCTATGCCAATGAACGGAACAAGCCGATTCACGTGCATTGCCGCAAGGGAGACGCGTAGGGTAAATACTGGCTCGAAATATTCAGGGGTTCGAGACAATCCATGCCCACGCGTACAACATGAGCCCTGCCGACAAGAGAACCATCCGGCGCATCATCTTCGAACATTGTGACTACATCGTGACCGAGTGGAATAAATTTCAGGAGCGGAAGAATGGATAAGGTGCACGATATTCAGCAGATTTCCTTCTC
Source organism: Candidatus Methylomirabilis sp. (assembly GCA_002634395.1). GTDB lineage: Bacteria > Methylomirabilota > Methylomirabilia > Methylomirabilales > Methylomirabilaceae > Methylomirabilis > Methylomirabilis tolerans. The sequence continues at coordinate 18,350 of NSJM01000035.1, forward strand.
TGGTACCATTATGCATTTGCGAGTCGACGGCAAGCCTTGTCAAATCGATATTGCCGGTGAGTCGGAACGTTTGCGCAACGCGACGCAGAAGCAGAGGGAACACTTCGAAATTTCCCCTGCCGGTTATGGAATTCACTGGCCGGAGGTGGATGAAGATTTGTCTATTGACGGACTCATCGGCGTGAAGCATGCGCCGCCGCTCGTCACCTCAGAAGTATAGAAAACGTCGAACAACAGGCTATAGCAAACCGAGCTACGCCGTCCGCTCAGCCTGGCGTGAGGCCTGCACAACCACACGCAGGCGAGAGAAAAGGTGGGGGATTGCGCTTGTCCCTGTGAAGCTACGGGATAACAGCTAATCATGGAGCTGTGTCGGTATCTGTTCGGGCGATTTAAGGAAGCCGGGGTACGGCATGTATTTGGCCTGCCGGGTGATTTCTTCCTGCCCTTCTTCCGGGCCCTGGAGGAGGAGCCGGGGATTGAGCCGGTGATCCTTACCCATGAGCCGTCCGTGGGGTACGCGGCAGACGCCTATGCGCGCGTCCAAGGCTTGGGTGTGGCGGCGGTGACCTACGGGGCAGGCGCCCTCAACATGGTGAACGCGATCGCCCAGGCCTACGCCGAGCGATCGCCGGTGCTCGTCCTCTCCGGCGCGCCCGAGATCGCCCATCGAGACCCTGATGCCCTCCTGCATCACCGGGTCAAGACCTTCGCCAGTCAGCTTCGAGTCTATCGCGAGGTGACGGGCGCGGCGGCGGCCCTCGATGACCCGGCCTATGCCGTCGCCGAGGTGGACCGCGTGATCGACAGCGTCCTTCGCACGAAGCGACCCGGCTATATCGAGATCCCACGGGACATGGTGCGGATGGACGTGCCCGTGCCTGCCAGACGTGAACAGGAAGCCAAGCCTCGAGATGAGCGCGCCGCCAGCGAGGCCCTGGCCGAGGTGCTGGCCCGTATCAGGGTGGCCGAACTGCCGGCCATCTATGCGGGCGCCGAGATCCGGCGTTTTCGGCTCCACGACAAGCTCGTCGCGCTTGCCGAGAAGTACGGGCTGCCGGTGGCCACATCTCTGGACGGCAAGGCGGTCTTCCCGGAGCATCATCCCCTCTTCGTGGGCAACTACCTCGGCGAAATAGGATCGCCCAGGGCCCGCAAGGTGCTGGAGACGGCCGACTGCGTCCTGATGCTCGGCGCCCTCATGACCGACGTCAACACCGGCATGTATACGGCGCGATTCGATCGGCGCAAGGTCATCTCGGCCTTTCACGAGGGCGTAACCGTGAGCTATCACCGCTTCCCGGATGTAAGCCTGGAGGATCTGATGGATGCGCTCCTTACCCAGCCAGACCCGCTGAAGCGCACGGCGCCGCTTCCACCACCGCTCACGCCTCCGCCCGCGCCCGCCGGGACGCTGACGCCTGATGCGATCATCGCCGTGCTGAATCGGGTGGCGGCCGGTCGTCCGGTTCTGTACACTGCCGATGTCGGCGATGCGCTCTTCGCGAGCGTAGAGTTAGAGACCGACATGTTCCTGGGACCGGGCTACTATTCCAGCATGGGCTTTGCCGTGCCGGCCGCCGTCGGCGCAGGCTTGGCCGCACCGGGCCGGCGGCCTGTGGCCTTGGTGGGTGATGGCGCCTTCCTCATGACCGGCCTGGACCTGGTGACATGCGTGCGACTTGGGCTGCACGCCGTTGTGATCCTCTTTAACAATCAGAGTCACGGAATGCTGGCCGCGATGGATGGGCCGGCTAAATCGTACGAGTTGCCGGCCCCCGACTACGTGCGGCTCGCCGAGAGTCTGGGGGCCCGCGCCTTCCGCGTCCGCACGCCGGAGGAACTGGAGAGAGCTCTAGCTGAAGCGTTGGAGGATGTCGTGGCCACCATCCTGATCGAAGCAATCATCCCGACCGGTACCTACTCGGCCCCTATGCAGCGCCTGGGCGCTATCGTTCATCGCTTGAGGAGCAGATAAGCTCTTGGCGAATGAGGGAAAAATACCCACGAAACCGTTTTAACCTAAAGGAGAAGCGATGCTGGTAAAACGCTATATGCAGACGAAGGTGGTCATAGTCGGCCTCGAGGAGCGGGCTAATGCGGCCCTGTACATGATGAAGAAGAAGGGGATTCGACATCTGCTGGTGACCGATGACGGCAAGCTGCGGGGGATCGTGACCGATCGGGACTTCCGCCTGATGCGGCCCTCCCCGGCGACGAGCCTGTCGATCTATGAGGTGCACTACTTGCTGGATAAAGTGAAAGTCAAAGAGATCATGACCAAAAAGCCGATTACTGTCGCACCGGAGACTTCGATTGCCGAGGCGGCGCGCCTGCTCCTCAATCGGCGGATCGGCGCGCTCCCTGTGTTGAAGGATGAAAAGGTGGTCGGCATCATCACTGAGACGGACATGATCCGGGCTCTGATCGATCTTGAGGAGGCTTCGTAAGTGCGGTCAACGTGAGAGGTAGGAACGGTGTGTTTGGAGCCGGTAATTGGGCTTTACCTGGTCGGAACCTTGCTGCGGGTTACAAGAACAGAAGGGCGAAGCAACCGTTCGCCTCGCATGACATACAGAATATAGACGCGCGAACCCTCTTCCCGATAGAAGACCCGGCAGGGTGGCTCGACGATCTGTCTGTAGCGCCACCCCTTGAGCTCCTGTGGCTTAGAACCGCTCCTGGGGTGATCAGCAAGCTGCCCCACGTGCCGAAATACATTCCGGACTAACGTCTTCGCCGCGTCCGGATTGTCCAATGCGATGTAGTCGGCGATGGCATCCAGGTCGCTCAGCGCGGGCTCGGTCCAAATTACTTCAGCCATCGATTCATGCGCTTTTTGGCCTGCGCATGAGTGAGCATCCGCCCTTCCTCAACAGCCTTCTCCCCACGCGCGATTCCCTCGAGCAGGCTCATCCGATGCTGCAAGGCCTCGTAGGTGTCAACGTCTACCAGGTAGGCGCTTGGGACGCCGTGCTGCGTAATGAGGATAGGCTCCTTGTTCCGATCCAGCTCGGAGAGAAGCTCTGTGGCGTGGCGCTTCAGTGTTGTGACGAGTTCGGTTCGCATAAAAGTAATACTATAGTAGTACTATGATCCTTGCAAGCCCTATGTGGCCCAACGGCGTTGAGCTTCCGGCGCGCCTGCAGCCGGGCTCTGATCGATCTGGAGGGGAGCCAGGGAGCGTGATCGGCGCCAGAGGATAAGTCGCACGGTTACCTTCGAGGGGCAATAGCTGGAACGAGCTGCCAACAGGCGGATTGGCTGGCTCGACATGCGTTCATGCAGTCAGCGCAAGCGACTGAGTCTTCTGCTCGATGGACCGGATCAGTTCCTGGATCGCGTTGACTTCGTTTTCCTCGAAATAAGGCTCACCACACTGAGTACATACCCATGCCGGCACGCTGTCCAAGGTCAGATGGCAGCCCTTCCGATCAACATGGAACGGAGTTGTGCCCTTCTTCATTTCGCCCTGACAATGTAGACATTTCATGGTGTTCTCCTTACTCTGAAGTCGCTATCCCATTCCTTCTCATCGGGGATATAGGCCGTGATGACAGCCAGGTAATCTATCTTCGGAGCACAGACGACATGAATCGGACGGTCGGAATCTCCGCGGCGGAGCAAAAGGCAACTGTGACCTCTGGCGTCCTCCGGATAGTCCTCGATGATCTCGCCGTGTTCGATAACGTCCCGCACTTCCGCTATTGTTATCATACGGTCTGGCCGCTCCATCTGTCGAACCGCATGAGGTAGGTAGAGCCGTCTCTTTCGAGCGGCCTCACGGACCCGCAGAAGCATTCCCTCGCCTTCAACCATACCGGTAGACTACCCCATAACATCTGCTTATTCTACAAGTAGACACACTATATGATGTGGTAATCTGCCGTGTCAAGGAGCGGGCCAATGCTGCGCTCTACATGATGAAGAAGAAGCGTATACGACATCTGCTCGTGACCGACGACGGTAAGGTGCGAGGGATCGTGACGAATCGGGATTTTCGACTGATGCGGCCCTCTCCCGCCACGAGCCTGTCGATCTACGAGGTGCACTACCTGCTGGATAAAGTGAAAGTTAAAGAGATCATGACCAAGAAGGTAATTACCGTGACGCCGGCGACCCCGATCACCGAGGCGGCGCGTCTGCTCCTGAATCGGCGGATCGGCGCGCTGCCGGTTGTGAAGGATGAGAAGGTCGTCGGTATTATCACCGAGACGAACATGATCCGCGCCCTGATCGATCTGGAGGAGGCCCAGGACATGTCATAGGTGCGTTGGGTGTACTGCAGTGACGTATTTCTCTGGTGTTATGCGGCGGCCAAGGGCTTGATCCGCTTGACCTCCAGACCGATCTCCTCGGCGGCATCCCATAAATCGATCGCACGCTGCGCGTTCAGCCAGAACTCAGGAGAGTTGCCAAACAGACGCGAAAGTCTGAGCGCCATCTCCGGACTTACCGACCGGCGCTCACGAAGTAATTCATTTACAGTCTGGCGTGAAACGCCAAGCGCGTGAGCGAGACCCGAAACCGTGAGCCTGTAGTCGGGAAGGAAATCCTCCCGAAGCATCTCGCCCGGGTGAATAGGCCGTACCTCCTTATTCCTTGTGTTCGAAATGCCCATTGCTCACCTCACTTCAGTGATAATCCGTGACTTCGACGTCGTAAGCGTCACCGGCAACAAACCGGAAGCATATGCGCCATTGGTCGTTGATGGCAATCGCGTGCTGTCCTTCTCGGTCTCCCCAAAGTTGGTGGAGTCGATTGCCCGGAGGCACCAGAAGGTCATCCAGACGCGCCGCCAAGTCGATGTACTCCAGCTTTCTCCGCGCCCGACGCAGTATATCTGACGGCAATCGCTTGGACCGGCCGGTCTCGAACAATGCCTGTGTGTGTCTGTCTGCGAAGCCCTTGATCACATGTCAAACGTAATCCATCACGTGACAGTTGTCAAGCTCCCTGTAGCGACAGCGTTGAGCCGCGCCGCGCAGCGGCGTCGGTTCGGACGGCGGGTGAGCCGGCAGATTCAGTGGCGACCGAGTCATATGCCCCGCATTATCGGCCTGTCGGACGAGAGGCTGAGATCGATCTCCACACAATCGGAGTCGCAGGCCCCCGATACATTGGGCTCGGAAGACCGCGCCGAACGATGGAGTACCGCGCGCGTCGGCGTGATCCGCAACGAGTCGCCGGTCACGGCGGCCTGCCCGTCGACGATCAGCGAGTAGTCCGCTTCGGATTGCGGCGGCCAGACCAGGCCGACGGTCGGCCGCGCCAGCGCGTTCTCGCGGCTCCGGCGACCGATCCCGTTCACGACCAGGTTGCCACCTTGCAGCACCGCGGCTACTGCAACCGCATGCGGCGCGCCCGTGGCGCTGGTCGTCATCAGGTACGCGAAGCGGTAACGCGTGATGACGTGTGCTAAGTTCGGCAATTCGACCGCACTACTCATGACCACATCCTCCTATTCAGTGTCGCATCGCTCAAGTGACCCGTCGTACCGGACAGACCCGGCATCGGTCATTCACGGTTCTATCATGGTCCCAGTCGCTCACAGGCACGAGGGTCATCACGTGTGTCAAGCGACACGCCCTCCATTTCGGCCTGCGCCATCAACTGTGCACGACGCGAGCGCGGGACGCGCCGGACGACACGGCCGCTCACCGCATTGCATCCAACATAAGCTTCAGCGGGAGCGGTACGCGATCCGCTGCAAGCCATGGTTATGTTTCGCCTTTTACTATTCGTTGTATACCCCCACTTACCGATCGTTCAAAGAAGCCTGAGTCCGGAATGATGTTTTTGTAATTACTACGGAGAACCTCCGCATTATCCAGTTGCTTCGTAATATTCTTTTTAGAATAAAGAAAGAAAGCTTTTCGGCCAATATACGTCCTGACTCCTGGTAGGAAGATATGCAGAACAAAGGCTATAAGCCTGTCTCTCTCGTGGTCCAATTTGTCAAGGTAATCCCAGTAGGTATTCAGGATATCGTCCCGCTCGTCGGTACTTTTGTTCTCGAACAATAGTCTGCTTTTTAAATTGTCTTTCACGAACTCATTGAGGCTCTGCCTTGTATTGTCGATTTTGTTGAGGCATTGGAGCATTTCAAAGGCTTGTAATAATTCGATATCGTCAAATCCAATCAGCACTTTGCGTTCTTCGGGAATAGCGTTGAATTCTATGGTGCCGTCGGTGAGGACATCGAATTCGTCGGTCGAGAATGTCTTCTCCAGCAGATCTTGATCTCCGGAAATGATTTTCTTTGCCGCTTCAATGTGAGGAACGATTGTGTTGTTTTTTAGGATAAGACTCGACTGGAGCAGCCGGAGGCTAACTGCAGCCATATATGACACCGTATATAGCTTCTTCTTTCGGTCGGTATCAATTCTGTATATGGACTGCAAAATGATTATTGTCAGTGAAGCTCCAGCAGTTGAGAGGAACGGTATGAAGAATTTGGGATTCAGGATAAAGTCAATCATCTTACCTTCTTGTCACATAACGCCCGGCGGCTGCAGCGTGTAGTTAGGCAGGCTTGCGAGTCAACTTAGGGTTGACCTCTGAAGCATCAACCGTGAGAGCACTTGGTTCTGAAAAGCGTTGTAGCCCCAACTTGACAATTGGAACGATCGCTGCCGGACGCACGTCCTCTGGCGACGGGCCGATGTTCCCGGCGGCGATTCCGAACTCAACGTACACGCCCCACAGGCCTTCATGGATCCCCTGTTGGCGGACGAGGGCAGCCGCGATCTCTTTGAATG
>NSJM01000137.1 GCA_002634395.1 Candidatus Methylomirabilis sp.
TAGTGCTACTCTTCCGTGGTTCTTCACCTGCTGTGGCCGAGGCATTTGCCGCCGCCGACCCGTACGTCGCACACGGCGTGGTAACTCGCTGGCGTATTCGCGAGTGGACGACGGTGGTCGGTGCGGATGCGGCATCGCCGATTCGTCCCGAAGATCTCTGATTACCCGCCATCAACCAAGATTCCAGCCTACCTCCAAAGCAACCTTCCATGCGGTCACGGCCGCACCACGACGCATACAACCCCGTCAATCCCCCTGTACAAAATGGGGAGGTAAGGAAACGTATGAGTATTCCCCCCTTTATGAAAGGGGGGTCTGGGGGGTTTGTCTGAAGCGGACGGCTAAGCGCTGATTGCTGAATACTATTTTCGAAGAAACGCCCGTATTGGACCTTTCCGTACCCTCCGGCGGCGATACAAGAACCAGGCGTAGAGCAGTACGAGCAGAACCACGTTGGGGATAAAGATCTCAGACCGGCCCCAATGCAGGCCGTTGACCTTGAAATCCGAAATCGGCCAGAGAAACGGGGTTGGAAAAAATCGGAAAGAATGCGTGAAGATGTCAAAGAGGATATGGAGCCCCCAGGCGGTGGACTCCCAGATCGGCTTTCGGAATACCATCCACAGGAGCGCGAATGCTAAGAGGAAGACGACCAGGCTATGCGTGACACTGTACGCGCGATGGACGTAATCCGGAAAGACGGATGGATCAGGGGGTTCGTGACCAAAATGCGGACGCTGAGCAAGCCCGAGGAGGACGGCGACGTAAAAGGGGCCGAACGGCACTAGATCCGGGAGAATGCCAAACGAAAACGCCAGACCGAAACTCCGTCGGTTTGTCCGCCCGAACGCAATCCCGCCCCACAGCCCATGTGACAAGATATCCATAAGACATATACCTTATCACGAATACCTTCCGGCTTCCCCATCCTCAGCACCCGCGGGGAGGTGTCGTTACAGAATCGTCCCCAAAGGCAATCTCTCTAACCTCTTAGAGTCCTCCCTGGTCCATTCGGCGCAGCCTCCGCTTTGCCGCATGGAGACTCACTGAGGTGATGCGCACTCATTTCATGCTCATCCCATAGGGAACCATATGAATTCGGACACGCGACTCCTGGATCACAACCAAGCTCCCAGCCTGGATCGCTATCCTTCTTTTCAGAAACTGTCGCATCACGGCGATAGTATTCGGCGCTGGCTGATTTCTCAAGCGAATGTAAATGATCCCATAGCAAGGCTCTTGCCGGGCTATGGCCAACTTCCCAAAGTCCCGATCGTGACTGATCACAATACGCTGCGTTGCCCATGCCCTCTGGAGCAGAAAGACATCGTTCCTACCTTGCCACCCCGCTTCTTTCACGTCCTGAACATCATGCCCCTGCTCGCGCAAGAAGGCAACGAGGCGGGGGGGAGATATTCTCATCGGTTAAGAACCTCAGCGCGCCAGGTCTCACCCAGCTTTCTCCAGATCCACGTAGATCTCGTTCTGCGAAGACCGGGCTGCATACTGCAGGCACGCCTTGATGTCGCTCGGCTTAAGGTGGGGATAGTCCTGCAAGATTTCAGGCTCAGTGGCCCCTGATGCAAGGAGTTCCAGAATGAACTCCACAGAGATCCTCGTTCCCCGGATGATCGGTTTTCCTCCTAGAATCTTTGGATTGGCCGTAATGCGCTTCATCAGATCTGCTTGCCTCATTTCCCTCTCCCTTGTGCTCTTGTTCAGAGCAAACCGACCGAATCGTATCTTGTGCATCATATATGCTCATTAGCCAATGCGCAGCGTCAAGTCTTTTTGCGGCGTACGCAGGCAGGCAGAAACCGTAAGTACGTCGGACGGTTGAGTCGTCGCAGGCCGATCACCGCAGCCGATTGCCATTCCGGGCTTGACAAGCCTGCCTCGTACTTGACACGAGAGAATTCAGTTCCCCAATCGGAGTCAAGAGCTACTCTTTCTCAAAACCTTGGCTATCGAATTTCAGAGTGCGGCAGTTTTCGGTCACGGTGCGGACGACGTGGTCCGGTGTGCCGGACGGAATGTCCGCCTCGATCTCCAGGGTGACTTTCACATTCGCTCCCACAATTCCGGCGAGGTGGGCAACCACCTCGTCTGCGATGCGCCCGGCATCCCGTCCGACTCGCGTGGAGTCGAGAGTCGCGGCTCCGTGGAAACGTGTCGGGGCTGACGGCGCCGCGGGTGGCTGCACGTCTCCGCCTTTGGTGCCGGTTGTCGGGATCGTTCCGCCTTCCGGTCCGCCGGTTGGAAGTATCGTTCCCTCTCCTGGCGGCGGCGCTTCGGCGGCAAGTTGACGCTGGGCAGCCTCCGGCTTCACGAGAAGGCCGATAGGATTGTCGCCGTCGATCCAGAGTTGCCGACCGGCCTGAAGACCTCGATACCGGCCGGCCGTTTCGTCGAAGCTCTCGGCGTAAGCAAAGGAATCCTGCGACCACGTGAGAAGACCCAGTCCCCCGCGAACGGCTTCGACAAGGACGCCGGTGTCCCGTAACCGGGGCAGGTACAGGTAGCGGGCGAAGTCCTCCACGAGCTGCCCCACGGCGACGTGATCGCCGCGCCACAGCGGCACGTCATCCAGGTGCTTGCGCAGGATCGTCGAGCCGAGCGAGGTCACCAGCGACTCGTCGCTCCGGAGTTTCTTGCTCGACCGCACCGCAAGTGCATCGCTGCCAGACAGCCGGATCGCTTGCCAGGTGATCGGCGCCTGCGGGTTTGCCTGCTCCGGCACCAACAGCCATTGATACGTCTCCGGCAGGCGCGCTGTCACCGCGCCATCGGCAACCTGCATCTGCGTCTCCGCCTGTCGAACCTGGTGCGGGTCGAGGTTGAGCGCCAGCTTCTCCGCCAGGATCGACTCCCACGCCAAGAACTTGCGCACTGCCTCGTCAAGGTCCTGCAAGCGCACCTTGTCGGCCGAGAGGAAGACCAGCGTGTTGCGATAGAGGCGCGGGGTGTTGCCACGTGACTCGAGGATCGCCCGGGCCGCGGTCTCGGCCGCACTGCCGGGCTCCTTCGAGTACGGATGCTCGGCGGGGAGTACGACGAGCCGTGCGTCGAGATCGTCGGGCACGTCGGCGCTCGAACGCGGCAGCGGGTGGATGCGGGCAAAGTCGCCCGTCTTTCGCAGGTCGGCGCGCAGCCGCTCATCCAGCTCCTGCGCCACCTTGTCGGGATCGCGTTTGAGCTGTTCGGCGCGATCCTCCGCAAGTTTCGTAACCGTCGGCTGGGTGGCGTACCAGAACCGGGGCCCGTCCTGATAGAGATAGGTCGCTGCCGCCGCCAGTCGCCGCAGCGCGTCGCCGAAGACGGCCGGCGCCTCGCCCGGCATCACACAGCCGAGCTTCACGCGTCGGTCCTCAAGGCCTCGGTGCGCCGCGTCGGCCGTAGGCGCCGAGCCGAGGTAGATGGTGCGCGCCACGCGTCGCGTCGCGTGCAGCTTGCCCAGGTTGGGCTGCTCGCCATCGATCTTGAGCGGCAGCGAGTTCGGCCCATCCACGTCCTTCTCGATGATGGGGGCCCAGTTATCAGACAGATAACGCGTCAGCTCGGATTGCACGCGGGAGTCATCGATGGGGATCGTAGAGGGCAGGATCAGCGGGTTACGATCGCCCTTCTCCCACAAACTGTGGATCACCGCCGCCATCAGGCGCAGCA
>NSJM01000138.1 GCA_002634395.1 Candidatus Methylomirabilis sp.
AGAGAGGTAGGTCCGCTGTAGGCCGAGGGCGCTTGCAGCCCTCGATTGATTGCCCCCTGAGCGGTGCAGGGCCTCCCGGATGACCTGTCGTTTGTACGCCACTACAGCCTCATGGAAATCGCGAGGTGCATCTGACGCGGACGACTCCGGTGCGCCGGCAAGGACAGTCAGCGGAAGGTCTTCAGAGGTGATCCGATCGCGGGTACTGAGGACAACGGCCCGCTCGATGAAGTTCGCCAGCTCCCTCACATTGCCTGGCCAGTGGTAATGTTGCAGTAACTCCCATGCATCCGGTGTGATCTCTTTAATTCGCTTGCCCAGGCGGGCGCAGTATTGGGCCAGGAAGTGATTGGTGAGGGGGACGATGTCCTCGGGACGGTCTCTGAGCGGGGGGAGCGAGATAGTGATGACATTGAGGCGGTAGTAGAGATCCTCGCGGAACAACCCCTCGCGGATCGCCTTGTCCAGGCGTCGATTCGTGGCGGCGACGAAGCGGAGATCGACCCGTATCGGCTTCGTCCCGCCAACCCGCTCAAACTCGTGCTCTTGAAGGACGCGCAGCAGCTTCGCCTGCAGGTGCGGCTTCAGGTCGCCGATCTCATCGAGGAACGCGGTTCCCCCATCGGCCAGCTCCAGCTTCCCGCGCTTGCGCTGGTGTGCGCCCGTAAAGGCCCCACGCTCATGTCCGAACAGCTCACTCTCGAGCAGCTCTTCCGACAACGCCACGCAGTTGACCACTACGAAAGGCTTGTCATGCCTTGGGCTCCAGCGGTGAATCGAGCTCGCGAACACCTCCTTGCCGGTTCCGCTTTCCCCCTGCAAGAGGATCGTCGAACTGCTGGCCGCCGCTCGCTTGGTGAACTCGATAGCGTTCAGGATCGACGGACTGTGACCGATGATCGGCAGATCTTTTTCCTTGACCTCCCCAGACAGCAGGAGATTTTGCCGCTTCAAGGCCTCCCGTTCCAGCGCCTTGCCGATGACTACTTCCAGATGACCCGGACTGAACGGTTTGGCCAGGAAGTCGTATGCGCCTGCCCGCATCGCCTCCACAGCCTTGTCAATGGTGCCATATGCGGTCATTACAATGGTTGTCGTCTCGAGCCCCTCATCTTGGATCGCCTTCAGCACCTCCAAGCCGCTTTTCTTCGGCATCTGGAGGTCGAGGAGGGTGATCGCCGGTGAGTCGTCTCTCAGTCGTATCAGGGCCTGCTCACCATTGGCCGCCTCCACGACCTCGAACCCCATAGCCTTCAGACGATCATGCATCACCTCTCGGATGTCCGGGTCGTCGTCCACGATCAGGATCTTGCTATGGCTGGGAATCATCGTGTTTGCTCCGTGTCAGCGAAGGTTGTCGTTTCCTGGGCCTGCACCAGGGGCTGCCGGGGCAGGGTAAACGTAAACGTGCTGCCGTGGTCGACCTGGCTCCTGGCCCGGATAGATCCCCCCTGAAGCTCTACCAGGCTCTTGACGATGGAGAGGCCGAGACCTGTCCCCTTCGCCTTGGCCTGTCTCCCAAGCTGGACCTGATAGAACTTGTCGAAGATATGGGGCAACTCTTCCGGTGGAATCCCGTCGCCGGTGTCGCTGACCCGGACTATCGCAAACGGCTCCTCCTCCGCCAATTCAACGTTGACGATTCCGCCGGACGGCGTGAACTTGATCGCATTCCCCAGAAGGTTCATCAGCACCTGGCCTACCTTGTCCCGATCGGCGTAGACGATCAAAGGGTCTGCGCCGTCGGCAAGCTGAAGCGCCAGGCCCTGTTCAGACGCCACCGGCCGGAGCGTGTCCAGTAGTTCGCTGGTCAGGCCCGACAGGGAGAAGTAGGTTGGGATCACCTGGACCCGGCCCTCTTCAATCCGTGCCAGGTCAAGCAGGTCATTGATCATCCGCACGAGCCGATCGGCATTGGCCTGTATGCGCGTCAGATACCGTTGTTGCGCCTCGCTGAGCGGCCCTGTGATTCCGTCGAGCATATTGTCGACCGATCCCTTAATGGCTGTCAGCGGGGTGCGAAGCTCATGCGAGACGTTGAGCAAAAAATCGGATTTTACGCGATCAAGCTCCTGCAACCTCCGATGTGACGCCTCCAGAGCAGCATTGATTGTTGACAGCTCATGCGTCCGCTTGGCGATCTTATCCTCCAGACTGACATTCAGCGCCTCGATCTCGTGGTAGGCGGAGGCGTTGTCGATGGCCATGGCGGCTTGCCGCGCGACGCCATCCATGAGCCGAAGCTGGTCCGGTGTAAAGGTGTGGGATTTCTGCCACCAGACCAGGAAGAGGCCCCCGATGAGCTGCTCTTTGACCACCATGGGCGCGAAGAGGCAGGATTGGAACGCGAGACGTCGAATGGCCGGGTGCGCGCAGCGTGGATCGGCCGGTACGTCGCTGGAGCAGACTGGCGCCATCCGGTCGAGCGCCTCCCGAACAAGCGGGAAGGTTCGCACGGAAAGGGGAGTTTGCTGGAAGGGCTCTAACACCCAATCCGGGAGGTTGTAGCTTGCGAAGGGCCGAATGACCTCCTGCTCGGAATCGAGGAGGTAAGCGCCGGAGCTATCGGCGCAGGCAGCGACGGCGGCCTCACGGGCCACACGCACGAGCGTTTCCTTCAGGTTCAGTGTAGAGCTGACGGATCGGCTGACTGCGAGTAAGGTTTCACATTCGCTCAGTCGCTCCTGGGTGGTCTGAAAGAGTCTGGCGTTCTCGATGGCCAACGCGACTTGACTGGCGATGGTACTGGCCAGCAATACCTGCACCTCTGTGAACGGTTTGTCATCGGTCATCTGGTGCAGCACAAGCGTTCCGATCGCGACGTCCTGGCGGATGAGGGGGACGGATAGAAGCGCCTTCAACCGGAACTGCTCGACCCATCGGGCCGGCAGCAGGGGGCTAGTTGCCGGATCATCCATGACGATCGGCGTGCGTTGTCCTATCGCGGCAATAATAGGGAGCGTTCCCTCTCGACTGTGGCTGGCCATGCGCTTGAACTCCTCCCATAGCGCGTCCATCTGCTGACCCGAAGCGGTCTGCGACATCATCGGCACAAGGCGGTCGCCTAACGGACTCCAGAGGAAGATGGAACAGACGTCCGCGCCGCATGCCGCAGCGGTACGCTGGGCGACGATCTTCAGTAGTTCCTTGAGATCGAGAGTAGAGGAGACCGCCTGGGCGATTTCCAGCAGCACAGTCGGGGTGTCCGGCGCATGAAAGGGAGTGTCAGCAGGTTTGGTATTCATGCCCGCAAGGCTACCACACCATCGAACGATTTGTCAGCTTTCATATGTTTTGACGGGTACATTGTGGGCTCGTCCAAGCAATCAGCGGGAAAACTCCGCGAGTAGCGCCTGAGCACAGGCATCCGCAGCTTCATTGAACTTGGCTTTCAAGAGTGCCGCGTCGTGTGCGGTCCACTCATCCAGGGCATACGATTGCTCGCCGGCAAACTGTTTCGGGATGAATAGCGGCGTAGGGTTTTCCCGGGTGATATACGGAGCACCACCGCCTATGGCGCGGCAGATGCCTTGCCACATGATCTTTGAGTCCTCCGAATGCAGAAGCCGGGCGACTGCTGGGCTTTGCGGTTCCCCTTGATACTT
>NSJM01000036.1 GCA_002634395.1 Candidatus Methylomirabilis sp.
GTTGGGTCGCGGGAAAGCCACAGTGACTTCAGCGATCCCGTTGTCCGAGCCGATCATTCACGGGCTCCAGGAGCGCCTGCGGATGGCGACGGGAAAAGAGATCTATTTGGAGACCCGAGTCGACCCCTCCATTGTGGGCGGGTTTGTTGCGCAGATCGGCAGCACCATCTACGATGGGTCCGTACGGACACAACTGAAAAAGGTACGCGAACACCTGCTGAAGAGCGAGTATCGCTAATACTGAAAGGGTAGCGGAATGGCGCAGATCAAAGCGGAAGAGATCACCGAAATTATCAAGCAGCAACTGGCCGGATACGAGGCGCTTGTTGATGTCGCGGAGGTCGGCACCGTCATTGAGGCGGGCGACGGGATTGCTCGCATCTACGGCCTGGAAAAGGCCATGGCCGGCGAGCTTCTGGAGTTTCCGCATGACGTCTTCGGCATGGTGCTGAACCTTGAGGAGGATAACGTCGGCGCGGTCCTGTTGGGCGAGGCTGAAGCGATCAAGGAGGGTGATCTGGTCAAGCGGACGGGCCGAATCGCCTCTGTGCCGGTGGGCGAGGCGCTGGTGGGGAGAGTGGTGAACGCTCTGGGCCTGCCGATCGACGGCAAGGGACCGATCGACGCCAAAGAGCTTCGGCCCATTGAGCGGTTGGCCCCCGGGGTGGTGGACCGCCGACCGGTTAAGGAGGCGCTTCAGACCGGTATCAAGGCCATCGATGCCATGATCCCGATCGGTCGGGGACAGCGCGAGTTGATCATCGGCGACCGGCAGACCGGCAAGACCGCCGTCGCGATTGACGCCATCATCAACCAGAAAGGCAAAGACGTCTTCTGTGTCTACGTGGCTGTCGGTCAGAAGCGATCCACTGTCGCCCAAGTGGTGAAGACGCTGGAAGAGGCCGGGGCTATGGCCTACACCACGGTTGTTGCGGCTACTGCCTCCGAACTGGCGCCGCTCCAGTATATCGCTCCCTATGCCGGCTGCGCGATTGGTGAGTATTTCCGCGATTCCGGTCGTCACGCCCTTTGTGTCTACGACGACCTGTCCAAGCATGCGCAGGCCTACCGCCAACTCTCGCTGCTGCTACGCCGGCCGCCCGGCCGAGAGGCCTATCCTGGCGACGTCTTCTACCTGCACTCGCGCCTTCTGGAGCGGGGGGCTAAGCTGAATGACGATCTGGGCGGGGGGTCGCTGACCGCACTGCCGATCATCGAAACCCAGCTCGGCGACGTCTCGGCCTACATCCCGACCAACGTGATCTCGATCACCGACGGTCAGATCTATCTGGAAACCGATCTGTTCTTCGCCGGCATCCGGCCGGCCATCAACGTCGGCCTGTCGGTCTCCAGGGTCGGCGGTTCGGCCCAGATCAAGGCGATGCGGCAGGTGGCCGGTAAACTCCGGCTGGACCTGGCGCAGTATCGGGAGATGGCCGCGTTTGCCCAATTCGGGAGCGAACTGGATAAGGCGACCCAGGCGCAGCTCAATCGTGGCGCGCGAATGGTCGAGGTGCTGAAACAGGGACAGTATGTACCCCTCGAGGTCGAACGACAGATCCTCATTATCTATGCGGGAACGGCCGGCCACCTGGACGAGCTTCCGGTTGACGCGGTTTTACAATTCGAGGGGATGTTGCACAAATCCGTCGAGGGGCGGTATCCGGGCATCTTTCAGGAGATCAAGGAAAAGCGCGAGCTCAGCGATGCCCTCCGCGCCCAGATGGATCAAGCGATTACCGAGTGCAAGGCGGAGTTTCTGGCGGCCCGGAAAGCGGCATAAGAACAGGGTTTAGGGTATAGGGGATAGGGTTTAGGGGCGGCAGAGCATGGCGACATTACGCGACATTAAGCGGCGCATTACATCAGTCAAAAGCACGCAGCAGATCACCAAGGCGATGAAGCTGGTGGCGGCAGCCAAGCTGCGCCGCGCCCAGGAGCGTATCCTGGAGGCCCGCCCCTATGCCTTCAAGATGCAGGAGGTGCTGGCCAGCCTCGCTTTGAGAGCCGATCCCCAATCTCATCCGTTGCTCTGCCGACGCGAAACCGGCAAGAAGATTGTGGTGGTGATCGCCTCAGACAAAGGGCTCTGCGGCGGGTTTAATAGCAACATCATGCGCCGGTCGCTGGATGTGCTCCGCACAACACCCGGCGAAACGACCGTCACGCTGGTCGTAGTCGGGCGCAAGACGCGCGATTTCTATCGGCGTCGCCCCTATACAATCCGGTCGGAACAGATCGGCTTTTTCGATCGGCTGGCGTATGAGCATGCGGCCGCGTTGGGCCGCGACCTGGCGAATGCCTACGTGGCCGAGGAGGCGGACGAGATCCACCTGATCTATAATGAGTTTAAGTCGGTTGCGACGCAGCGGGTTGTGGTGGAGCGATTACTCCCGATCGAGCCGTTGCAAGCCCCTGAGGAGCTGGCCGCCATCGACTTTATTTACGAACCATCGCCGCAGGTGATCCTGGAGGGTCTGCTGCCCAAACATGTTGAGGTGCAGGTGTACAGGGCGCTCATGGAATCGTTGGCCGGTGAGTACGGCGCCCGGATGACCGCTATGGATGCGGCGAGTAAGAACGCCTCAGAGATGATCGACCTGCTGACGTTGCAGTTCAACAAGGCACGGCAGGAACGAATCACCAGGGAGCTGCTCGAGGTTGTCGGTGGGGCCGAGGCGTTGCGGGCGGCTAAGGGATAACCAGCCGCTTTTGCTGAGCGCTGAAGAC
Organism: Candidatus Methylomirabilis sp.; assembly: GCA_002634395.1. GTDB lineage: Bacteria > Methylomirabilota > Methylomirabilia > Methylomirabilales > Methylomirabilaceae > Methylomirabilis > Methylomirabilis tolerans. The sequence continues at coordinate 2,731 of NSJM01000036.1, forward strand.
TGATTTTCAACTAGGAGTGAGACGATGAACGCAGGGAAGATCGTACAGGTCATCGGACCTGTCGTCGATGTCGAGTTTGACCCGGGCAAACTGCCGGCCATTCACAACGCCCTCGAGGTCAAGGCCCAGCAGACCAAGGATATCTTTTCCTACAGTGAACGGCTGATTGTGGAGGTGGCCCAACACCTGGGAGAGAGCCGGATCCGAGCCATTGCCCTCTCCTCCACCGACGGGCTTGTCCGGGGGATGGAGGTCGTTGACACCGGCGCGCCGATCACCATTCCCGTGGGCCGGGCTGCCCTTGGTCGGATCATGAACGTAATCGGGGAGCCGGTGGATAAACAGGGGCCGATAGACGCCAAGCATCACTACCCGATCCATCGCCCCGCACCGGCCTTCGACGAACAGGCGACCAAGGTTGAAATCCTGGAGACCGGTATCAAGGTCATCGATCTGCTGGAACCGTATACCAAGGGCGGTAAGACCGGCCTCTTCGGCGGCGCCGGGGTCGGCAAGACCGTCGTCATTATGGAGCTGATCCGCAACATCGCCATGGAGCACGGCGGCCTCTCGGTCTTTGCAGGGGTAGGCGAGCGGACTCGCGAGGGAAACGATCTATGGTTGGAGATGAAGGAATCGGGGGTTATTGAGAAAACCGCCCTGATCTATGGCCAGATGACCGAGCCGCCCGGGTCGCGGCTGCGAGTGGCGCTGACCGGGCTGACCGTTGCCGAATACTTCAGAGACGAGGAGAAACAGGACGTCCTGCTGTTCGTCGACAACATCTTCCGCTTTACGCAGGCCGGCTCCGAGGTCTCGGCGCTACTCGGCCGAATGCCCTCGGCTGTCGGCTATCAACCCACGCTGGGGACAGAGATGGGCGAACTGCAGGAGCGGATCACCTCGACCAAGACCGGCTCCATTACCTCGGTCCAGGCGATCTACGTACCGGCCGACGACATTACCGACCCGGCCCCGGCTGCAGCCTTTGCCCACCTGGACGCGACGACGGTGCTTTCCCGGCAGCTTACCGAGCTGGGGATCTATCCTGCGGTCGATCCGTTGGCCTCCACCTCCCGAATTCTCGACCCCCGTGTCGTGGGTGAAGAGCACTACGCTGTGGCCAGGTCGATTCAGAAGATTTTGCAGCGCTACAAGGATCTCCAGGATATCATTGCCATCCTGGGGATGGACGAACTGTCCGAGGACGATAAGTTGGTGGTGGCGCGCGCGAGAAAGGTCCAGCGATTCCTCTCCCAACCCTTCTTCGTGGCGGAGCAGTTTACGGGTCAGCCCGGCCGCTACGTCAAGCTGAAGGACTCCGTTCAGGCATTTAAAGAGCTGATTGAGGGCAAGGTGGACGATCTGCCGGAGCAGGCCTTCTATATGGTCGGGACTCTCGACGAGGCCCGGGAGAAGGCCGAAAAGCTCGCTGGACACAAGTAGCCTGTCGCACGGGACACGATAACGCTATGGCAGACCAGCATAGTCTGACTTTTATGCTCGAGGTGGTGACGCCTCAGCGGCTGATCATCAGTGAAGAGGTCGAGGAGCTGATGGCCCCTGGCCAGGAGGGGTATTTTGGTGTCTGGCCCGGCCACACCCCATTTATGACGACGCTGAAGATCGGGGAGCTGTCCTATACGCGAGGGCGGAAGGAGCGGTTTCTGGCCGTCAACTGGGGATACGCCGAGGTCCGGCCCGACAAGGTGATCGTCCTGGTGGAGTCGGCGGAGCGGCCGGAGGAGATCGACATGGCGAGGGCTCAACAAGCAAAGGTGCGAGCCGAGGAGCGGCTGCGTCAGTTTGCGGACGAAGCCATCGATCATGCCAGGGCCCAGGCCGCCCTTGAGCGGGCACTTGCCAGAATGGCTGTGGCCGCCAAGGGGAGGCAATCGTAAGAGGGACGGCATGATTATCGTCATGAAAACGGGTGCCCACGAGAGCCAGATCCAAGACGTCATTCGGCGGATCGAGGCGCTCGGATACCAGGCCCATATCATTCAGGGGACACAGCGGACGGTTATCGGGGCCGTGGGGGATGAGCGTGGTAAGGACCGTCTGCAGTCGCTGGAGGTAATGCCTGGAGTGGAGACCGTGGTCCCGATCCTGCAGCCGTTCAAGCTGGCCAGCCGAGAGGTCAAGGGCGGTAAGAGTATTATCAAGGTCGGTGACCTGGAGATCGGCGGACAGGCAGTCGTGGTGATGGCCGGCCCCTGCTCGGTCGAAAGCGAGGCGCAAATGCTGCTGACCGCCCAGTCAGTCAAGGCGGCCGGAGCCAAGGTGCTTCGTGGAGGAGCTTTCAAGCCGCGCACCTCGCCTTACGCCTTTCAAGGCCTGGCCGAAGAGGGGCTCAAGTACTTGGACGCCGCAAGAGCGGCGACCGGCCTGAAGATCGTGACCGAGGTGGTCAATCCCGTGGATGTCGAGTTGGTGGCAGAGTATGCCGACATCCTGCAGATCGGCGCCCGAAACGTCCAGAACTTTGCCCTGCTGAAGAAGGTCGGCGAGGTCGGCAAGCCGGTCTTGCTCAAGCGGGGGATGGCAACCACCATCAAGGAGTTCCTGATGGCGGCCGAATACATCCTATCGGAGGGCAACTACGACGTGATCCTCTGCGAGCGCGGGATTCGGACCTTCGAGACCAGCACCCGCTTCACTCTGGATCTGAGCGCAATTCCGGTGCTCAGCAAGCTGACCCACCTGCCGCTGTTTGTCGATCCCAGTCACGGCACCGGCCAATGGGACTACGTGGCGCCGATGGCAAAAGCGGCGGTTGCCTGCGGGGCCGATGGGCTCATCATCGAAGTCCATCCGAATCCTGCGGAAGCCCAATCGGATGGACTGCAGTCGCTGAAACCCCAGAAGTTCCAGCAGCTCATGGACGAGTTGCGCCCCGTTGCCGAGGCCGTCGGCCGCCGACTGTAGTTCGGGTCCCTCTTGCTCCTTGTCCCGTCCGCCCTATACCCACCTTACCCTTGACACCCGGGCAACCCTCGCGTTAGCATCTGGCCACGTGCGGCGAAGGAGCGCGTGGAAGGCTTCCGACTATGCCAACCGCCTTACGAATCGGCGCTTATCGTTTCCACTTTTACTCGTATAATTGTGGTGAGCCACGACATATGCACGTGGACCGAGAGAATCGGAGCGTCAAATTCTGGCTTGACCCCGACGTAGCATTGGGTGACAATCATGGCTATAGCCGCAAGGAGTTACGCGACATTGAGCGCATAATCCGTGAGAATCTGGAGGTTTTGAAGAGTGAATGGGATGCATTCTGCGGCGGTAACACTCACGCTGGCTAGAGTCGTCAACGTCATGGTGACAGACGACACGCTGTCCGTGGATCTCGAAGACGGACGGACCATCTCGGTTCCCATCGGCTGGTATCCACGTCTCGCATATGGCACACCAGCCGAACGCGCCTATTTTCAAATCAGCGGCGCGGGCTACGCGGTCCATTGGCCGGATCTGGACGAAGATATCGGTATCGAGGGATTGTTGCTTGGCAAGAAGTCAACAGAAAGTCCTGCCTCGTTCGAGAGATGGCTACAGCGGTGGAAAGAAAGGCAGCAGCGCGCCACCGCCTAACTACCGCCCCGCTTCGTCTTTGAACCCCGGTCAAACCAAACGTTAGCATCCGGTTTGTGTTCGCCCGTAACGGTACCCTCCTGACAACCTTGACAACTCCTTAGAAACCCAAGAGACTTACCGTTTGGGCAAAGCCGCCGGCCAGACCGCGCTTGTTGCGGGTTATGCGAAGCATGCGGCTTTAAGAATCATCCTGGCGCGCGCTTCGAGGTCCGTTACCAGATGGTTCGAATGTGGGGATAGCGGGCGATCCGCTCATCGCGGGTGACCAACGGAAAGCCTAGGGTGAGCGCGGTGGCGATGATGATCCGATCGGCAGGGTCCGAATGGAGCGAATCGGGCAACTGGACCGATTTGAGGGCGATGGTGTTATCCACAGGTACAAAGTGAACAAACGGCAGAGCCTCGGATTTGGCTACCCAGTCGGCCACCCCCATGGTCAGTTGCAGGCGGCCTCTGACGGTAAGCTGGGCCACTTCCCAGACGCTTATCGACGACAGATAGACAGCGCTCTGCTGCACGCTCTCGTCGATGATTCGACGCGCCTTAGGGGAAAGCGGCGTGCTGCCGCTGACCCACCAGACCCAGACGTGCGTGTCCAGTACGATCACTGCAGGGCGTCCCAGCCTTCCTCACCTACCGGTTCTGTAGGTCTCTTGTAGCTCAGCACGCTGTGGCGGAGGGGCTTCAACCACGCTTCAGGCTCCTCCGCGTAGGGTACGACCTTCAGAACCGGTTTGCCGTGATCAGTAATAGTCAGCGCCCGCCCGGTTGTCTGCACCTGCCGGAAGTATTCGAGAGCCCGGGGCTTGAAGTGAGACTTCGACACGACGGTTTTCATGCTAGTGGAACCTCCGCTGAGCACCTCATGGTGACTATGGTCTTATTACCATAGTCATTTCTAATGTCAAGAAAAAAGAGCGGGTCGTTGGTCCTGAGGGTGAGGTCGTAAAGCCGAAACCTACATGGTTGTTGCCACCAGGTCGATTTCGACGATGGCGCCGCGCGGCAGGGTGGCGACGCCGACCGTTGAGCGAGCGGGCTTGACCCCACCCAGATATTCGGCATAGACCTCATTCATCTTCGCAAAGTTACCCAGATCGGTCAGGTAGACGGTGGCCTTGATCACGTGATCGAGCGAGCTACCCCCGGCTTCCAGGACCGCCTTGAGATTTTCCAGAACCTGGCGGGTTTGGGCCGAGACATCCCCCTCCGTCAACGTCCCGGTGGCCGGGTCAAGCGCGATCTGGCCGGACGTGAAGAGTAATCCATTGAACTTGATGGCTTGCTCGTAGGGCCCAATCGCTTTTGGTGCCTTCTCGGTGCTCACGACTTCGCGCAACATTTGCTCCTCCTAACTGTAATCAGTGGTCTGTCAGCCCTCCGAACCCTTCGTCTCGTGCGTCATTACGAGCCGAGGGCGAGGCAATCTCACCGTTTTTCAAGACCTGCAACGTAGAACAATTGGATTGCCGCGCCTGCCTGTGCGTGTCCGTACGCAGACAGGCTCCCGCTAGTCGCTCGCAATGACGGAACACGAGCATCGATGAAGGCTGCCGCTCTACGAACTCACGGCGCCGACGACATCGTGGATGGTTGTGGCCAACGACTCAGAAATCCCGGCAGCCCGCCGCAGCTCTTCGATGCTGGCCTCGCGCAGACGGCGGAGGCTCCCGAACCGGGTGAGCAGCGCGCGTCTGCGCTTGGCCCCGATCCCGGGGACGTCGTCCAGCAGAGAACGGATGGCTGACTTGCCCCGCAGCGCCCGGTGATACGTGATGGCGAACCGGTGCGACTCATCGCGGATCTGCTGAAGCAGTTGCCTGGCCCTGGACCGTTCCGGAAGCGCGATCGGCGTGGCCCTGGACGGGTGAAAAACCAATTCCTCCTCCTTGGCCAAGCTCACCATTGGTAGCGCATGCAGCCCCAGCTCCCTCGCCACGCCGAGCGCGGCGTTAAGCTGACCGCGACCGCCGTCAAGAAGGATAAGGTCCGGGAGCGGCATCTCCTCCGCCTTGTGCAGTCGCCGCCGCACCACTTCAGCCAGCATAGCGAAATCATCTGGTCCTTGTACCGTCTTGATCTTATAGCGCTTGTAGGCCGATTTCTTGGGCTTGCCATCCTCCCAGACCACCTGGGACCCGACCGCCAGCGTCCCCGAGATGTTCGAGATGTCGTAGGCCTCGATCCGCCTGGGCGGGGCCGGGAGGTCCAGCACCTTCTGCAGATCCTGCAGGGCCTGCTCGCGACTGTGCGAGGATCGGAGCGACAGCGCCAGGGCCTCCTGCGCATTTGTCAGCGCCAACTGGACCAGCCGCGCCTTGCGTCCGCGCCGCGGGACCCGCAGCTCCACGCGGCGATTCGCTCGGGAAGTCAGCCACGCTGTAATCAGCGGGGCATCTTCCAGGGGGTGGGACAGCAGGATCTCCTGCGGGATGTCCCGTGCGCCGAGGTAGAACTGCTTGAGTAAAGCGGACAGCAGCTCACCGGCGGTCTCGGCTGTCAGCCCGAAGGTAAAGGTCTCGCGGCCGATCAGCCGGCCTCGTCTGATCAGGAAGAGCTGGACCTGTGCCTCCCCCCCATCCGCTGCGAGACCGAAGACATCCTGATTCTCGCCCCTTGGCGAGATGATCCTCTGGCGCTCGAACACCTGGCGCAGTGACGCGATCTGGTCGCGGTATTTCGCCGCCTGCTCGAACTGAAGCGCCTCGGCCGCCTGGTGCATCTGCGCATCGAGTCGCTTCGTCAGCTCCTGATCTTTTCCCTCCAGCAATAGCCGTGCCTGATCCACCAACTCACCGTACGCAGACCCATCGATCAGCCCCTCGCACGGACCAGCGCAGCGGCCCAGATGGTATTCGAGGCAGAGCCGTCGGCCCCTGATCGACCGACACTTGCGGAGGGGGATCGTCTTATTCACGAGGGCCAGCACGTCCCACATCGCGGTCGTCGGGACATACGGTCCGTAATAGAGCGCGCCATCGTCCTTAATCCGTCGGACTACCTGCACCCAGGGGAACGGGTCGTTCAGGTCGAGCTTGAGAAAGGGGTAATGTTTGTCATCCTTCAGGGCAATGTTGTAGCGGGGCTTATGGCTTTTAATCAGGTTGCTTTCCAGGATGAGGGCCTCCAGCTCATTTGCCGTGATGATGAACTCCAGGTCGGCAACCTGCTCCATCATGAGCCGAATCTGGGACCGCTCCGGCGCGTCCGGCGTCTCCGTGAAGTAGGAGGAGACGCGCTTCTTCAGCGACAGGGCCTTGCCAATGTACAGCACATGGCCTCGCCTGTCACGGAACAGATAGACACCCGGGGCGTCCGGAAGGCCCCGCACCTTTTCTTGAAGTCGATCGATTGCCTGCATGATAGTCGAAAGATGTCATAGGCGCCCGACGCTGTCAAGGTGCGCAGCCACTCAAGATCCTTGACATCGTTATCTCGAGGGCGTAGGCTGTAGTATAGTTCTCGCGGCCTCGACCGAGACCGCGACAGAGAAGGAAGCAATCGCAGAAAGGAGACGATGGATGGCGGGAAAGTTCCAACCGTACCGAGGAGAGAAGCGGCGTAAAGAAACCGCGCGTAAGGCCAAAAAGGAGGAGAAGCTCCGAAAGAAGCTCGGGAAGAAGGAGGGGGCTCTACCGACCGAGGAGAGTGAACCTGAAGAGAGTTCGACTCCCGCCGAAGAACTACCACCCAGCCCGAGCTCATAGTGTCGGGCTGGGTCAGCGCGTCATCGCCCCGCGACTCGTCCCCGCTTCCGGTCTTGCCTGTCCAGGAGCTTCTTGCGCAGCCGCAGACTTTTCGGTGTGACCTCCAGCAGTTCGTCTTCTGCCAGATATTCGACGCAATTGTCAAGACTCATCTGCCTCGGCGGTGTCAAGCGTACGGCAATATCGGAGGTCGAGGCTCGCATATTCGTCAGGTGCTTCCGCTTCGCGACATTGACCTCCAGGTCTCGCTCCTTGGCCGCCTCGCCGACGATCATCCCTTCATACGCCTCGGTCCCTGGTCCGATGAAGAGGATCCCGCTCCCCTCCGCACTCGCCAGGCCATAAGACGTGGCCACCCCCGCTTCCCACGCGACCAGCGACCCGCGGTCACGCCCGCGGATCTCGCCGACCATGGGTTCATAGGCGTGAAACAGGCTGTTGAGCAGCCCGGTCCCGCGCGTCGCGGTCAGGAACGCCTGCCGAAATCCCAATAACCCTCGCGTGGGGACCGTGAACTCATAGTGGACGAAACCCTGATCACCCGTCCGCATATCCTGCAGACGCCCTCGTCGCACCCCCAACATCTCCATCACCAACCCTGCCTGCTCCTCCGGCACCTCGATGCTGACCCGTTCGAACGGCTCCAGCCGCTCCCCGTTTTGCGGATCGGTCTGAAAGATGACCTCAGGCCTCGAGACCTGCAGTTCATACCCCTCGCGCCGCATCGTTTCAATCAGGACGACCAAGTGTAGCTCGCCTCGTCCGGCCACCAGGAAGCTGTCGGGGCTCTCTGTGTCATGGACTCTCAGGCTGACATTGTGCTCGAGCTCCTTAAACAGACGCTCGCGAAGGCTGCGGCTAGAGCTCCACTTCCCCTCCCGTCCCGCAAAGGGGCTGGTATTCACGCTGAAGGTCATCTGTACTGTCGGCTCGTCGACCAGGAGCGGGGGAAGGGCAATAGGGGTATCCTTGTCGGCAATCGTCTCCCCGATCCCGATCTCCCCGAGACCAGTCACCGCCACGATTTCGCCAGCCTCCGCCTCCTCGACCTCGACTCGGTCCAACCCCTGATGCACAAAGACTTGAGCTATCTTGCCGGGGTAGTAGGTTCCATCCTTTGCGATCCGGATGACCTCCTGAGCTCGGCGCAGACGGCCGGCGTACAGGCGGCCGATGGCGATCCGACCCTTATAATCATCATAGGCCAGGAGGTTGACCAGCATCTGCGTGGGACCATTCCGCTCGACTATGGGGGGAGGCAGGGAGCTGAGGATGGTCTCGAACAAGGGCTGCAGGTCAGGGGCCAGTGAGGTTGGTGAAAGGCCTGCCCGTCCACGGAGGCCGTCCGTATAGACGATCGGGAAATCCGTCTGCTCTTCTGTTGCGCCAAGATCGATGAACAGGTCAAAGGTCGCGTTGGTCGCGTAGTCGATTCGAGCGTTCGCGCGGTCGATCTTGTTGACAACCACCACAACCTTGTGGTGGAGCTCCAGGGCTTTGCGCAGCACGAACCGGGTCTGGGGCATTGGCCCCTCTACGGCATCCACCAGCAGCAACACCCCGTCCACCATGTTCAGGACGCGCTCGACCTCGCCCCCGAAGTCGGCATGCCCTGGCGTGTCCACGATGTTGATTTTCACGCTCCCATAGGTTACGGCGGTGTTCTTGGCCAGGATGGTGATGCCGCGCTCTCGTTCCAGAGGGTTGGAGTCCATAACCCGTTCAATCGTCACCTGGTTGTCCCTGAAGATACGACTCTGCTTCAGCATGGCATCCACAAGCGTCGTCTTGCCGTGGTCCACATGCGCGATGATGGCCAGATTCCTGAGATCGGTACGCTGTTGTGTCATAATACCTTCTTTGATACGGTTATGGATCGTGCGACCTGCCAGCGTGCACCGCACAGGCAGGCGTGCCCAGCTGTGGGTAACACGAACGCGGAAAACGCGACTTAACTCGAAACTCAGCGTGGGGAAGGCGCGAGAAAGGTCAGAGCCCGAAGGGAAACCGGCTGCGGACCTGCTGGGGCCGTTCTAACAGATGTGGCGCTTCAAGTTGCAACGGCACGAGTCAATCACCTCACGAATTCACAAGAGTTTACCGCAAAAAGACGGATTCGTCAAACAATTCCAGCGCCGAGCGGGACGAGACTTTTCGGTTGCGTCACAGGCTTGCTAGGCGTACTATGCGCCAGTACAGATGAACGGTTCATAGCGCTATGTTACACATGGAGGAAGAAGGATGAAGAGGATTCGCTACGCATCGATGCTTGCAACGGCCGCGGGGATGATCCTTGCCCTGGCAGCGTGCCAGGGCTTGCGCGAGACGCCCGATAAGACGCCGACCCCAGTCGCACTAGACGGCCCCGGGATTCAGAATGGCTCTACGGTACAGCTTGAATATAAGCTGACAGACGAGAAAGGGACGATTCTGGATACCAACGAAGGGAAGGAGCCCTTGGTCTACACGCATGGGCAGGGGCAGATCATCCCGGGGCTGGAAAAGGCGCTCATCGGCCTGCGCACGGGCGACGCGAAGCACGTAGTGATCCCGCTCGAAGAGGCCTACGGACCGATCAGGCCTGAAGCGTTTGTTGAGATCCCCAAAGAGCGCATTCCGGAAAAATTACAGACAGTCGGGGCCCATCTTGTCGCCCAAGGCAAGGGCGGACAGCCCCTCCATGCCTTCGTAAAAGAGATCAAGGAACAGACGATCGTCCTCGATACCAATCATCCCCTGGCGGGTAAGGCCCTGACCTTTGACGTCAAGGTGGTCGGCGTCGAGGCTGCGCAAGAGAAGTAAGGACTGGCGGGATACGCCGGTTTCGAAGCGGCACCCTCGTAGTGAGGGGACATAGGAGGAAAGAGTGAATGAATCCGGCATCGCTGGAAGTCTATTGCAGCAACGAGACGTGCAGCGACCCTGGAGGAGTGGACGCGGGCGTTTCGGTTCCCGCCACACAGTCGAGAAGGTATCGTCGCATGAACTACAAGGGCAAGCGTCGCATTGGCGCCGCTCGAGCCTTTCTTTCGAGTCTCGTCATGTTCCAGTTTGACCCCGGCCTACATTCTCTTCCGCCAGGAAAGTACCACATCTTTGAGTGCTCCGCGTGCAACCGCGAGCGCATTTACCGTGAGCACGGCGACCAGCTCACGGAGGTGTAACCGTGGGTTTCCTCACTCAAGGTAGGTGAGGCCCTGGCGGTCGATTTCGAGTGGATGCACGCGGTTCTCGATCCCGAACTCGCGCCGCCAGCGCTCACTCATTCTTCGGCCGACCTCCTCGCCATCTCCGCTGACCAGCGCGAGCAGCGAGGAGCCTGCGCCGCTCAGGCATGTGGCTAATGCGCCCGCTTGCCGCCCTTCCTCCAGGATTGCCTCCAGCCCGGGGAGTAGCGCGGCCCGGTACGGTTGGTGGAGGCGATCTTCAGTGCCTGGCGCGAGCAGTTCCGGTCGGTCGGTGGCGAGGCCCGTGAGTAGGAGCGCCAGGCGGGTCAGGTTGAAGACGGCATCAGCAAACGGGACCTGCTTGGGGAGCACCTCCCGCGCGCGCCTGGTAGGAAGCTTGAGGTTCGGGATCACGACCACCGTCTTCAGGTGAGCGGGAACGGGGATCTTGGCGGCCACGACACGGCCCGCGACGATGGCGGAAGCCGTGAGGCCCCCCATCAAGGCCGGCGTCACGTTGTCGGGGTGGCCTTCGAACGGCAGGGCCTTGGCGAGGATCTCATCCGTCGAGAGTTGGACCCCGGCCAGGCGGGCGGCGGCGGCGATCCCGGCGAGACAGGCTGCGGCGCTACTCCCCAGGCCGCGCCCCAGCGGGATCCGGTTGATCTGGCGTACTCGCAGTCCGGAAGGCCGAACACCGAGATCGCGTAGCGTCTCCTGCGCTGCTCGAACCGAAAGATTGCGCTCTCCAGCCTGCTCCAGCTCGGCCTTCCCCTCGCCCTCGACCTGAAGCTGGAGCCCCTCGCCCTCGTCGCTGAGATCCACTTCGTTGTAGAGGCTCAGCGCCATCCCCAACGTATCGAACCCCGGTCCAAGGTTCGCCGTTGAGGCCGGCACTCTCACTCTTACCCGTCGCATCGATCACTCTCCCATAGAAAATGTCTATCTCGTCTGTTCGGTCTGTTTCGTCGTTTGGCCTAGACCAAATGGACCAGATAGACCAAATAGACCCGGAATTCCCTGGCATTACATTTTCGTGCGCCGAAATGTGGCATGGCCCCATGGGGCGTTCTCGACGACTTTCACATCCCGCATTGGCTGCCCCCACCATATACCGTAATTTGCCGATCCTCGCAAGGAGTAGTTAGCGGGCAAATCCCCTTGACTCTCGCAGGGTTTGACGCTATAAGACGAGAGGCCATTTGGACGGAAGGGGTGCGGCATGTTACACGGTCGGACGATCGGGTTCATCGGGGCGGGCAATATGGCCGAGGCGATGATCCGCGGTCTGCTTGAAGCGAAGCTGGTAACGGCGGACCAGCTTATCGCCTCGGATATCGTCGAGGCGAAGAGACAGCAGCTCCGCCTGCGCTATGGCATCCAGACCGTGACCGAGGGCCGCGACGTAGGAGCGAAAGCCTCGATCCTGGTCCTGGCCGTCAAGCCCCAGGACATGGAGGCGGCGCTGAAGGGGATCGCCGCTTCTGTGGATCAGACCAAGACGATCATCTCGGTTGCTGCCGGCATGACGATCGCCTTCATCGCCGAGCGCCTGCCCGCTATGGCGCGGATCGTTCGCGCCATGCCCAATGCGCCTGCCCTGGTTCTGACAGGCGCCGCCGGTATTGCGAAGGGTGAGCATGCGACAGCCGAAGACCTGCAGATTGCAGAGGCGATCTTCGCCGCGGTCGGGAAAGTGGTCGTGGTGGAGGAAAAGCACCTGGACGCCGTGACGGGACTCAGCGGCAGCGGCCCCGCCTACGTGTTCCTGCTTATTGAGGCGCTGGCCGATGCCGGCGTGAAGGTGGGACTGTCGCGAGATGTCGCCGGACTGCTGGCCGCCCAGACCGTTCTGGGCGCCGCGAAGATGGTTCTTGAGAGCGGTCGGCATCCGGCCGAGCTGAAGGACATGGTTGCTTCTCCCGGCGGGACGACCATTGCCGGGTTGTACGCCTTGGAGCGCGGCGGGTTACGTGGGATTTTGATCGAGGCGGTAGAGGCGGCCACGACCCGGTCCCGAGAGCTTGGTAGGAGATAGTCACGATGCCGTTTGTCGCTAACTTCATCGCCGCATTTGCGTCTATCCTGAGTACGGTGTTGACGATCTATACATGGATGTTTATCATCCGGGCGCTGCTCTCCTGGGTCAACCCTGACCCCTGGAACCCGATCGTTCAGTTCCTCGCTCGTGCGACCGACCCGGTGTTGCGGCCGATTCAACAACTGATACCGATGTGGCGATTAGGCATAGATATTTCCCCCATCATTGCGATTCTGGCGCTCCAGTTCGTCCAGCGGTGGTTTATCCCTTCCCTCCAGGAGATCGCCTGGAACCTTAGCCAATGATTCTGATTCGGCAGGAGGGTGCGGCTGCCTCCTTTCGTGTCCGCCTGCAGCCGAAGGCATCGCGCGAAGCGATTGTCGGTGAGGTTGACGGTGTACTGCGGCTTCGGGTGACCGCGCCGCCTGTAGAAGGACAGGCCAACGAAGCCTGTCTCCGCCTGCTGGCCAAGGCGCTTGATCTGCCGGTCTCCCGTCTTGGAATTGTCGCCGGTCAGCAGGCCCGCATAAAAACCATCCGGGTCGCCGACGCCTCCGCCGATCTCCTCCGTACCGCGCTCTGCAACGTGCTGGAGCGCCCACACCATTAGCGGCCCATCGCTGAGGGAAGCGATCAGATCTCAGCGGTTAGCTCTTCTGATACGTCCCCCCGCTTTGTTTGAGGCCGATCGCTGAGTGCTAATTGCTGAATGCTTTTTTCAAAGAAAAACATCGTGTCGTCCATGCCCCTGCAGAAGTTGGCCTTGACTCGAACCCGCGTATTTCCTATACTTTTGTCGGTTTTACGGGTGTGGGGCGGAAGTGAACAGGCGTGAGCCGCTCGCAGCTTCGGACTAACACCCCCGTGCACCGCCGCCACGCCACGGCACACAACCCCCCCCAACCCCCCTCTAGCAAAGGGGGGGACCAGAGCGGGGGATTTCTCTGAAGCTGACGGCTGAATGCTGATAGCTGACTGCTATTCCCTGAGCAACGGAGAAGAGAGAGACGATGGATCGAAACCTGGCGCTTGAGTTGGTGCGAGCGACCGAACTGGCCGCCATTTCGTCAGCCCGTTGGATGGGGTTAGGCAATCCGAGCGCGGCTGAGCAGGCTGCAATCGACGCGATGCGTCACGCCTTCGATAACGTCAGCCTCAGGGGTTCCATCATCATTGGTAGGGGTGAGCACGGTAAGGCGCCAACCCTCTATGTTGGCGAGGTTCTTGGTCATGGCGACGTCCCAGAAGTGGACATTGCGCTTGACGCTGTTGAAAGCGGGGCGATCGTGGCGCATGGTCGCCCGAATGCCATCTCTGTCATTGCCGCCGCCGAGAAGGGGGCGTTGCGCCAGGTGCCGGATGCCCACATGGAAAAGATCGCCGTCGGGCCCAAGGCGGCTGGGGTGATCGATATCACCGCCCCCCCAGAGAAGAATCTTCGGGCCATTGCTGAAGCAATGAACTGTTCTGTAGAAGACATCACGGTAGTCATTCTTGACCGACCTCGTCATGCCGAACTCGTAAGGCAGGTCCGCGGAATCGGTGCGCGCATTAAACTCATTCAGGATGGCGACCTCTCCGCCACTGTGGCTGTGGCGTTCGAAGGAACAGGCGTAGATGTCCTCATGGGGGTCGGGGGAGCACGAGAAGGCGCGCTCGCGGCGACGGCGCTTCAGTGTATCGGAGGTGACATGCAGGGTCGCCTGCAGCCGCTGACGGAGGAGGAGGCAGAGCACGCGCTGAGAATGGGGATCCGGGACCTGGATAGGGTATTTACGATCTCCGATCTGACCGGAGGGGGAGAATGCGACATCATGTTCGCCGCAACCGGGGTGACCGATGGTGATCTCCTGAAGGGGGTTCGCTTCTTCGGCGGAGGAGCCCAGACCCACTCTCTCGTGATGCGCTCCAGGTCTGCAACTGTCCGCTTCATCGAGTCCACCCACCGTTTTGACCGGAAGACGGTCTCATAGGCCCACGTTGCGTATCGCGTTAATCAGCCTTCAGCCTTCAGCCTTCAGCCTTCAGCTCTCTGCATGAAACTAAAAGGTGTGCGGGGGGCGCCGGACCTCTTGCCTCAGGAGTCCGCGAGGTGGCAGCGCGTAGAAGCGGCGACGCGTTCCCTTGTGCAACGATACGGTTACGCAGAAATTCGGACCCCTGTCTTCGAACGGACGGAGCTCTTTGTCCGCGGTATCGGCGAGGGAACCGACATCGTCGAGAAAGAGATGTACACCTTCACCGACCAGGGCGAGGTGAATCTCACGCTTCGCCCCGAAGGGACCGCGCCGGTTGCCAGAGCCTACCTCGAACACCAGATGGCCGCCCAGTTCCCCCTGGTAAAAGTGTACTACCTTGGTCCGATGTTTCGTCGGGAACGTCCACAGTCGGGACGATACCGGCAGTTCCACCAGATCGGCGTGGAGGCGATCGGCTCAGGCCTGCCGGCGGTGGATGCGGAGGTGATCGACCTCCTCTGGGCGCTCATGGTGGAGGAGTTTCGGATTCCCGATCTGCAGCTTCGCCTCAACTCGATCGGTGACGCAGCCTGCCGGCCGGCGATCCGGGATCGCCTGCTTCGCTACATGGCGGATCGGTCGTCAGATCTCTGCTCGGATTGTCAGGGGAGGCTGACGCGCAATCCGCTTCGAATCATGGACTGCAAGCAGCCGGGCTGTCAGCGTCTGGTGACGGAGGCGCCGAAGCCGCTCGAGGGCCTGTGTGGAGCCTGTGCGGCACACTTTGCCGAGGTTCGGGATCTGCTGGATCTCCTGAAGATTCCCTATACCATCGATGATCGGCTGGTCCGGGGCCTTGAATACTACACGAAGACGGCCTTCGAGGTGATCAATCCCCGCCTTGGCGCTCAGAATGCCCTGGCCGGCGGCGGGCGCTACGACGGCTTGATCGAGGTGATGGGTGGGCCCTCTACCCCTGCGATGGGATTTGCTGTAGGGATGGAGCGGGTCATGGCCTCGCTTCCGTCAGCCCAAGAGGAGAGTATTCTGCGCGGGGTCTACGTCGCCACCCTTGGACAGGAGGCGCAGCGGACCGGGATGGGGCTCCTACAGGAGCTGCGTCGCCGTGGCATGCGTGGGCTGATGGATCTCGAAGCGCGCAGCCTGAAAGGGCAGATGCGCCAGGCGAACAAGGAGCGGGTCCGGTACTGCCTGATCTTAGGCGACGAGGAACTCAGGCGAGGCCAGGCGATGCTACGGGATATGCTGAAGGCCGACCAAGCCTCCCTGGCGCTGGACCGGATCGCTGAACATCTGATGGGACTGGAGGGGGTGTGAGCGCAAGCATGGGACTCCTGAAGCGGACGGAATACTGTGGCCTGTTGAAACCGCCTCACGTAGGGCAGCCTGTGGTGCTGATGGGCTGGGTGCATCGGCGGCGTGACCACGGCGGTCTTATCTTTATCGATCTTCGGGATCGCGAAGGGGTTGCCCAGACGGTTTTTAACCCCGAGCTTTACCCGGAGGCCCATGAGGTGGCCCGACGGATGCGCGCCGAATTCGTGGTGGCGATTCGCGGCAGGGTCCAGGCGCGCCCGACGGGAACCGAGAACGCCGCGCTTCCCACCGGGGCTATCGAGATCGTGGCAGAGGAGGCGCAGATCCTCAACGAGGCCAAGCCGCCGGTCTTTTCGATCGAAGAGCAGACAGACGTCGCCGAGGAGATTCGGCTGACGTATCGGTACCTGGACCTCCGTCGCCCGTCGCTGCTGCGCAACCTGCGTCTGCGTCACAAGGCGGCCCAGGCGGTTCACCGCTATCTTGACAGCCACGGGTTTGTTGAGGTGGAGACCCCTATGCTGACCCGGAGTACCCCAGAAGGGGCCAGGGACTATCTGGTTCCGAGTCGGCTGAATCCCGGGGAGTTCTACGCCCTGCCGCAGTCGCCCCAGCTCTTCAAGCAGCTCCTGATGGTCGCGGGCATGGACCGGTACTATCAGATCGTCCGGTGCTTTCGGGACGAGGACCTGCGGGCTGATCGACAACCGGAATTTACCCAGATCGACCTGGAGATGTCGTTTGTGGATCGAGAGGATGTGCTCGGGGTGACGGAAGGGCTGGTGGCGGCGCTCTTTGAAGCGGCCGGCAAGCCTTCTCCGCCCAGGCCCTTTCCGCGGCTGACGTATGCCGAGGCGATCGACCGATTCGGTCTTGATGCGCCGGATACCCGGTTCGGAATGGAGTTGACCGAGCTGACTGAATTGCTGCGCGGGATCGACGCAAAGGTGTTTGCCGAGCCGATTGCGCGAGGCGGCGTGGTCAAGGGGATGAACGTCAAGGGGTGCGGTGCATTCTCCAGGGCGCAGATCGATGGACTGGTTGATTACGCCAAGGGGTTTGGGGCCAAGGGTCTGGCCTGGTTTAAGGTTTCCGCTGGCGGGCTACAGTCGCCCCTGACCAAGTTCCTCGAGCCGATGATCCTCGAACGGCTTGTCGAGCGACTGAAAGGGGAGGAAGGAGATTTGTTGGTGCTGATTGCCGATCAGGCGAAGACGGCGGCCGAGGTGCTGGGGCGTTTACGGCTCAAATTAGGCCGTGAGTTAAAGCTGATCGATGAGAATGCGCTGGCGGTCACCTGGGTCATCGACTTCCCCCTCCTTGAACACGATCCCGAGCAAGGGCGGTGGCAGGCGATGCATCACCCCTTTACGGCGCCATTAGACGAGGATCTGCCGCTCTTCGACGCCGATCCTGGAAGGATCCGTGCCAAGGCCTATGACCTGGTCGTGAACGGGCAGGAGCTGGGCGGCGGCAGTATCAGGATCCACCGCCGGGACGTGCAGAGCCGGATGTTCGGGGCTCTCGGGATCGACGCGGATGAGGCGAAGGCCAAGTTCGGGTTTCTCTTGGAGGCGCTTGAGTACGGCGCCCCACCGCACGGCGGGATCGCGTTCGGCTTCGATCGGGTGATTGCGCTGCTTGCGGGGGCTACCTCGATTCGGGACGTCATCGCCTTCCCCAAGACCCAAAAGGCGCAGGACCTGATGACGAAGGCCCCGGCGCCTGTCGATGCGAGGCAGCTCAGGGATCTGAAGATCAAGCTGGATCCCGACTGAGTTCCGGAAAAGACGTTCAAGGTGCAAGGCGCGAGGTTCTACGCCTCAAACCCAAAACCCGGAACGTCGAACTGCGAAGCCATGTTGACAGAGCCACGGGGCGGGGATATGCTTGACGTGGATTGAACGCTGAGTGATGAATAGCGAAGCGGGGCAATGATAAAGGAGCAGATTCGACCGGACAAGAAGGTCTCTCTGCCCATCGGGGAAGAGATCCAGCAGCTTTTTGGTCGCAAGGACGAGGTCAGGAAGCTTATCGAAGAGGCATTACAGGTCAAGCTGGTTGCGCGAGATGGCCTCGTGAGCATTCAGGGTGAGGCGTCAGATGTAGCGGTGGGAGAGCAGGTCGTATCGGAGCTGATCTCGGCGCTCACGCGCGGCGAGCGCATTACGCCACAGGACGTGAAGCTGGCCCTGCGGCTCTTCGTCAAGAAAGAAGAGGAGGAATTCAAGCGAATCCAGGGCGAGGCGGTCGAGGTTTCGTCAAAGAAGCGGTCGGTTCGGCCCAAGGGCCCCGGCCAGCGACGCTACATTGAGGCCATCCGCCATCACGACATCGTCTTCGCCATAGGGCCGGCCGGGACCGGCAAGACCTATCTGGCCATGGCGATGGCCGTGTCGGCTCTCTTGAGGCATGAGGTCAATCGGATTATCCTGACCAGGCCCGCCGTAGAGGCGGGAGAAAAGTTGGGTTTTCTTCCCGGTACGCTCTACGACAAGATTAACCCCTACCTTCGACCCCTATATGATGCGCTCTACGACATGATCGAGCTGGAGCGTGTCACCCGTCTGATTGAGATGGGCACTATCGAGATCGCCCCACTGGCTTTTATGCGGGGCCGCACCCTGAACGATTCGTTCATCGTGCTGGACGAGGCCCAGAACACGACCTCGGAGCAGATGAAGATGTTTCTGACGCGCCTTGGCTTTGGTTCAAAGACTGTCATCACGGGGGATATTACCCAGGTCGATCTGCCCATTGGCCGACTTTCCGGCCTGATCGAGGTGCAGCGTATTCTGAAAGAGATCAAGGGCATCAAGTTTGCCTATTTCGGCGAGGAGGACGTGGTGCGACACGAGTTGGTGCAGCAGATTGTCAGAGCCTATGAAACGTACCAGGCTTCCACGCGACCAGCCGAGGGGCGATAGGAGGGCGCCCGATGGCGCCCGACACGAATAGCAGCGATATCACCACCAGTATGCAGTCGCCGGCTGTGCGCCGACTGTTGAACACTCCGCGCATGGTTTCCTCCTGGTTCCATTGGACCACCGAGCGGCTTGAGCACCATCCGAGTACGCTCTATGCACTCTGTAGTCTGGCTATCCTCGCGATCATCCTCCTTATAGCATCTTCCTCGGCGCTGCCGTCGGGAATCCTTTCACTTCTTGGAGTGTGCCTCCTGGTCGGCTTCCTGCTTGGGAGCCTCTGCTTATACATCTGGACGCTCCAGCCCAAACTGATGCGGCGGCCGAAGAGCCTTTTCCTGCTCACTTCGGTGATCTTGTTGACGGTGGCTCTTACCCGTTCGTTTTTCTTCTTTCTTCCCTCCATTCATCAGGCGCTCCCCACTGTGCCTGCGAGCGCCCTGGAATACTCGATCCCCGTCGCCCTGGGAGGTCTGCTTCTGGCGATCCTTTTTAACAGTCGCCTGGCCTTTGCGGGTGCCCTCGCCATCAGCATTCTTACCTCCCTCCTGGCGGCTGACGGATTCCGCTTCTTCCTGTATAGTCTTGTGAGCAGTCTGGCTGCGATCTTTGCCCTCGTCGGTCAAAAGGATCGGGCAATCCTGCTGAAGGCCGGGGTGGCTGTCGGGCTGGCCAACCTGTACTCCATCCTGGCGTGGTCGTTGCTCTCCGGGGCCACCGAGCGACTCGGCTTTCACCTGTTGTGCGGCCTGGTCAGTGGACTGTTTGTGGCGATTCTGTCGCTCGGTCTGCTTCCACTATTCGAGTATCTGTTCGAGATGGCCACTGATTTTCGACTGCTGGAATTGTGCAATCTGAACCATCCGCTACTGAAAGAGATGATCCTTAAGGCCCCTGGCACCTACCACCATAGTATCGTGGTGGGCACCCTGGCCGAGGCGGCTGCTGAGGCGATCGGCGCGAATACTATGCTGTGTCGGGTGGGCGCGTACTACCACGACATCGGGAAGATCACCAAGCCTTCGTACTTCGTCGAGAATCAGCAGCATGCCAGGAGCCGGCACGAAAAGCTGGGCCCGAGCCTCAGCAGCCTGGTGATCGTGTCCCACGTGAAGGCGGGTATGGAGCTGGGCCGGGCCTATGGCCTTCCCCAGACCGTACTGGAGATGATCCCACAACACCACGGCACCAGGCTTATCCTTTACTTTTACCACAAGGCCAAGGGCGCAGAAGAAAGCGATCAGGGCGAGGTTCAGGAAGAGAAGTTCCGGTATCCTGGGCCAAAACCTCAAACCAAAGAGGCGGCTATTCTGATGCTGGCCGATGCCGTCGAGGCAGCGTCGCAGACCCTCACTGAGCGGACACCCGGGCGGTTCCAGGCGCTGGTGGCGAAGATCGTGAATGCCGTGTTCGTGGATGGGCAGCTCCGCGAATGCGAGTTGACCTTCAGTGAGCTTCGCCTCATTGAGGAGAGCTTCGTTCGAATTCTGTGCGGCATCTATCACCGACGGGTGGAGTATCCGGGGTTTACCTTTGAGGAGTCCGCCGGCAGAAGGGGGGCAAATGGCGATGCAGGTCATAAACCGGCAAAGGAAGATCAGGCTCGACACGAGATTTCTAAAAAAGGTCGGGGAGACCGTCCTCGTCATGGCAGGAGCTAGCGGGGCTGAATGTGGGTTGTTGCTGGTGGGCGACCGAACCATGGCCCGCTTGAACCAGCAATATCGAGGGATAGCTCATAGCACCGACGTCCTCGCATTTCCGATGCGCGAGGGACCGTTTGCGTTGCTTTCGCCGAATCTGCTTGGAGACGTGGTCATTTCGCCGGAAACGGCCGATCGACAGGCTGCAGCGGCGGGCCGCCCTCTTCGAGACGAGCTGATCGCACTCCTGGTCCATGGCATCCTACACCTCCTCGGCTACGACCATCAGACGCCATCAGAGGCAAAGATCATGAAGCGCACCGAGCAACAGCTCGCCCTCCCATTCATCAAGGCGGAAGACAGATGAATCCGACGGGCTCAGTCAATCCATTCATCGGGTGAGATATGAACAGTTATAAATCCGGCTTCGTCGCGATCATCGGACGCCCAAACGTAGGCAAATCAACCCTCATGAACCGCCTGCTGGGACAGAAAGTGTCGATCGTCTCTCCCAGACCGCAAACGACCAGGGCCAGAGTGATGGGGATCAAGAGTCTGCCAGGGGCGCAAGTGATCTTCCTGGATACGCCTGGGATCGATAAGGCTGGAGGCTACTTCCATCGGCTGATGGTGAAGACGGCCACAAACAGCCTGGAGGGGGCGGATCTGATCCTTTGGATCGTAGAAGCCCCCGATCCGTTCTCCCAGGACGACAAGTTGATTCTGGAAATCCTGAAGCGTGTCAAGCCCCCGGTTCTGCTTGTTATCAACAAGATCGATCTCGTTGAAAAAGAAAGGCTGCTGCCCACGATCGATCGCTTTCAGGCGCTGCTGCCATTTGTCGAGATTATTCCTGTCTCCGCCACTAAAGGTGACAATACTGCGCTGCTTGAGTCGCTGCTGGTCCAATACCTCCCGGAGGGGCAGCCCCTGTATCCCCTCGATCAGTTGACCGACCAGCCAGAGCGGTTCATCATCGCCGAGTTGATCCGCGAACGGGTCTTCCGCTCAGTCTATCAGGAGGTGCCGTATGCGGTGGCCGTTCTGGTGGAGCACGTGAGGCCGCGAGAAGGGCGGGCGCTCACCGACGTCGAGGCGACCATTTATGTCGAGAAAGACTCGCAAAAAGCGATCATCATCGGGCGTGGGGGCGCCATGCTCAAGAAAATCGGGGAGCTGGCCAGGCTGGAGATCGAGAAGCTGCTCGGCACCCAGGTCTTCTTGAAGTTGTGGGTGAAGGTTCGCAGTGACTGGCAGAAGGATGATGAGGCGCTGAAGCGACTCGGCTATCTGCAACCGTAAGAGTACCAAGCTCCACGACACGGGCTGCCACACCCAAAAAGCTCTTCAACCTTGAACCTTGCACGTTG
>NSJM01000139.1 GCA_002634395.1 Candidatus Methylomirabilis sp.
CCCCCACCCAGCGGCTCGACCGTTCCCCAGCCGCTCCACCGCCCGCCCCACGATTCAAAGACAAACCGCTGGACGGCGATTCGGTTCTCTGACGAGGCGAGGGCGACCTCGATATTGCGAAGCTCGATCGGGTCGTAGCGGAGCGAGCTGATGGCCAGCGAGAACGGCGATTTGGCCGGCACGTTCGATAACCTCTCCAAAGCCGCGCGATACTCATCTTCGGTCAGATCAGGCCGGCCCGCTTTCTGCTGGACTGCGAGCTGATGCAGAGATGCAGTCGAACTCTGATCGATCCGTCCATGCAGCGGAATGACGCCATGTGCGTTATCCAGACGGAGACTACCCGATTCCATGCTGACGTGTCGCAGGGAGAGCGCCCCGCGGTATTCCTGGCCGATGAGCTCCAGATTCGCGTGAAACTGACCGGTAAGGCGCATCGCGTCAGGCTGGCCTCCTCCCGTCAGAGCAGTCAACGGGGAGCGGAGCACCGCGACCTCCGTCCATGGGATGGTCAGGTGAAAGCCGGTCTGGCTCCCGCCGTTGTGGCCGAGCGATAGACCGCCTGCGAGGGTCAGCGTCAACCCTCCGTCGGTTCGAAGGGTCGTCTCTTTGATCGTCAGCAGACCCTTGTCGAGCATGAAGGCGACGTTGCCGCGGATGCCAGTGAGCAAAGGCGCCGGTTCAGCCGCTTGCCGCGCCAAGCCGAGCGAGAGGTCTCTGAGCGTGATCGTACCGCCGGCAGCGGGCGGTTGCGATCCGCCGAATGTGGTGTCTGCGGACAGGTCGGCGTTGAGTGTGACCCCCTGCGCCCCTGCCGGTTTTGCAGTGGGGGCGAACAGCGACTGCGGATGCAGTCCGCGCACCGAAAGCACCACGCGCGCCTCCTGCAGGGGGGCAGATCTCGACAACGAGGCGTGACCATCGATATTCCCACCACCAGCGGCAACGTGAAACTCCGGGATCCGAATTCGATCAGGGTCGATCTCAAACCCGGCCTTGAGCGCGCGCAGTTGCCGACCGGCAAGGTCGGCCTGTCCGATCATAAGCGTACCGTTAAGATTGCGCCCCGACATCCCGATCCCTTGCATGGCGATCTGAGCAGCGTGCAGGGTTGCCGCGCTGTTTATGGCGGCAGTGCGCAGTTGTATCGATCGGCTCATCATCTCCGCTTTCCATGGGCGGCCTCCGCCTGGCCACCAGAGGTGGATCGAGGGATGCGTAAGCGTCGTGATCAGGACGCCTCTGTCAGCCCGACGCGAGAGCTGCGTGAGGAACGTCGGATCGATCTTCAACTCGGTGGTCATGAGGTCGAGGCCGTCGCGTCCCCACCGCCGTCCGCTCCCTTTCGCGTCGATCTGTGCGCCAGAGATCGACGCGCGTAGCGCCTCAGCGGTGATGTCGCCGGAGGCGGTATCGACGCTGACTGCGGCTTGGAGCGAGGGGTTGCTGTACCGCTGTCCGAGCAGCAGGGCGGTCTGACCCTGCAGCGCGGCCTGCAGCCGCAGCCGACTGTCCGCATACTGAAGGCTGAGGTCTCCGGCGAGCCCGGTGACGCCGAACTGTCGCGAGGGAAGCTCCAGTCCACCGTCCTCGAGCGTGACCGCAACCTCCCCGACGGGTAGCTCCGGCCAGCGGCCCTGCAGCGTAGTCGGCCGGCCCTCTACCATGCCCGTGAGGGCGGAAAGCCAAGGAAAGGAGAGTTGCTGTGCCAATGCGCTGAGATTCGCTCGCCACTGCGCGACGGTGAGCGTATAGACGGGCGGCCAGTTTCCATATCGAATAGCCGCTGTCCCTTGAGCCGCCGCGCCCTCTGTTTCTAGCGACCATTCGGGAATGGTTACGGCGCGATGTATCTGATCAAAGTGAAACCGCAGTGCGCCCTGCAGCTTAGCCTCCTGGATTTGCGCTAGAATCTGCCCATCGAGCGTATGCCTCAACGCGCCGCTGATCTGGACCGATCGTCCATCGACGGCGGCTCGCGCCTGCATCTCAAACAGTACAGGGGCCGGTTTCGGTTCAAGCGCGACGTTGACATCGGTGACCCGGTGATCGCCGATCTGAAGTGTGCCGGCGGTGACAGCGACTCGCGGGAGTGAAAATGTTGTGGGCTGTGCGGCGGGCTTTAGATGCTGTTGCACCTCCTGAGCCAACGCCGGCAGATTCCACCGTCCATCGTCGAGCCGTCTGAACAGCAGTTCCGGGCTCTCGATCCGGACCTCGGTCGGCATGACCTGACGCGCGAAGATGAGCGCCGGAATGTTCAACGTGGCGGCGAGACGCGTCATTCGTAGCGCCTCACCTCGGCCATCGGGATCAAACAGGATGAGATGGTCGAGCAGAAGGTCTGCAGTCAGATTCGAGTGGGGGCGGATGCCCACCTGTCCAACGACGCAACGAATCCCGTACGGCGCGCAGCCGAACCGCTGGACGAGGGTGGGGAGGAAGAGCGTGAGCAGCAGAGAGACAACAACAACAACGGTCGTCAATCCCAGCAGCAGAACGGTCAGCGCCGATTTAAGCTGTCTCAAGGATAAAATTCTCCGGTTGAATCCACTGGGGGTTCATTCCTCGCAACGTCCCGCGAGTGCGTCATCCCGGCGGACCCCGGATCAGTGTCCGTGGCAGGCGCCGGTATCCAAGGACCCGACTGGATTTCCCCGCATCCAGTACGGGGCAGGCGTGTCACGCACCTGCCTGTGCGTGTCCGCACGCAGACAGGCGGAATGACGGGCCAGAACAGAAGACGAACCCCGCAGCTTGCTGCGGGGTAGTTCATTGAGCACATGTAACCTCAGCATAACCATACGCAAAGAGAGCGAGAAATGGCAAGCAAATCTATCATCAGCACGGCAGTTACCCTCCACCAAGACTGCCACCGGTATCCCTGATCGTGATAGGGCAGAGGAGGTGCCATGTCTATTCCGTTTCCCATTTACACCGATATTGGGACTTGACCTCGGGTGCTGCCAAGGCAGCCCTGGAGTAGAACAGGTAGCAGCAACAGGTAAGAAACGACCAGACATCATAACTTCCTCGTGTAGTGTCCCTAACACTGCCTGACGTTTACTGTTCGCCCTGAGCCTATCGAAGGGTGAACAATATCAAGAACTCCCGTTCATGGATTCGACAAGCTCACCACGAACGGGATGTAAAGGGATTTCTGGGACACTGCACTAGATGCGAATATGGCGAACGCTCCTTTCCAGCAAGTGCCATTGAAACGAAAAGAGTTGCCGCGCTCCTGTTCTGTGGTATCGTGTGCGGTGTGCGGGGGCAGTACCGGCAATTACTATGCCGGAGGTATTCTTACCTACGAACTCCTTAGTAACTTATTGATAGTGCTATGGACCGTTCTGTAAATCGGGCCGCAACTGTCGGAAACGAGTGTGACGTTTCTCTTCAGGGCGGAGTATTGCTACCTTGTGGCGCATCATAGAGGGTGTGCTGCCCCGGGACGGGTCCTAAGATGCAGGATTGCCTCGCCCCCTCTTCCCCCCAGGTCAGCGTCGTAATCCCCACCTATAACCGGGCCGGCACCCTGGGACGCGCCATCACGAGCGT
>NSJM01000037.1 GCA_002634395.1 Candidatus Methylomirabilis sp.
AGGCCGGGACGTACGCCGGCCTTACGCGCCGAACTGTTGATCCAACGGATGAGGCCTTGCGGTTTATCTTCAGTAACTACAGCCACCGGATGGATCGCCCACTCAGGATGACACCGGAGCAGAAGCTGCAAGGGGAGGGCAGGGATGCTAACGCAGGCCAGCCGGTCCATGACAGACCTCCGCATACCGCCAGGTCGGACCTTGGCGCTTATCCTTAAGGACGGTGAGCTCGCACGAAAACCGGCCATCGGCTAGCCGCTTCCGCCGGGCGGCAACCCTGAGCGAGACGAGCGGACCCAGCGACGGAGCCGCATCTCCCTTCATTGTGAGGCAGAGGAGGGCGGTCTGATACTTGTGCGCCAGCCCCGCCAGACGGGTCTGGAGTGGGACAGGCACGTCGCACCCGCCTGTGTGCGGCGCGCGGGCAGGTGCAGACAGGTCGAGTACGACCAGGCCGAAGGCGCCCGATCGGACGAGTTGATCCGCGGCGCGGGCCACAGTCCTGCCATCAGGAACCCGGACAATCGTCAGGGCATCGAGATCGATCCCATCTTCCGCTGCATCAGGCGGGTAGAAGAGACTGTCGTTGCGTGCGATCCAGGCCACCGGCTCGTTCTGCTGCTGCGCCTGCAGCACCAGCCCGAAGGCCAGCGTAAGCGGGGCCATCGCCCCCACGCCCGAGATCTCTACCAGCCTCCCGGCAACCTGCTCAAGGCTCCACCCTACATCTGTTTTGCTGCCCCCACGCTGCGGCAACAGGGCATGAGCGCCATGTAATCTGTTGCTATACATATGACTAATACTGTGAGCCAAAAAAATATCCACCCCACCAGTCATCGCAAGCACGCAGAAGCAGACTTGTAGGATGAGGTCTCCGGTGTCGTACTCTCTGGCGCCTCATCCCAGGTCCTGCCGTCCAGGAGACGACCCGCGCGCTTCTTGTTCGTACCGCCCCATTGCTTGAAGAAAAAGGGGACGTGGGCCTGACGACATGCCTGCAAGATTTCAACGACCCATGATCGCTCCATCGGACGCGCCCCCGGCCCCGATTCGCCCCCGACAATAACCCAATCGATGCCGCGCAGATCCACAGCGCCAAGCGATTCCAACAGCGGCTCGAAGGAGATGAACTTGATGGCTGCCGGGGTATGTCGCAGGTGATCGATCCGATACAGATATGACCTAGCCTCAACGCTGACGCCCATCCAGATATTGTCCGTCCACGGCAGCGACGGCGCCAATTGCTGGAGCTTCTCAGCTCGCTTAGTGAGTACCTGAAATTGGTGCCAGTGAGCTTCCTTCATCACCTCAAACACCCGGGCGATGTACTCGACAGGCACCTCCTCATGAAAGAGATCGCTCATTGAATTGACAAAGACCCGATGAGGCCGCTTCCAACTGAATGGAAGCCGGAGCATCTGCTCCTGGAGCGTCACCTCGAAGTCGTTTCGATAGTTGTAGTTGCCCATGGCCTGCAGGCGATGGGCCAGCCGCTCTGCATAGCAATGTTGGCATCCTGGGCTGATCTTCGTGCAACCTGTCACAGGATTCCAGGTCGCGTCAGTCCATTCAATGCTTGTACCTTGGGCCATAGCTATTTCCTACAACAGACCAAGTTGAGATGTGCTGTATTTCTTGACTTCCCGCCAGAAGGCTTCACCGCGTTCGTGTCGGCTGAAGAATCCAAGTCGATAGAGTGGGAGGTTCTTCCCGATGGAGCGCACCATCTTACAGCTTCCGAAAGACCCCGATGACTTTTCCCCGGAATCCTGACGCGCTTGTCGGACAGGACCGGCCGGCCAGGTCTCCATGGTTTTTCTCTTCTCAACTACGTACTCTTTAATATTATACATATGACTACTCGTCAAGAAAAAAATGGCATCGGTTCTCCGGGTTACACGGACGGCGGCGCAAGTTGTTGCTCTGAGGAAAAGCGCGACTGACGGATCGAGTCACTGCTCCGAGCGCCAAAGTGTTATTGAAAGTTCTATTGACAATTACTGATTGCCTTGGGTATGTATGGGCTTTGAGAATAGCCGACGGATGGCACTTCGACGACCGTGGATCTATCGATGGGTGGACGCGTCAAGGTCACTGAAGTGGAGCAGGGGAGTGGCCGTGATTCGTAGTTGCACGGGGCCTTGTGTTGATCGGCTGTTGTGGGTTATACTCCACCGGTGTTGCGCCAGAGAAAAATGGCAACTGTGCTTGTGTATCTCCTGGGCGTTCGTCATCGGGGCACGCGTTCTAAAGACCCTGAGATCGTTTCCCAATCGAAGCGCGGTACGGCCGGATCGTACGATCCGGTTAGAATAGATAGGCGGCTATTTTCTAGATTCCTTAAAGGATAACTTTAGGATTACGATGGTAACATATTATGAAATATCGTTTCGTGCCTAAATTTCTCTGGATTTTCATCACAGATTTCACAGCAGTCCAATCGAAGAGGAAGAACGGCAGTTTACTAACGAACGATAATTAAAGGTAGGCGCCCGTAGCTCAGATGGATAGAGCAAGGGTTTCCTAAACCCTGTGTCGCAGGTTCAAGTCCTGTCGGGCGCACCAGCAACGCTGCTGCCTTGTGAAGGAGTAGACTCTATTATGGCGATGCGGCTTCGTACGAAAAATCCTGATTGGCGCAGTGGGCCATACCGCTTAGGGATGGAAGGCGCGAAGGGTCTTGCGACTCTCGCCGTCGACAGGTGGAAATGGGCTGCCGCAGTGGCTATCGGGCTCTTGATTCTCTCCGCTGCCATTGCTGCCTATTTCGCATGGAACAGCAGGAGTGAAACGAACGCTTCCACCCTGTTGCGTCAGGCAGTTAGCCAACAGAAGAGCACAAATCAGGAGGAGGGTGTTCGCCTGTTGCGTGAGGTGATGAGCCGGTACCCGCGAACTGCCGCCTCTGCCGAGGCCACGCTTCGCCTGGGCGCCCAGTACTACACGACGGGCAAATACGATGAGGCCAGAGCTGTGTACGTCACCTACCTCGGTCAGAACCCAAGGGGTCGAATCGCCTTTTCGGCGGGTATCGGAGCAGGGGATACATATCTGGCGCAGCATCAGTATGAGAAGGCGGCAGAGACATACTCACAGCTTATCGAACAATTCTCTCAGGAGCCTTTGCTCCCTGAGGCGCATCTTCACCTCGCCAAAGCCTACCTTGGGATCAATCGACTGAAGGATGCCGTCGGGCTTTACGAAAAAATCGTCGCAACCTATCCTAATACCGGATGGGCTCAGCGCGCACAGGCCGATTTGAATAAGTTGACCCTCGCTCCCGCCAAATAATCCCGTTCCGCAGAGAATAGCGTTCAGCTCAGCCCTCCGTGCTGAAGTCGCCTACAAGCCTTTCGCCCATTCATCAATTCACCCTTGGCTCCCCAGATCGCACCGACCACTAAGCAAGGAGATAGCTTTTCACTACGTCGTATAAGAGAGATTATGTAAACTATAATATTCTACTGGAAGAATGATTACGAGTGCCGTCTGGGAACGTAAACAAAACCTGATAGTGCGGTGGGTCAATCTTGGCAGGGATAACAGTAAAAAAATAAAGCCGTAAGTCGAGAACAAGACGCCTCACATCTTATATTTTCCAAAATCTTCAGGCTTAAGATTTTCTAGCCACTCCTTCCATTTGTCCGTTTCTTCTTTCTCTTCTGAAACCTCAATATTCTTGGCTTGCGCCACGACGTTCTCGGCAACAAAGATCGGAGCGTTTGTGCGTAAAGCTAATGCAATAGCATCGCTCGGTCGAGAGTCGATCTTGATGACGCTCCCGTTGTGATTCAGATCAATAGTCGCATAGAACGTATTCTCTTTAAGATCATTGACAGTAATCTGTTGAACGGTGATACCCAGACCGTCCAGGATGTTCTTGAGCAGGTCATGGGTCATCGGCCGTGGCGTTGAAACCTTTTCGAGTTCCAACGCGATGGCATTCGCTTCAAAGATCCCAACCCAGATCGGCAGCGCGCGGCGCTCATCAGGATCCTTCAAGATCACAATCGGCATATTCGTGATCGGATCCAGCGCAATGCCGCGTACTGTCATCTTAATGAACATCATCCTCTCCTTATTACAAAATCTAGCGGAAGATGGAAGCGAGTTTTCGATAGGTCGCAGCCAGTTCTTCAGGAATGACCTTCGTGTCGGCGACGATAGGCATAAAATTGGTGTCTCCGTTCCAGCGTGGAACAACGTGGACATGAAGATGGTGTTCGACGCCGGCGCCTGCAGCTTTTCCAAGATTCATCCCAATGTTAAAGCCATCCGGATTCATACTCTCTCGCAGAAGCGATGTGCTCCTCGCCGTCGTCTGGATAAGTTCGATCTGTTCTTCCGTAGATAGCCTTGCGAGATCATCGAGATGCCGGTATGGAGCGATCATGACATGTCCCGGATTGTATGGATACAGGTTCATCTGGATAAATACGGATTGTCCCCGATAAAGGATGAGATGCTTTTCGTCTTGCTGAGTCGCTGGTGTTTCACAGAATATGCAGGCCGAGGGCCCCGCGTTCTCCACATACACCATTCTCCACGGCGCCCACAGCGTTTTCATCATACGGCAACCTTTTCATATTCATACCGAGGAATCTTGCATCATCGGCAAAGCGACTGGAAGCCGGAAATGAGAAACGGCCTTCGCTAAATTCAATGTAACATCTCGTCCTCGCGGCCGCAAGACCTTTTCACGCTATTGCGCTGATGGCATACGCCGGCATTGATTCAGCAAAAAGTGAATCGAAATGAGGCCCGCTATCATGAAGCGTATCATATTGGCGGGAGCGGCCCCACGAAATGCGGTGGGCGGTTTCAAAACCAGGGCTAGCTGTCGATGAGTCGCCTCAAATCCTTTCCCGGTTTGAAAAAGGGGATTCGCTTTGGGGGAACGTGAACCGGATCGCCGCTTTGCGGATTACGACCCTGCCGCGCACGTCGTTGCCGAGTACGAAAACTCCCGAAACCGCGGAGTTCGACCTTTCCGTCATCTTCTGAAGCCAGCGCCCTCGCGATGCCTTCGAGGATGGTATCAACGACGATCTCAGTATCTTTCTTGGTCAAACACACCTGGGCAGCAACCAATTCTACCAAATCGGCCTTTGTCATAGCTGACAACTCCTCTGCATTCAGGAACTGTATCGATCCGATAGATATGATTCAATTACCAGAGAAGATAGCTCACAGAGAGCGTTGAGGGTGGATAGATCGGCAAATCGATATCAAATAGACTCAGACCACCACGCAGCAGATCAATAAGAAAAGGTCCTCGCTTCCGCTCCTGAATCACGGTCGGTTTTCCAGGAATCCCAGCCAGCGCACCTGCCCGTTCGATTGCGTCCTGAAGATTGCCGAGTTGGTCTACCAATCCCAGCGATTGCGCCTCTCGCCCGCTGAAGATCCGTCCGTCTGCTATTACCTCGACCTGTTTCCGATCAATTTGCCTGCCTTTGGCCACCACATCTATAAACTGGCTATGTACATCGTCCAGCATCCCTTGAAGGATCTGGCGCTCGGCATCAGTCATCTCGCGAGTGGGGGAGGCAAGGTCCTTGTGCGAACCGCTCTTGACGACGACGGACTTTACCCCGATTTTTTGCAAGAGGCCGGAGATGTTCGGAATCTGAAGCAGAACCCCTATGCTTCCGGTAATAGAGCCGGGATTAGCCAGAATAAGATCCGCCGCGCTCGCGACATAATATCCGCCTGATGCGGCCACACTCCCCATCGAGGCAACGACAGGCGTCTTATCGACCTGACGAATCTTGAGAATCTCTTCATGAATCTCTTGAGACGGGGCTACACCGCCTCCAGGACTGTTAATTCTGATGACAATAGCCTTGACGGAGGGGTTCGTTCGGTATTTTTCGAGCTGCTCGATAACCTCCTTTGAATCCAGGATGACCCCTTCGATCGTAATCAGCGCGACCTTACTTCCGCCTAACCGGTCCCATCTGCCAAGCGAGAAGGCCAAACTGAACAGGAACAGCAAGCTGACGAACACCGCGACGCTTACGATTACCCACGTCCGTTTCATCGCCTCACTCGTCTCTACCAGGTCTCCCGCTCACGTGTGTGTTACTCGCCGACAGGTTCCTCTTCCTGGTGATCTGGTGGGCCCTGATCCGGGGCCGCCTGATCACCAGTATCGCTCGGAGCATGCTGGCTATCCAGATAGGCGCGAAGGCTCAGCCCGAGCTTACGCTCATTAGCATCCAATTTGATGATCCTGAGGGAAAGCTCTTGATCGACAGCGACGACATCCGCAGGTTTCGCGACCCGTTCATGACTCAGTTCAGAGATATGGAGCAGTCCTTCGACTCCGTCCTCCAATTCGACAAAGGCCCCGAAATCGGTCAGACGAACTACCTTCGCCTTCACATCCATACCGACGCGGTACTTATCGAGAACCGTAGATTGCCAGGGGTCAGGCTGGCTCTGCTTGAGACCGAGGGAGATTCGACGATTCGTCTTATCGGTGTGCAAGACAACCGCCTCAACTTTATCCCCTCGCTTCAAGACCTCGGAAGGATGACGAACTCGCTTGGTCCACGACATGTCGGACACATGAATCAGTCCATCAATCCCCTCGTCAAGCTCAACGAACGCTCCGAAATCGGTCAGGTTTCTGACGGTCCCTTCGACACGCGTCCCCACCGGGTAGCTTTCCTCGATCGACAACCATGGGTTGGGTTCGATCTGACGCATGCCCAGAGAGATCCTTTTATTGGCCTTATCCACATCCAAAACCACAACCTCGATAGAGTCTCCAACGGAGACGATCTTAGAGGGGTGTTTGACCCGCTGCGTCCAGGACATCTCGGAGATATGAACCAGCCCTTCGATCCCCTCACCGAGCTCAACGAAGGCGCCATAATCGGTCAAGCTTACTACCTTACCTTGAACGCGGGAGCCGATCGGAAACCGCTGATCGACATCCCCCCAAGGATCCTTCAGGCGCTGCTTATGGCCAAGAGAGACCCGCTCCGCCGCTCGGTCAAACTTCAGGACGACGACCTCGATCTCATCACCGACAGCAAAGAGTTCGGAGGGATGACCAACGCGGCCCCAGGACATGTCGGTAATATGCAGCAAACCGTCCAACCCGCCGAGGTCGATGAACGCGCCGTACTCGGTAATATTCTTGACCTTACCGCGTATAACTTTCCCCTCCTCCAACGATTGTAAGGTTCTATCCTTGAGGGTTCGCCGCTCTTCTTCAAGCAACTCCCGCCGGGACAACACGATATTGCCTCGACGCTGGTTTAATTTGATGACTTTCATCGGGAAGCTCTTCCCGATCAACCGATCGAGGTCGCGGACGGGCCGCAAATCAACTTGCGAACCGGGGAGAAAGGCTCGTACGCCGATATCCACCGTCAGGCCCCCCTTCGTGCGGCCTAGAATCATTCCATTGACCACATCGCCATTCTCATAGGCCTGCCGAATATCGTCCCAGATTTTAGTCTTCTCCGCCTTCTCTCTCGAGAGGACAATGAGGCCGTCGTTATCCTCTTTCTGCTCCAGGTAGACATCGACGATATCGCCAACCTTGATCGTGATTTCTCCAGAGGGCGTCCGGAACTCCTTGATCGGTATAACTCCTTCAGACTTGTAGCCGATATCGATCAGAACTGTATCGTTTCTGATCTCCAGCACGGTCCCTCTGACGATCTCCCCCTCGGTGATTTCCCGCATACTCTCGGCATACAGATCGACTAAGTCCTGGGGGTGCTCTTGAGCGTAAAGCTCACGATCCAGTTCGTCCATCGATGCGTACACAGCCTCTTCCACCTTGTCCGTCTCAGAAATCATACCCGTTAGTTCCTCCTTTTGATAAGACACTTACCCTCGTCACGCGCGTCCATCAACCTCTCGCTTCTTTGTCGACGTAACGTCTCCTGAAGCGCAAGTCCGAACATCACCTGATCGAGAACCGCTCTCTGATTAAGTCTTCAGGGCGGCGATTTTCTCCATAATGGTCTGACTGAACAGCTCGGCCTGGTCTTGTCTTTTCCCTACTTGTCCCTCGGCAAACCGCAATGGCGTCCCGAACTTTATAACGATTCGATGCGGCCTGGGAAACCATGTGCCCCTGGGGAGCACCTTCCCCGTTCCCTGATGTAACACTGGAACCACCGGTGCGCCCGTTCGCGCCGCAATGAGCCCGATCCCGGGCTTGGCAGGTCGCAACTCAATTCCATCTCCGCGCGTCCCTTCAGGAAACATTGCGACGACCTCTCCTGCTTCCAAAAGGGAGGTCGCCTGCTTAAAGGCCTGCAGGTTGATTCGGGTCCGATCGATTGGAAAAGTACCGAACTGCCGAAGCAGCCATCCAAACACGGGAAAACGAAACAACTCCTTTTTAGCCATAAAACGGACCGGACGCCGAACCGAGATCATAATGATAATGGGATCGATAAAGCTTACGTGATTTGCCGCCAGGATCGTTGGGCCAGTACGGGGAATAAACTCTTCCCCCTCGATATGGAGGCGGAATGCGACCTTTGCGATGCCGAGGCACAAAAAACGACCCGTGATAGAAACGGATCGAGCGATCGCCCTTTTGAGAGAAAGGCCCCGAAAAAAAGCAACTCTCATGATATAGGATTATCTCCCGCAAAGGCAAGAACAAATTCAGCTCACTCACGTGAAGCCTTTTCAGGCAGCCACCTTCCGTCTGATTTCCTCTTCCATCACATCAACAACCTGAGGAGCAAGTAAATCACTTGTGTCGATCGTGACGGCCTCATCCGCCCTTCGCAATGGCGAGGCGCATCGATTCATATCTCGTGCATCTCGCGCCTCAATCTCTTCGGCAAGTTTATCCACTGCTCGGGTAACGCCCGCAGCTTGTGCCTCAAGGTAACGACGTTTCGCACGCTCCCCTAAACGAGCCGTGAGATAGAATTTTACATCAGCATCCGGGAAGACGACCGTACCGATGTCGCGCCCGTCCATGACGATCCCTCCCTGCTCTGCCATTCGTCGCTGCTGTGCGACCATTACAGAACGAACGCTTGGGTGGATCGAGATTCTTGAGGACGCCTGTTCTACCTCGCGCTCTCTAATCTGCCGGCTGACTTCCTGTCCATCCACAAGAATCAATTCTCGATCATCCAACGACTCAAGAGCAATACAGGTTTCATCGGCCAGCCGCCGCAGGCATTGCTCATCGTCCAGATCCAGACCCTCCCGCAACGCCTTCCACGACAGCGCACGATACATGGCCCCGCTGTCGATATAACGATATCCCAGCCGCTTGGCCAGCAGGCGCGCCGCCGTACTTTTTCCGGCTCCCACAGGTCCGTCAATGGCAATAATAAGACAGTCTTTCGTTCTTCTCAACTTGGTCGTCCCTTGAAAAAAGCGTTCAGCAGTCAGCAGTCAGCTTCAGACAAAACAGGAGACGTCTCAAAAAAGCTGAGTGCTGATCACCCACACGGCGTCGCTGCCCCCGGCAGGATAGCATCTAACCGTGTCCAGAAATCCGGGAATGAGCTGCTGACGCAGGATGAATCAGAGATGGTGGTGCTCCCTTTTGCCGCCAGACCGGCCACAGCTAAGGCCATCGCCATCCGGTGATCCCCCCAACTGTCGCAATGGCATCCGGAAAGTGCAGAGCCTCCGTGAAGCGCCAGACCGTCAGGGCGTGGCTCAATTTGAACGCCGAAGCGGCGAAGTTCCGTCACAAGCGCAGCGAGCCGATCTACCTCTTTGACCCGGAGTTCGGCCGCATTCCGTATTGTGGTAGTGCCCGTGGCGAGCGCCGCAGCAACCGCAAACACCGGGATTTCATCGATCATTCTGGGAATCATGGCCCCGGCCAGCTCGGTCCCGTGCAGCGATTGACTCTTCACATAAAGATCAGCGACCGGTTCACCGGAGATGGTGCGCTCTCGACGTATCTCAATTACGGCGCCCATCGACCGCAACGCATCCAACAGGCCGGTTCTGGTCGGATTGATGCCCACCTCTCGCAATGTCAGCTCCGACCCTGGAATCACCAAGGCCGCGACAATAAAGAAGGCAGCCGCTGAAAAGTCTCCCGGGATAGCGGTCTGAAACGCCGGAATCTTCTTGGCGCCATCGACCATAACGCTCAAACCGTTGCGGTGGATCGGTATGCCGATCGCCTCAAACATCCGCTCCGTATGATCGCGAGAGAGGGCCGGTTCGGTAACGGTCGTTTCTCCTTCAGCAAAAAGACCGGCCAGCAGGATCGCGGATTTGACTTGGGCACTGGCGATCGGACTGACATAGTCAATTGCTTTCAGATGTGTTCCCATGATGGCGAGGGGAGGAAAATTACCACCGTCACGACCCAGGATGGTGGCTCCCATCGATCTCAGGGGCTTGGTAACCCTGGCCATCGGCCGGGCCCGAAGGTACTGATCGCCGGTGAGCACGGAAAAGAATGGCTGCGCCGCCAGCACCCCCGACAGAAGCCTCATACTTGTTCCGGAATTCCCGACATCCAGAACCTCCACAGGTTCCTTCAGGCCGTGGAGTCCGCAACCTCGAATTTGTAGTTGATCGTCGCCCAGCTTTTCGATCGTTGCGCCCATGCCAACCAAGGCCTTGGCGGTATGACGGCAATCATCGCTTTGGAGCGCACCGGTAATCTCGGTGACCCCGTCAGCCAGTGAGCCCAGGATGATCGCGCGATGGGTGATCGACTTATCGCCTGGAAGGATCAGCTCGCCCTTCAGTGGACCGACAGGATCTACCCGCATCCGATCTACGCCGCTCGTAACCATGTACCTTCGATTCGCTCAACGAGCACGTGGAATATGCGCTCATTCATCGTCGATCCCTCTGCGGTAAGCCACTCAATTTCGTTTTCATGACGGAACCAGGTAAGCTGACGTTTGGCATACCGCCGCGTGTCGCGCTTGAGGGAGGCAACCGCCTCATCAAGGCTGGTCCGCCCGTTCAGATACCCGATCATATGGCGGTATCCGATAGCTTGTAGCGGCTTGAGTGTCGCGCAGTAGCCCCGATCGAGCAGATTTCTGACCTCACGCAACAATCCCTGACTCATCATCGCCTCTACCCTTGCCTCAATCCGTTGATACAGCTCCTGACGGTTTCGCTCAAGACCGAACGTCATCACAGGTCCTGGAACCGGTATGTGGTTGCGGCGCGCCTCAGCCCTGAGGGTGGAGATAGGACGGCCACTCGCAGCTGCCACCTCAAGCGCCCGTACGATCCGAAAGAGATCGTTGGGATGGATCGCCGCAGCCGCCTCGGGATCGATAGCATCGAGTCGCTGGTGAAGAGCCGCGCCACCCATCTGTGCGGCCTCCTGGTGCAGCGTTTCTCTGAGTGGGGTCATCTCCCCAGGTCCATCAAACAGGCCACGAAAGAGCGCACGGACATAGAGACCTGTTCCCCCGACCATGATCGGGAGGCATCCACGAGCGCGGATCTCGGCGATAGCGGCGGAAGCCCACCTCACATAATCGGCCGCCGTAAAGGGCTGGCCGGGGTCCACAAGGTCCAGCAGGTGATGCGGGACGCGCCTTCGCTCCTCGGCGGTTGGCTTGGCTGTCCCGATGTCAAGACCGCGGTAGACCTGCATCGAGTCGGCTGCGACGATCTCACCCCCCACCCTCTCCGCCACGGCGAGCGCCATAGATGACTTTCCGACCGCAGTCGCGCCCACCAGCACCACGAGCGGTACCGCATTCAAGAGATTGCTGCCTCCTTTTTACCGCTAAAAGCCTTCAGCCTATCTACCTGTTACCCGGACAGCTTCAATGCCTGAAGGATCTGAAAGGTGGCTTCAGATTTATTGAGGAGGTAAAAGTGTAGGCCCGGAATGCCTGCGTCAAGCAATTCGCGGCATTGCCGGATGGCGTAGCGGATCCCCACACCTACCTGTCCATCAGGATCATCCCTATAGACTTCCAACTCGGTAAGAAACGAGACCGGAATCCTGGCTCTACACATAGATGTAATACGCTGCACCTGGCCCAGGTTGACGACCGGCAGGATGCCTGGAATCAGAGGCGCTGCAATCCCAGCCTCTTCGTAACGCCTGCGAAACGTGAAGAAATCGTGATTGTCATAAAAGAGTTGCGTGATGACAGCGTCAGCGCCCGCCTCCACCTTTCGCTTCAAGTTCACCAGATCGACTTCAGGACTTGGCGCTTCCTGATGCGTTTCAGGATAGCCGGCGACGGCAATACTCACGTGAGGAAACTCCCGCCGAATCAGCGCGACCAATTCATTCGCGTGCGCAAACCCACCCTCGGGCTTGTTGAACTCGGCCTGCCCTTTTGGAGGATCACCGCGCAAGGCAACGATGTTCTCAATGCCCGCATTAGTGGCCTCTTTCAACCACTGCCGAATCTCTTCCACGGTCGATCCCACACACGTCCGGTGCGCTGCTGTTGTGATGCCGAAGGTCTTGCTGATCTTGGCAGTCAGCTCCAGGGTCTTGTCCTGAGTCGATCCAGCGGCGCCATAGGTACATGACACGAAGGATGGCCGGCGGTACACCATCAGTGCTTCGAGGGCGTCAAACAACTGCGATTCTCCGGCCTCAGTCTTAGGAGGGAATATCTCGAAGGAAAGTCCGAATGTACCTTTGCCGTATAGATCGACGATCTTCATCTGTCCCGTGCTCGATTGTTATTCCAGGCTTGATAAACCTGCCCCGTACTGATACTGGGGAAATCCGGTCTTGCTCAATGGCCCTCGCGAAAGACAAAGACCCTCGCTTCCATTCACCTATCTGCGAGGGCCTGTCATACCCCAAAAGGTCGTAAGGCGCCAGGGGTCCTCCTCACGCCTCACGCCATTCAGAGGAGAAATCAGTGAGCCCCTGGTTTCTTAATCCAGGTCATCATCGACCGGAGCTCATTACCTACCTTCTCGATTTGATGATCCGCCTCCTGGTTGCGCATCGCCAGGAAACCGGGTCGGCCGGCCTGGTTTTCGAGAATCCACTCCCTGGCGAAGGCACCGGACTGAATCTCACCAAGGATCTTTCGCATCTCGGCCTTGACTCGCTCGTCAATGACGCGGGGACCGCGGCTATAGTCCCCATATTCTGCCGTGTCGCTGATCGAATAACGCATGTACGCCAAGCCGCCCTGGTACATGAGGTCAACGATGAGCTTCAACTCATGCATGCATTCGAAGTAGGCCAGTTCAGGCTGGTAGCCGGCATTCACCAGCGTCTCAAATCCGGCCTTCACCAGGGCGGAGGCCCCACCGCACAACACGGCCTGTTCGCCGAACAGGTCGGTTTCAGTCTCCTCGCGAAAGGTCGTTTCCAGTACTCCGGCCCTGGTACATCCAATCCCTTTGGCGTAGGCCAGACCCATTGCCTTCGCATTTCCCGATACGTCCTGCTGGATAGCCAGCAGCGCTGGAACACCACCGCCTTCCGTGAAGACCTGGCGCACGAGATGGCCTGGCGCCTTGGGCGCGATCATTGACACATCCACGGTGGGCGGGGGCAGGATTTGATGAAAGTGAATGTTGAAACCATGGGCGAACATCAGGGTCTTCCCTGGTGTGAGCGCCCTCTCGATTGACTCTTGGTAGATCTGCCGCTGGGTCTGGTCCGGCACCAGCATCATAATGATGTCGCTGCTTT
This sequence comes from Candidatus Methylomirabilis sp., assembly GCA_002634395.1. Taxonomy (GTDB): domain Bacteria; phylum Methylomirabilota; class Methylomirabilia; order Methylomirabilales; family Methylomirabilaceae; genus Methylomirabilis; species Methylomirabilis tolerans. The sequence continues at coordinate 13,619 of NSJM01000037.1, forward strand.
GTGCGGCCTCTTCACAGGTAGCGACCTTCAACCCATCAGATCTGGCCTTCTCCCATGATCTGCTTCCCTTGTACAGTCCGACGATCACGTCGAGGCCGCTGTCTTTGAAATTCAGCGCATGGGCGTGACCTTGACTTCCATACCCCATGATGGCAATGGTTTTGCTTGCCAACAGATTCAGATCAGCATCCTGGTCGTAATACAGCGTAGCCATCTGTCCTCCATGTCCCCCACCACTACTCAGTGAGCCCGACCACCTTCTTTGTCTCCGTTCCCTTCCCGATCTCTTCGGCCTGTTTGCCAAGTATTTTGGTGCCTCTGGTCATCACCGTCATGCCCGTCCTTGCGAATTCCTGAATCCCGTACGGTCTGAGGAGTTCAACAAAGGCGGTCAACTTATCTTCGGCGCCGGTTAACTCCAGCATGTACGAAAAGGGCGCCACATCCACTACCTTGGCCCGAAAGATATCAGCAATCCGGAGGATCTCGGCCTTTGCCTCCTGTTTGGCTTTGACCTTGACGAGCACAAGCTCTCGCTCAACAAACTCCTCACCGGTCAGATCAGTAACGCGGATGATGTCAATCAGTCGATTGAGCTGCTTGACCGCCTGCTCAACCACCGAGTCATCCCCCCTTACCACGAGGGTCATCCGAGAGCTGGACGGATCCATAGTCTCACCGACGGTGAGACTGTCGATATTATACCCTTTAGCGGCAATAAGCGCGGCAACGCGAGCCAGAACCCCCGCGCGATTCTCAACGAGCAGGGTGATGATATGACGCGCCTTGACCTCTTTTGGTGTTGTCGCGGTTCTTTCTTTCATCGCAGACCTTGAAACAGCTTCTCCGGAATCGGATCGCCGTAGTCAATAATGTCTTTAATCGCTCCACCGGGCGGAATCATGGGAAGGCAATTTTCTTCACGCTCTGTGACGATATCCACAATAACCGGTCCTGGCGTAGCGAAGGCTTTCTCCAGGACGGGCTTGACCTCATCCGGATGCTTGGCGCGAAGGCCGGTCGCTCCATACGCTTCGGCGAGCTTCACAAAGTCCGGCTGAATCGTCAGGTCTACCTGGGAATATCGCCGGTTGAAAAAGAGTTCCTGCCACTGCCGAACCATCCCGAGATAGCCGTTGTTGATGATCACCACCTTCACCGGCAGATTATTCTCAACGCAGGTGATCAGGTCCTGGTTGGTCATCTGGAAGCTGCCGTCACCATCGATGCAGATCACTAAATCATTCGGGAACGCCGCCTGGGCGCCCATGGCCGCGGGAAATCCGTAACCCATCGTCCCAAGACCGCCTGAGGTCAGCCATCGGCGCGGCCTGTGCCCTCGATAGCGCTGTGCCGCCCACATCTGGTGCTGGCCCACGCCGGTCGCGACAATCGGGTTCATGTCCTCACTGACCTCAAAGACCATATCGATGGCATACTGCGGCTTAATCACGTCCTGCATCGGGCCATATCGTAGCGGGTGCTTGGCCTTCCATTCCGCAATCTGCGCATACCACTCCTCAAAGTCTCCGGCCCAGTTTCGTTCGATCTGGCTAGCTTCTTTGTTGAGTTCACCAAGCACTTGCCTGACATCGCCCACAATCGGGACATCGACATGCACAGTTTTTCTGATTGAGGTAGGATCGATGTCGACATGGATAATCTTGCATTGTTTGCCGAATTCGGACAGCTTCCCAGTCACCCGATCGCTAAATCGAGACCCGATGGCGATCATGAGATCGCAATGTATCATTGCCATATTTGACCAGTAGGTCCCGTGCATTCCCGTCATGCCGAGCCATAGCGGATCGGATGTATCGAACGCGCCTAAACCCATCAACGTCAGCACAACCGGGATCCGGGTCGTAGCGACCAGTTCGCGGAGCTCTTCGTACGCCTCCGCGTGAATGATCCCCCCGCCACCGTATATCAGCGGCCGCTTAGCGGTTCGCATCAACTCAACCGCCCGCTTAATCTGGCCGGCATGGCCTTGTGTCGTTGGCTTGTACCCGCGGATACTCAGCTCTTGCGGATGGCCGCGATACTCTGCGCGTCCCATAATCACGTTCTTTGGAAGGTCCACCAGTACCGGCCCGGGTCGGCCAGAGCGGGCGATGTAGTAGGCCTCCTTGACGATCCGAGGGATGTCCTCGGTCTTGAGGGCAAGGAAGTTGTGCTTGGTGCAGGTGCGTGTGGTACCGACGACATCGGCTTCCTGAAAAGCGTCGCAGCCCATGGCTGTTGTTGGCACCTGACCCGTAAAGACCACAATGGCCATGGAGTCCAGCAAGGCATCGGTAACGCCTGTCACGGTATTGCAGGCCCCCGGCCCGGAGGTGACCATCACCGTCCCCACCTTGCCGCTGGCCTTATAATACCCTTCTGCGGCGTGCGTCGCGCCCTGCTCATGGCGGCAGAGGATATGCCGGACCTTCGAGGCCATGGGCGCATCGGTCAATACGTCATACGTATGCAGGATCACGCCGCCCGGCATGCCGAAGACCGTATCAACGCCCTCCTCGGCCAAGCTCCTCAGCAATATCTCCGATCCCGTCAATTTCATGCTTACGTCTCCTTACCCGTAACCAAAGCCCAAGCCTTCAAACTAAAGGCTGAAAGGAAACTACCTAAAAATATTTGTGCCTTTAGTCCTCAGCCTATCTACCTGCTATCTATCTGCTTTTCCTTAGATTCTTTAGCATATCTCCGCTCTTATCGTCAATGAAAATCTTCCCCGGACGGCAGCTTCTGGACCCGTCGCCTCCAGCCAATGAACCACTGCAGTAAGCCTCTCAGCTCCTCAGAACCCATACAGGCTGCCGCCGCGACGAATGCGACAACGCTTGCCACAAGCTCGAACGTGAGCACCCCGGCGCGAAGAAGTAGCGGCTCAACCGTGACCGGATCGCGGAAGTGAATAAGCGATACGGCAATCAGCGCCATCGTCGCGGCCGCCCCGCCTACCCGCGCGAGGGAGCGGATGCTGAATCCGTGGAGCCCTCCTAATCGCCGCCGCAGGGCAATCAACAACAGACCCAGGTTCACGAAGGAGGACAGAGCCGTCGCCAGGGCCAGGCCTGCAAGCCCTAGTGGCCGCATCAGCAGCAGAGATGAGACGATGTTGACGATGACGGCCACCATGCCGATCTTGACCGGCGTGGCCGTATCCTGAAGCGAGTAAAAGGCCGGCACGAGGATGCGGTTCGATACATAGGCCCCAAGGCCAAACGCATAGAACAGTACAACCTCAGCGGTTGCGAGGGTGACGGTCCGATCGAATGCGCCCCGCTCAAAGAGAAGCTGAATAATCGGGACCCTGAACACCATCAGTCCTACCATAGCGGGGAGCGTGACGAAGAGGACAAGGCGAATCGCGTAGGCTACAGTGGCCCCAACCTCTTCAAGGGAACGATTCGCCGCCTGCCTGGCCATGGCGGGGAACGCCGCAGTGGCAATCGCCACACCGAAGAGACCGATCGGAAGCTGGATCAGTCGAAACGCATAGTACAGGATCGAGATCCCCCCTTCCCCCATCAGGGACGCGAGCAAGGTTCCGATAAACACATTGATCTGCGTGATGGCCAGTCCGGCAACTCCTGGCGCCATAAGACGTGTGATCTGCCCGATGGCAGGATCGCCAAAATCGACACCCCGATGAGCGCCCATGCCACGTCTCCACACTACTGGAATCTGGATCAGGAGCTGGCCGACGCCCCCAATCAGGACCCCGATTGCCAGCGCCAGGATGGGAGGGTCCACGTGAGGCGTCAGATACAGGGCGCACGCAATCATGGCGATGTTCAGCATGCTGGGAGCCAGCGCCGGAGTAGCGAAGTGACCCTGCGCATTGAGAATCGCCATGAAGAGCGCCGCTACTCCGATAAACAGGATATACGGAAACATGATCCGGGTAAGATAGACGGCAAGGTCAAGCGTTGACGGGATGGTCTGGAATCCTGGAGCGAGAAGCCGGATCAACCACGGCGCGAGCAAGATCCCGGCGATAGAGACCAATATAAGCAGCAGCGCCAACAGGATCAAAACCGTCCTGGCCAATCTCCAAGCGCTCTCGTGTCCATGCGTGGTAAACGATTTCGTGAAGACCGGGATAAACGCCGCCGAGAGGGCTCCCTCTCCCAACAGCTCTCGTAACATGTTTGGCAGGCGAAAGGCGGCAAAGAAGGCATCGGTGGCGGTGCCGGCCCCGAACGCCCTGGCAATGATCAGATCGCGGACAAAGCCGAGAACACGGCTTAGCAGGGTGGCGCTGCTCACCACGCCGGCCGCCCGCGCGATTCTTCCGGAATGTTGCTGTTGCATCAGAAATTCCTTGACAAGCGAGCGCTACTCAATTGTAATGAGCCACAGGTTATTGAACAGCCCACTCAACCCTCCGGTCAATCGGGTGGTTACAACACGCTATAAAGGAGAAGCGGAACGATGCCGATCACCAAGTCAGCACAGAAGCACATGAGGCAAAGCCTGAAACGACGGCTACGTAATCGCGCGGCGAAGAGCAGCTTAAAGACGGTAATCAAGAAGGTACGAGCGGGGATTGAGGAACAAGATCGGAACGCTGCGGAGACGGCATTCGTACAGGCCGTGCCGCTCATTGATCGAGCCGCCGCCAAAGGCTTCATTCATAAGAACGCCGCAGCCCGCTATAAGTCACGACTCTCCCGCCAGCTTCAGGCCCTCCCGCAGCCCTCATAGGACTCACGCCAGGCAGAGGTCCCAGACCAGTCCGGTCAAAATTACAGGGGCTGCAGCCCTCCCCGTCTTGATGGCGAGGTCGGCCCCTGAAAGTGACTGGAGAGCACCTGAGAGTTGTCGCCAGGAACGCGAGGCGCTCTGCTTTGCCAAGGCAGCAACAACGCGAGGTGGCAGGCCGCCGAACGCATGGGTCATCCTGCCGGCCGTGGCCGACTGCTCTTGCAGCGTTTTTGCCTGAACCAGCAGGCGGATCTGGCGGGCAAGCATCCCGATGATGGCCAGGGGCTCTTCCCCGCTCTCCAAAAGGCTCGTCAGGCAACGAAGGGCAACATCCAGATCTCTGCCTGATACGGCATCGGTCAGTTGAAAGATGGATCGTACTCGGGTTTCGCCGACCAGGGCTTCGACATCCTTCGCACTGATTTCCTCACGTTCCCCAACGAAGAGTGCGACTTTTTCTACATTATACATCAATTGGCGAACATCGTCGCCCACCAGGGCCATGAGCAGGTCGATGGCGTCCGGCTGCAGCCGCGTCCCCTGTTCTTTGGCCGTCGCCAAGAGCGCCTCCTTCAGTGTATCCGCCTCCATTCGATCAAAGCGAAGAAGCATCCCTTTCTTCTGTAATGCCGCCGCCAATCGGGTTCTGAGATCAAGGCGTTTCCCCGTCAGTACGAGGCAGCTTGTGGGAGAGGGATCATTCAGATAGGCAAGCAGTTCCTCTTGCTGCTCCTTCGAGAGCTCCTCGACGCCTCGAATCAGAACCACCCGACGCCGCGCGAGAAACGGCAGGGTCCGAGCGCTCCCCAGGATCGACTGCCTCTCCCCATCCCCGGGTCGAATCTGATCGAGATTCAGGTCTCTCTCGCTCGCCGTCAGCAATGCGTCAAGAAGTTGGTTCAGTACCTGTTCCCGACGATACTCCTCCTCCCCGTAGAGACAATAGACTGGCGCAATCTCTCCTCTGCGGACTTGTTCGGCAACGGAATGGCCCTTCTTGACCAGGCGCCCCATCACACCCCGTCCAGTACCCGACTGACTACCTGCTCCGCAACATCCACGATCGCCCGAAATGTAGCCTCGTCCTCGGCCGCTCTGGTCTCACTAATCCCTGTTCCCGTGAAGTAGAAGGCCACGCCTGTTACACCGTCCCGAAGAAACACTGTCTCCTCAAGCCGATCTTTCACTGTAAAGGAGAACGAGATGTTCAATCGCAGGCGATTCGCCGTATCATTCTTCGTGAAGGCAAGCGGTTCTTCGCCGAATCCGTCAATAGTCCCATCCAACAGGACGTCGGCGCCCTCCTCCACAACTCGGATCCGGCCTTCGGCCGCGAACCTGCGAACCAGCGCATCTTTTAGAGCGGGTAGAATGGTGGGACGAAGGGTACGGTTTTTGAGCGTCCCGATGCCGATCGTTTTAACGGAAGGCTGAAGCGCACTCACTCCCCCGGATCCCACCGGCCGATAGCCGCACCCGGCCACCGCCAGGAGTATCGCTATACACACCATTACCCTCATCGGACTCCTCCGGTCACGATGTTCACCAGCTTCTTCGGTACGATCACCACCTTCCGGATCGATCTGCCGTCGAGCCACCCCTTGATTCGCTCGTCCGCGAGGGCCACTTCACGCATAGTGCTCTCATCAGCGTCAGCAGGCATGAAGAGTCGGCTCCGGACCTTCCCGTCTATCTGAACGACGACGACTATTTCGTCCGCCATAATGACCGCCGGATCGTAGGTCGGCCACGCCGCCTGAAAGATGCTCCCGCCGCGTCCGAGTCGTTCCCACAGCTCCTCGCACAGATGCGGCGCAAACGGCGACAGAAGCAACAGAAGCGTCTCGACCGCATAGCTGTAGGTCAAGCGCCGCTCATCGGCTTCGTCCGCGGGGCCAGCCGGCTCGAAGCGGCCGATCTCGTTGGCAAGCTCCATGAGGGCGCTGATGGCGGTATTAAAGTGAAACTCCTCCTCGATATCCTCTGTAACCCGTTTGATCGTCTGCTGGGCCTTTCGATACAAGGCGCGGCCCGCGACAAGCCCCTGAAAGAGAATTGGCGCAAGCGGAGCCTTCAGGAGCGCCTCATGGTCCTCAACGAGGCGGACGATTCTGCTCAGAAAGCGGAACGATCCCTCCACGCCCTGCTCAGACCACTCCAGATCTCTCTCCGGTGGGGCGGCGAACAGACAGAACAATCGGGCAGTATCGGCCCCATACTGCATTAAGAGATCCTCGGGATCGATCACGTTCTTTTTCGATTTCGACATCTTCTCGATCCGTCCGATCTCGATCGGCCGGCCGCATGCCTTGCAGGCGCGAGCGGTATCCACCTCTTCCGGCAACCGAAAGCCGTGCTCCGGGCACCGGTAGGTCTCCTTGCACACCATCCCCTGGGTCAACAGCCGATTGAACGGCTCATCGATAGCAATCAGGCCAAGGTCGCGGACTGCCTTGGTGAAGAAGCGGGCGTACAACAAGTGGAGGACCGCATGCTCGATCCCCCCGATATACTGATCGACCGGCATCCAGTAGTTGACGCGAGCAGGACTGACCGGTCCATCCTCGGCGTGGGGACTGGTGAACCGGAGGAAATACCAGGACGAATCGACAAAGGTGTCCATGGTATCCATCTCCCGCCTGGCGGGACTGCCGCACCGCGGGCATGCAACGTGGGTAAACGTGGCGACCTTCTGGAGCGGGGAGCCCCCCTTCATCGTGATCTGCACATCCTGCGGCAGGATGATCGGCAACTCCTGGTACGGGACCGGGACAACACCGCACCCATCACAGTAGACGATCGGAATCGGGTTGCCCCAATAGCGCTGTCGTGAGATCCCCCAGTCGCGGAGCCGATAGTGTACCGTCCGCTTCCCGATTCCCCTCCGCTCCAGGAAGTCCGCGATCGCCTCGCGCGCCTGCTCGCTACCCATGCCGGTGAACGGGCCGGAGTTGACCAGCACCCCCTCCCCCTCGTGCGCCTGTTGCATGCTGCTCTCATCCAGATCGGCATCGACGGGTTTCACCGCCAGGCGGATCGGCAGACCGTACGTCTTCGCGAACTCAAAGTCGCGCTGGTCGTTGCTCGGGACCGCCATAATGGCGCCGGTGCCGTACTCCAGCAGGACGAAGTTGCCGATCCAGACGGGAATCCGCTCGTGTGTGAGTGGATTGATGGCGTAGGCTCCCGTGAACACCCCCTCCTTACTGGCGTCGGCTACGGCTCGCTGCGTCCTGTCTTCCAGCTTCATCCGGTCGACGAATGCCTTGACGTGCTGCTCCTGCGAGGTGCCTTTCGAGAGGCTGAGAGCAAGCGGATGCTCCGGAGCCAGGACCATGAAGGTGGCGCCGAAGAGCGTATCCTGTCGAGTGGTAAAGATCGTTAACGCCGCTTCTCGCTCGGCGAGCGGAAAGCGAACCTCTGCCCCGATACTCTTGCCGATCCAGTTGCGCTGCATCACCTTGACCGGCTCGGGCCATCCGGAGAGGTTGTCTAAGCAACTCAACAGCTCTTCAGCGTACGCGGTGATCCTGAAGAACCAGCCAGGCAGCTCCTTCTGCACAACGGGCGTCCCGTCTCGCCAGCAGAGCCCCCCCTCCACCTGCTCATTGGCCAATACGGTCTGGCAGGCCTCACACCAGTTGACGGTCGAAGATTTCTTGTAGACCAGCCCCTTCTCGTACAGCTTCAGGAAGAGCCACTGTCCCCACCTGTAATAGTCGGGATCGCTGCAGGTGATCTCACGCTGCCAATCGTAGGAGAACCCCATCCGCTTGAGCTGGGTTCGCATGTAAGCGATATTGTCGTAGGTCCACTTGGCCGGGTGCGTGCGGTGCTCGATGGCGGCATTCTCTGCAGGCAGACCGAAGGAGTCCCATCCCATCGGGTGCAGGACGTTATACCCCCGCATTCGGAGAAACCGGGCCAGCACGTCGCCGATGGCATAGTTGCGCACGTGGCCCATATGGATCCTGCCGGACGGATAGGGATACATCTCCAGGAGGTAAAACTTGCGTCGCTCCGGATCTTCCGTGGCTGCGAAGGCGCCGCTCTCCTCCCAGACTCCCTGCCACTTCGCTTCGATTGTCTTAAAGTCGTAGCCCCGCGCCATGGCTTCCTTCGAAAAAGTCTGTTGCGTCTATCCGGTCTATCTCGTCCGTTTTGGTCTATTTCGTCGTCTAGTCAACCGTAGGTCGGGTTAGCGTAGCCTAACCCGACAACTCGGCTGAGATCGGCTGGAAACGTACCATAGGCAGCCCGATTGCGCAAGGGTGAAGCAACGCCTCATGGGCCTGCGCCGAAACCCTATAAACATCGACGTTCACGGCGCGAGGCCAACCGTCTATCGCGTCATTGCAAGTGCAACGAAGTAATCTCCCCGTTCTCTCCCGCTCCGACCGCCCGACCGTGATGGATTGCGAGACGCCTCCACGCTGTCCCTCGAAAAGCCAGTCCAGACCACTGCTTCGCCACGAAAAGCCACGAAAAGCGCTTGACCGTCTCCCGGATTTGGCGTAATAGATCGTCAGTCACCTTTCTTCCCCTTGGAGAGGCCTGTCTGTCGCTTGTCTGCCACAGGCAGGCCAGGCAGGGAGGACAGCATGAGCAATCCCACTGAAACGGGGCAATTCACGAGTCAACCGTGATTATGCTAAGAGTAGTCCAGCTACAAAGCTGGCCCTACTCGATTAACCGGCCCTTCATCCCTTCCCCATAGCCGCCATCGCAAATAGCCTTTGACAATGATACCACTAATGATACTATAACAATATGAGTACAATAGAAGACGCACTCAGGCATATGCGTCAGAATCCACAGGATGTGCGATTCAGCGATTTATGCAGAGTGTGCGACCATTATTTTGGCGAACCTCGCCAGGGAGGGAGCAGTCATCGAATTTATAAAACCCCGTGGCAGGGCGACCCAAGGATAAATATTCAAAATGATAAGGGAAAAGCCAAAGCATACCAGGTTAAACAGGCTCTTCTGGCAATAGAAAGATTGGAGGTAGATCATACCCATGAAAAAAGATAAATTTACCTACCGGGTAACATGGTCTGACGACGACAATGAGTATGTTGGTCTCTGCGTTGAATTTCCCAGTCTTAGTTGGCTGGCAACAACGCCGGAATCAGCCCTAAAAGGCATTCGTAAAGTGGTTGACGATGTCATGAGAGATATGCAGAAAAAAGGTGAGGCCATACCCGAACCGATATCGTCCCGCCATTTCAGCGGCAAATTCATGGTGCGGGTTCCACCTCAGGTTCATCAGAAACTGGCCATCCAGGCCGCTGAGTTCGGCATCAGTTTGAATCGGCTTGCCAGTGCAAAATTAAGTCAGTGAACTACCACCGAGCAAGCTCGATGACTTCCGAGGCTCATTCGCGCGCAATGACTAAAGCTGTTTGCTCGAATGATCAACCCACGCCACCGCCTTTCTTCTTCACCGCGCCAGACCGCGCGCCGGTTTGAGCCTGGCCCAGGTCGCGGAGCATCTTGGCGCCACTTTCATCGACGCCTACACCCGTTATGAGCAGGGCCGATCAGTCCCGACCATCCAGAAACTCTCGGAGCTTTTCGCGGCGGTCATGCCGCACCGGGACCTGGTCCGGGTGGAGAACGAGACGTGATGGTGGAGGCAGCCGAACCAGGCGGCTACCCGACCGTGATGGATTGTTGGACCCCTCCACGCTTTCCCTCGAAAAGCCAGTCCCGGCGCTTGGTTCGCCACGAAAAGCCACGAAAAGCGCTTGACCGCCTCCCAGGTTTGGCGTAATAGATCGTCAGTCCCCTTAAAGAAAACATCAGGCTTGACGTAGCTACAGGATGTCACTACACTCACAAATATGCGCTATGAATGGGATGAGGCTAAACGGCAATCCAACATTGAGAA
>NSJM01000038.1 GCA_002634395.1 Candidatus Methylomirabilis sp.
ATGCGCTGACACTCAACTCTGTTGACAATGCCCTGGCAATCCGGAATCACATCATCAAACTCTTCGAACAGGCAGTGGTCGAGACGAATCCGGTCCGGCGGCGTCAGCTCCTCACCTTGGTGGTCGCTGGAGCTGGGCCGTGCGGGGTCGAGGTGGTCGCCGAGCTAGACCATCTGATCCGAACAGCCCTGCTCAAATACTACCCGGTGGACCCATCTGAGATTAGAATTCTTTTGGTCTCGAAGGGCGATCGGATCCTCCCCCACTTCGCCGGCGATCTGGCCGAAACCGGCCAGAAGGAGCTGGCAAAGCGGGGGATCGAGGTTAGGCTGAACACGCAAGTGACCTGGGCAAGCGAGGAGTATGTGGAGTTCGATGCCTACGAGCGCATCTCGACGCGGACCCTCATCTGGGCGGCCGGCGTCACCCCCAATCCCGTATTGGCCCAGCTTCCTACTCCGAAGAGCCAGCAGGGAGGCATTGTGGTTGATGAGTTTCTAAAGCTTCCAGAGTTCCCGGAGGTGTATGTCATCGGAGACGGCGCGTCCGTCCTGGACCGACGCCGAGGGCACCCGTATCCCGCCCTGGCGCCGGTTGCGATTCGCCAAGGTATTCGAGCTGCGGGGAATATCGTGAATGCCCTCCAGGGAAGGGTTGGGGAGCCGTTTCGGTTTGATTTTACCGGCAATATCGTCGGCCTCGGGTGCGGAATGGCCCTGGTCAATCTGCTGGGCATCAAGTTTCATGGCCGACTTGGGTGGTGGTTTTACCGGATGGCGCACCTCCAGCGATTGGTCAGCTTCAGGAACAAGGCGTCACTCACCCTCACCCTTGCGCTCAACGCGATCTTCGATCGGGATATCTCCTGCGAAACGTGGTTTGAGGACGGCAGGCGCATCAGCAGCGAAACAGTATCGCCGGCTCTCCGGAGTTCGGGTTCACCGGTCGCCTCATGAGTCGCCGGACAGTCAGGACTGACCCTGAACGCGCTATCGACCTGCGGTCACTCGCGCAATTCAGGGCGATCGCGGAAATACGCAAGCGCTTCGGGATTGGCCAGCGCATCAAGGTTCTTCACCGGCCGGTCGTGGATCACGTTGCGGACTGCAAGCTCTACGAGCTTGCCGCTGAGTGTCCGCGGGAGATCGGGCACCTGGAGAAGTTTGGCGGGCACGTGCCGTGGACTGGCGTTATTGCGGATCACGGTCCGAATGCGCTCGCGCAGGTCGTCATCGAGCGTGAGCCCCTCGCGGAGTTTCACGAACAGCACGACGCGCACATCGTTGTCCCACTCCTGCCCGACGGCGAGGCTCTCCAGCACCTCCGGCAGTGTCTCGACCTGGCGGGTGATCTCGGCGGTGCCGATCCGCACGCCGGCGGGATTGAGCACCGCATCCGAACGCCCATAGATGATCATGCCGCCGTGTTCGGTGATCTCCGCGTAGTCGCCATGGGCCCACACACCGGGGAAGCGATCGAAATAGGCCTGGCGGTATTTGGTCCCGTCCGGGTCGTTCCAGAACCCCACCGGCATCGACGGGAACGGCGCAGTACACACTAATTCCCCCTTCTCGCCGAACACCGAACGCCCCTGTTCGTTGAAGACCTCGACCTTCATCCCGAGGCCGCGACATTGCAGTTCTCCACGGTAGACCGGACCAGCGGGATTGCCGAGCGCAAAGCAGGAGATGATGTCGGTGCCACCGGAAATGGAGGCAAGCTGCACGTCGCCCTTCACGTGGCGATACACGTACTCGAAGGACTCTGGCGCGAGCGGCGATCCTGTGGAGAGCACCGTCCTGAGCGACGAGAGATCATGCGAACGCGCCGGCTTCACGCCTGCCTTCTCCAGGGCCGCGAGATAACGGGCGCTCGCGCCGAAGACGTTCACGCGTTCCCGTTGGGCGATATCCATCAGCGCCGACGCTTGGGGATAGAAGGGCGCGCCGTCGTACAGGACGATGGTTGCGCCGACTGCCAGACTCGTGACCAGCCAGTTCCACATCATCCAGCCGCAGGTCGTGTAGTAGAAGATGCGCTCCACCGGCTTGAGATCCGTGTGCAGTACCAGTTCTTTCATGTGCTGGAGCAGCGTGCCGCCGACGCCGTGGACGAGACATTTCGGCGCTCCGGTCGTTCCGGAGGAGTACAGGATGTAGAGCGGATGATTGAAGCTCAGCGGCTCGTACTCCGGCTCGCCATGCTTTCCTGTGCCCAGGAACTCGGCGTAGAGGACACCGTTCGGCAATACTCCCGGGGTGGCTTCATCAAGGTACGGCACGATGACAACTGTTTCGACATCTGAGAGTTGTTCGAGCACGCGCCGCATACGTTCCAGACACTCGATGCGCTTGCCATTATAGAAATACGTCTCCGTAGTAAAGATCACCTTGGGCCGGATCTGGCCGAAGCGGTCGAGTACGCCGTTTACGCCAAAGTCCGGTGAACATGACGACCAGACAGCCCCGAGGCTCGCAGTGGCGAGCATGGCGACCACGGTTTCGTGGACGTTCGGCAGATAGCCGGCGATCCGGTCGCCGGCATTGACGCCCCTTTGTCGGAGCGCGCGCTGGAGCAGCGCCACGTCGCGCGCCAGTTGCGCCCAGGACACTTCGCGCCGACGCCCCAGCTCGTCGCAGGTGATGATTGCCGGCGTGTCATCTGATTTGACGAGCAGATTCTCGGCAAAGTTGAGCATCGCTCCCTTGAACCATCGCGCCCCAGGCATCCGTTCGCCGTCGACAACCACCCTATCCCAGCGCCGTGAGGCGCGCACGCCGCAGAAGTCCCACACGCACGGCCAGAACTGCTCCGGTTGCGCAGTGGACCACTGATACAGCGAGGCATAGTCGGTCACGGGTACGCCTGTATGCTCCCGTACCCAGGAGATGAAGCGGGTCATGTTCGTGCCTGCTGCCCGTTCAGGCGAGGGCGTCCAGAGCGGCGTGTCCATCGTCATCTCCGTTACGTAGCCCCATGACACAAGGATCGCGGAGTTGCGCCATCTGATTTCGGATGGCCCTGCCTCACATACTATCCGGCGCAGCCGCCTGAAATCAAGATGCTTCTGGCCGATTCGGACGAGGGTCACCTCCTGAGCGTGCTCTGCCCTCGCCACGGCCCTCTACCGCGATTTTCGGTGATGTGAAGAACCGACATCTCCTCAGTGTACGACGGCTCCGCAACTGTAGGGATTGTCTTGACAACCCCCGGAGAGTACAGGAGAATTGCGCTGTCAACGGCACACCATGTGCCTATTAGGAAGATAGTGAACCGTGTACTCAGTGACTCGGCGAACGCATAGAGGCGCATGATGCACTTCGCGGTCCTGGGCGAGATCACTGACCCCGAGACTATCGCCGTTGGGTCTCGTATTCATGACGCACCCCGTCTCCAGAGGGTGTATGGAAAGGCGCGATGGCGCAAGATGAAGGGCAAGGCGCTGATCCGCCTTCGCAACGGTCGGGTACGACTCGCTGAACTTCACTGGTACGAGGCGCATGGGATGGGCCGAAAGGAACTGAAGCGAAAGAGATACCTGGACTGAACTATGGCTGAGAAGAAAACGCTGTCGCGACGTTTCGCAGTCTGCGTCCAAAATAAGGGCTACGAGGCGTCGCTGGAGCGGAACAAGATTTACGTTGTGCTTCCCGACTCGGAGGCCGAGAAGGACGGCGACATTCGAGTGGTCGACGAGAGCGGCGAGGACTACCTGTATCCAGCCGACTGGTTCGCGGTGGTGGAGATTCCTAAGGTGGTCCGAGCATCACTCCTGAAGGCCTCCTGACCGGAGTCCGGACGCCGTCCACGTCATCGCCGAGCGGCCCCGGCACCCGCAACTGCACCCCGACCTCATTCTCGCCCCCCTGCCGCGATTTTCAATAACACTATCGCATCCGCTGGTGGCGCACTCACGGAGATTCACGCCACCCCCCTTCCCCTCGCCCCTATTTGGGGGAGAGGGTGTGGGTGAGGGGGCGCCTCAGGACAATGAAGACCATGAAAAGAAGGCCCAACGGCTACGGTATCCGAAGCGACAGAGCGGTCTGGAGCCCCGTGGACGCACCAGCGGCATCTTAGCTTTGGTCGGCCATATTAGGATTATGCCGACCGGCAGGTCGGCCTTTGCCGCTATAGGGCTTGTTGAAATTCCGTTGACAAGTACGCGAAACGGCAGGACAATCCCGCATATCGTGAGCGTTTGTTGGGCTCGTGCTATACAGACCAGCATAATTGTAGTTCGGCGTCATAGAGACCGTGCCCAGAGACGAACAGGTGCTCAGATTTGCAGTCGGCTCAGCGTCGGGGCCACGTTCGAGAGCGTGGCGGCTTTGGGTGCCGAAGCGAAAGAGTGATGTTTACATCTCCAGCCGCACGCTTGGAGGCTCAGTGAAAGTGAGCCTCCACGAGCCGGGTCCCTCCCGCTTTGCTCTCACGACCGCCTGGGTGCGACGAACCCAATACATTGCGCCTGAAGGAAAGGATTGGAGGCTAGCGGTCGAGTGGAAACGCCCGCGTTCGCGTCCTCCCCGCCGAATCGCTCGAGCTTTCTCTATCATCGTTCCTTATGATGAGGTCATTGACCGCAGAGTCATGGAGAATGGCCAAATCGTCTGGGTACCCATGCCACCTGAGAATACTTGCATCCACTTCGACGTCGTGTACACGCCCTCTAGTGCAGTCGGCACGAGTCACCCTGGGGCACGAAGTATGGGCACGGGCCTCATCGGGGCGGTGCAGCTCGAAAACGGAGAACAAGTGTTCGTCACATGGCTGGTGAGGCCGATGGATGAAGCGACGCGTCGCCACATTCTAAAGCTCAGGTCGACACCCATACTCGATGCCGGTGGAAACCTAATTCAAAAGAGCGGAATGCTTGCCTTTGGCAGGGTACCCAATCCTGATGCCGACGATGGAACCCACATCGGAACACTGCTCGACGTGACGCGAAGGTCGAGTGCAAACACATGACGCCGAACCCCGCATTTGAGCAGACCGTCGCAAGCGCGCTTCACTGGCTTGCGATTCCCCCGCGTCGTTGCCGCGGGGCGGCTGCTCAATGCGAACGTTCGGCCGACTGACTGGAGGTGCGCGTGAACGCGAACGACTACAACTTGTGGAGTCTCGTAGTTCAAGCCGTCGTTGGCGTCGCGATGGTTGCCACATTCATCGTCTACTACCTGCAGCTTCGCACGATGCGCAGCGCCAGCGTCGGCCAGAATCTCCTGTCCATCCACACGTTCATTGCTAGCGAGGCGTTTCGAGCCGAGCGATCGCTGGTCTTCACCCTCGGGGAATCCGGCAGGCAGCTCGATCAATGGAGTTCCACGGAACGCCGATTGGCTGAAGCTGCTGCTGCCAAGTACAACCTCGTTGCCGTTATGGTCGAGAAGAACGTCGTGTCCTACGATCTGGTCGCAGAGCAGCTCCGTTACAGCATGTGCAAGACTCATCTGATCCTCGAGCCACTCCTTGCCGAGGTCAGGCGGACTCGCAGTCCAGATCTGTGGCTACCATTCAGTCGAATGGCGCAGCAACTTCAAGCCACAGCGCCGAACCCGGAGACTTGACGCGATGCGGCCGAACAAGGAGTTGAAGCTGACGAAGCCTGGCAAGAATGGAGCTTCGCAGCTCAACTCCAGTGTTAGAGGCTGACCGCGTGAACGATTACCTCCCGCCCATTCGTATTACCGTGACTGGCTCGCCGCGTCTCTTTGTGGGGGCAATGGCCGATATTGCGGAGAAGTCCGGTTCGTTCACGGCCGAACGCCACTGCGACGCACTCGGGCAAGAAGGCTTTGACGTAGTCAACCTTCGGTTTACTAAACCGTCCCCTCACAGCGGCCTGGGTGGACAACTCATTGTTCGACCAGACGCAAAAAATGGCACAGTCGAAGTTGAAATCAGAGCTGAACGATGGAGCCCCAACGATCCTCCGTCGTATGAAACTTACTGTACCGCGGCAAAGGAGCTAATTGCCCCGCTTCTTTCGTCGTACAACCGCCAAAGCCACACCCGGCACCGTATGACCATCTTCACTAAGGAGAGACTGGAACCCAAACTGCAGCCACAAAGCGCGAAGCTATTCAAACGCTTCACCGTACTCGCCAACACATCTAGTCTTCACCCACTCGATTGGCGACGGTTCTACGAATTCGTGCGCGATAGCCGTTCCCGCCTGTGTGAGGAAGACCTCGCCCGCCTCCTTATCAAGGACGGGTTTCCCGAACAGTATGCCTGGCACATCGCAGAAATTTACGGTCATCTTTATGAATTCAAGCGCCTCAGGTAGAAGTGCCCCTAACTCTTCGTTCGAGTGGGACGCCTTCCAGCGGGCTTTCGCCCGCTTCCAGGCACCCCTCAACTCAGGCACGTTAGGCGACAAGGACGGGGACTGTGCCACCACGCATGCGCCCTTTGGTCAACTTCGATCCTGAATACTACACGTACCCGATCAGTCTCTCTCGTGGGTCCTGGGCTCGGTATCCTTTAGAGGAGGGACTGTCGCCCGAAGAACGGAGACGCCGTGCCGAGTGGCTCGACCATGTACATGCCTTGGCGAATACGAACTTCCACCGCCACGTCCTTTCGAGATACGGGGCCCTCGCCGACTACTCGCTGTTTGCAGGCACCCTGCAGCGTCACGGATTATTCGCTGAGAGGTTCTTCCACCGCGCCGTGCGCCACCAAGTTCTGGGCGACATGATCGCTGACCCTCAGGAGCTGCACAACCTGAAAGTCCTTCTTGACGAAGCATGGGGTTACAACACCCCCTTCAGCAGGAGTGGCAACACAGACGTGTTCTTCGTCGTTGACCACCTGTTTGAGCAACATCTGTATGCTGCGATCGCCGACCGAGAGGAGCATGACGTCCTTCTGGCCTGGTACGAACGCTATTCCTCCCAACGCCGTTGCGAAATCTGTGGGTCAGTCTACCGACTGATTGATCTTCCGGATTGGGCGTACGCTGGCTCAAACGGCACGCTCCTTTGCTGCATGCGATGCCTCATCGTTGAGCGTCCCTCGAAGAAGGCGCTTCTGCCGCATCTTGTGACCTTCGTGCAAGAGTCTGCCTTCATCCCCTCTGCGGACGCCGGTCCGCTCACGCATTCATTCACGTGCCGCCTGGCGCCTGATCATTGGCCGGCAATCTTCACTGCCTACGGTCGCATGGGAGGTCTCGACAACGTCAAGGCCAAGTGGAAATCTTGGTTCAAGGCGCTCGCCGCCAGCGGAGTCCTCCCTGACGGCGTCCTGGCAACTTCTCGCGGCGTCCGCTGCCTGGCTAGGGACGGGCACGAGTGCCACTCACTTGACGAGCAGCAAGTAGACGACTGGCTCACGGCGCACAACGTGCCTCACGATAGAGAGCCGCCATATCCGGAACACCCGCTTCTGAACCCCCGGGGCCGCCGACGGGCCGATTGGCTTGTTGGTGACGTCTTCGTCGAGTACTTTGGCTTGTCGGGCGAACAGACGTATGACAGGAAGACGGACGACAAGGTCATGCTCGCCCGTGAGCTAGGCATAGACATGCTCCCGATCTATCCATCAGACATGATGTCGCTCGACAGCAAGTTGGGGCCGTTTCTTTCGGGGGCACGCTGAGCTCCTGCCGCCTAACCGCGGTCTAGAGCTGACAAACGCTCGGTACGTCAGGTATTGTAGGTACCGAGCTGCGTAGGCCTCGCGTTTGCAGCTTAGACCGCAACTGATACGACCGTAAGGTGTTGGGTAGTGTCTGCGGGACGGTGAGATTCGGAACAGGGAGACGCGCGATGAGTCGCTGGACATTCGAACCTAGGCACACTGCCGCTGAGTTCTGCGTCAGACACATGATGGTGACGTACGTCCGGGGTCACTTCAAGAACGTGCACGGCACGCTGGAGTTCGATCCGGAGGCTCCCGCCATGGCTCGCGTCGAGGCGGTCATCGATGCGCGGGGTCTCTGGAGCGGTGAGCGCGATCGCGATACCCACCTCAAGGGTCCTGACTTCCTCAATGTCGAGCGCTTTCCCGAGATCACCTTTCGCGGACGCCGGGTCCGTCTCACAGGGGCCAACGAGGCTGTGGTGGTTGGCGATCTCACTCTACGCGGGGTGACCCGCTCCATCAATCTGCACGTCCGCTACCTCGGGCAGTGGCAGACGCCGTGGTGGGAGCATGGGGTGGATAAAGGACCCAAGACCCGCGCCGGATTTGCTGCCACCGCACGGATCAACCGTCACGATTATGGCGTGAGATGGAACAGTGCGCTCGACCGGGGCGGCGTGTTGGTGACGACGTGGCGGTGACCATCGATGCCGAGGCTATCTTCCAGTCTTAGGGCGGCGCGCCGGAGCGTGTGTCGTCAAGGACAGTGATCGGCCCCCGAACACGCCCCATCTCCTTCCGCTTGACCGCAACAAGGACTCCTTGTATCCTTACTTCCTAGAGGAGGGCGTATGCTGGCGAAGAAAACATCCAAGAATCAGATCACGCTTCCGAAAGCCATCGTCAAGCAACTTCCAGAGGTGGAGTATTTCGAGGTCTCGCTCAGGAAGGGCGAGGTGGTCTTGAGGCCGGTCGAGGTAAGCGTTCCGGAAGAAAAAGTAAAGGCGGTGCGGGCCAAGATCAGGTCCTTGGGATTAACCGAGAAGGTTGTGGAGCAGGCAATCCGCTGGGCGCGAGGTCGTCAGACCTGATGCGCGTCGTCCTGGATACGAACACCCTCATTTCGGCTCTTCTCTTTTCCGGTACCGCTTCTCGGCTCGTCCCTCTGTGGCAATCCAGACGCATCACTATCCTGCTCTCCGGAGCGATTCTGCAGGAATACCTCCGGGTCCTCACCTATCCCAAGTTCCGCTTGAACGAGCGAGAGGTCAGAGGACTGCTCGAAGAGGAGTTGTTGCCATTTGTTGAAACCGTCAGAGCAACGAAGCATCTTCGCGTCGTTCGGCGGGATCCTGAAGATAATAAGTTCCTCGAGTGTACTGTAGCCGGTCGGGCTGAGCATCTCGTAACGGGGGATCAAGACCTCTTGGAGCTCGAGACGTACCGTGGAATCACCGTCCTCACGGTGGGGGATTTTTTGAACCAGCTCGCGCCATGAGGGACGCTTGCCGACGAGACATACGCTGAGATGAAAAGGTATGAGACGTACTTCGGCATGGATTGATCGAACGATTCCCTGGCGAATAAGCCGGCGCCGCCTGTGGGTGTCAATCCCGGTTCTGGTCGCAGTGCTGTTCTGCGCAGCCTGCAATGCCGGAGGTGAAAAACGGCAGGACCAGCCCTTTGCTCCCCCGACTCCTCCACCAGCCCCCGAGGAACTCGTCAGAGTCAAGCGGGTCTACGATGGAGACACCATCCTGCTCGAAGATGACCGAACCGTTCGGTATCTGGGCATCAACGCGCCCGAATATCAGGAGCCATTCTATCTAAAGGCCAAACGATTCAACGAATCTCTTGTCCTGGGTCTGGCAATCCGTCTCGAATTCGATCAGGAGAAAAGCGACGGTCGTGATCGGCTCCTCGCCTATGTCTATGCGGGAGACCAAATGGTCAATGCCAGGTTGATTCAGGAGGGCCTGGCGCACGCCTTCTTTATCGGGCCGAATCGGAAGCATAACGCCCTACTCCTTCGACTTCAGGCTGAGGCCAAACAACGCAAGGTTGGCATCTGGTCTTCCAGGGGTGGCGTGAAAGATCTGAAGATTACCACCGTTCACCCTACCGATCCGACGAAGGACGACCGATATCCTTCCTACGTCCGGATCGCTAGTCTTAGCAACGCCACAATCAGGTTGGCAGACTATGCGCTGTCGAATGAAGGAGACCAACGATGCCGCTTCCCTGATGTGAGCATAGATCCGGGTTATACGGTTATCGCATCCAGCGGGAGTGGATCGGATGGCGTTGACAGTAGGGGGCAAATGGTCGTCCACTGTTCTGGGCTGGTATGGGATGAAGGAGAAGATACCGCCTTCCTCAAGGATCCGGCTGGGAACCTTGTGGACACCTTCCATTACAAGGGTAAGCGAGTGAGGCGGTCGGCTTCACGTTCCAAAGGCAAGGTTCCCTGAGCCGAGGTTAGGGAGGACAGTCACGCGATCGCGCTGGGTAGATCGGAGTAATGACGGTCGCTTGAGAATTTTGGGGGAGTTGGAGTATCTTGTAGCCATAGCTACAACTGTGGAAAAGCTCGCCGAGCAGGCCATGACCCTACCGGCGGAGTCGCGGGCGCGGCTCGCGGACCTTCTCGTGGAAAGCTTGGACGCGCAGGAACTCGGGCACATCGACCGGCTGTGGGTTGCGGAGGCAAAGCGCAGGCGGGACGACGTGCGAAGCGGGCGCGTCGAGGCTATCCCGGGGGACGAGGCTCTCCAGAAGGTACGTGACGCCATTCGCCGATGAAATGGGATTTCCACCCGGAAGCACTGGAGGAGTACCGGGAGGCAACCCTTTACTACGCAGCGCGCGATCCAGCCCTTGCCCTGAGATTCATCGAGTCCGTTGAGGACGCAATCCGCCGAATTCTCGAATCCCGAAACGCTGGCGAGTCCTTGACGAGGATGTCCGACGCTGCCTTACACATATCTTCCCTTACGGAATTCTGTACACCATCGAACCGGAGTTCATCCTTATCGTTGCCGTCATGCATTGTAGTCGCGAGCCGGGTTACTGGCAGCAAAGAGTCGCGATGCCCCGACCAATGGCCACATTCGACAAAACGAGTCAGCCTTAGCGTCGTGCGCACCGCATGAGGTCGATAAGACCGCTGAAGCCGATAGCGTTTGTCGTCCGGATCGTCTTGATCGATTAGGAATCAGTGTAGGGTATTGCGAACCAATTTGTCGCTGAGAGGTGGAACTGTCTTGGGAAATCGGCCGCCGGCTTTTATCGGCCTGTAATGCGTCCCACCTAATAGTTGGACGGCGCGAGTTCGATAAGGTGCAGACAAGCGTAACTGAAACTGCTGCCAGGCGAAGGCTGTACTTCGCCAACGCATATGGTTACGCGGGCGCTGTAGCGCAACTTCTCCGGTCCCCCGAAGGCCGAAGCGACCTCGTCCAGTGGATCGACCGCAATTCTCCCACTTTCCGCTCGGCACTGCGAAAACCTGGGAAGCGCTCGATCCTTCACGACCTCCTTCATGCCTTGGCCTATTCCGACTGGGAACATCAAACCCATCACTGGGACCTCAACTCGCTTGAACAGTTCTTCCGAGATCACGGAGAACGGATTCCCAGGGACCTTAAGAAGAAAACCGATGGCAATTACGACAAGCTCCTCACTCGTCTGGAGAAGCCGCTCGCGAAGCTAGCGGATAGTGCCTTCCACATCTTGTTTGCCGACCGCAGCACACTATTGGCATTCAATGAGCTCCTCGCAAACGTGATCAGATCGCTCTCTGTCGCTCAATTCCCCGAACTTCGAGCGCAGGGGCTCCTCCGCCGACCCGCATACATTCCAACGTGGCTTAAGCGTGCGGTCTTCCACCGCGACAAAGGCCGTTGCCAAGTCTGCCATCGCGATTTGACAGGCGTCATTAATCCAATATCAAACGCCCAGCTTGATCATATCTGGCCTCTTGCGCGATCCGGCTCAAACGACGCAACAAACTTTCAGTTGCTCTGCTCGCGCTGCAACGCACGCAAGTACGCAAGCACGGGAACCACCTCCGAGGAATACTACGTCTACTGGTAACCAAGAGTACTCGCCGCCCAACAAGTTGCTGATGCTGACGCCTGCGGGTTTCAGCCGCGCGGACGGCCTCAGCCGACACGGATCGTGGTAGCATCTTGCGTGGCCGCAGCGTAGCGGCCATCCGTTAGGCCGCTCCCTAGGGTAAGCCAGGTTTGTATCCTCTGCCAATGGAGGCAGACAAAGTATTAAGGGGTTCGGGCGATTTCGACGTGGAGAATTTTCAGATCCTCTGCCTCGGCTGCTCGAAGTAACCGCTCGTCGGCTGCAGCAAATGTGATGTCTTCACCGAGTGCATTCTGGAGGCTGATGGCGGAGGCCAGATGAACGGCATCGAAACCTTTGAGGGGATGACGCCGGATCAGATCGCGCGCAAGAAAGAGGGTGTCGTCGTGCAGCTCCACTCGGACGTAGGCCAGCCAATCGGCTTCAAATTGCCGGCAGGCGAGAGCATACTGGGCATCGGAGAGGTGGTCTTCGTGGAGTTTACGGGTAAGACCGGCGTAGACTTCGGCGTAAGCAATCTTGGCGGTTGCGATGGGCCCCTTTCGTTTCACGAGGGTCTGCACCAGGGGTGAACCCTTTTCGGCAACAAACCGCTTAATAAGGGCGCTGGTGTCCAGGTAGTTCATCGACGATCTTCGAGGATAGTTCTTGAAATCGGGGTTCCTGTGACTTTGGCCAGGTGGACTTTCTTCACGGGTTTTTCGGTTGGCAACGTAATTACGCCTTGAGCTGCCAGTTTGGCGAGCCTTGCCTCCCGGCTTACGATGTGCTCTGCGGACTTGATGGATTGGATGAGGGCGATCGGTTTGCCCCGTTCCGTCACGATCACTTCCTCGCCTTTCTTCGTCCGCTGGAGGTATTGCGTAAGCCGATTTTTTAGTTCCTTGACGCCGACGCTGCTCATAGACATCACCTCTCTAGTAGCTAGAGTAGCTACTTATAAAAAGACTGTCAATGCTTATCATGTCTGACGGACGGCAAGGATTACGAGTCGGTGCGGAGTTGAAGAAGTAAATCCCGTGGTGTCCCTCGACCTTCACTTTAGGGCCTTTTCAAGGATCTTTCGAAGCTCGGTGCTGGGTTTCGCAAAACCGAATCGATCATTGGGAGAAACGCTATACACCATCCCCACTACCTCACGTTTCAGATTAAGCAGCGGCGCCCCACTGCAGCCTTGTTGAATCCCGTCGGACTGAAAGTCGGCACTGAACGCCTGGCCGCCATTCAGCGACTTTTCGAAAATTCCGACCCGCCCCCGGATGTCCCCGATCGGCCCACACACGGTGCCGATCACTGTTTCGTTCTGGAGAAGTTCAGGCCGATCCGGTAGGGTAGCTGTCGGAAGTGGTCGAGTAACTCTCTGCAGTCGGAGCAACAGGATGTCGGAACTCCCCAGGCGCCTTGCGATGTCGGCAGCATATTCCCTGCTCAGGTGCATGACTCGGATACTGCCCCCCCTGTCCAGATGCGCGTTGGTCAGTACATACCCTCGAGCGTCCGCGATAAATCCGTGCGCAAAGCTTTTGACGATTCCTTCGCCATCGACATTCTCAACGGTCACGAGGAACGGCGGCGCCTGCTCCAGCGTCCGCCGCATCTCTTCTTCCTCAGGGCGCACGAGATTGATACTCTCTTTCTCCGCCTCTTTTTGAATCTTCTCGATAGCCTGAATGGCATTGACGCGCTGATTGAGATCCTCGATGCTTCGGGCAATCCGGATCGCCTCATCGATCTCGCCGCATTCCCCCGCAAGTGAGACGGCAATCCAGTACTGCTGCATGGAACGCGCTAACGGTGAGGCGATGACTCGTGACAGTGTTAAGGCCTCCTGAAGTACTCGGATGCCGGGCTCTTTAGGAAATGATAGACACATCATCTTGCCGATGCCTGCAAGCGATTGCGTCTGCTCTTCCTTGTCACGTATCGAATGGGCCTGTTCCAACAGAGCGGAAAACCTTTTCTCGATCGCCGTCTGAGCCTCACCCCAGCTCAATCCGGGCGCGATGAGTGTAAGGCCCAAGAGCAAGACCATCATCCGCATTTGCCGTTCCATTCCCCCGCCCCCCTATTTCGCCTCCGAAAAGAGACTCTTTGATGTCTCTATCCGCGGAGAGAATTGTAACACAAAAGGCGCTGAGCCATTTTCCGAAACCGTTCCGGATCGCTGCCACTATTTTCGCCATCACCCATGCGGATTGAACGTCGGATGACCATTGGCGCAGTGGCTCGGATAAGCAGAATCTGTTGTAGAATCACTTAACCCGCATCTCTCCTGACTCTACATCATTACCGCATTATCCTTTCTCGTGCAGTGTACCCAGCGCCTTATTGCATTGATTTCGAGGCCGTCATTCCTGCGAAAGCAGGAATCCAGCGTAGAAAGCACTGGATTCCCCCGGATCAAGTACGGGGCAGGCTTGTCAAGCCCGGAATGACAATCACAGTAAAAGGATTTCTGGGATACTGCACTAGACGGCTCTACGCTTTCAACTCCTCGCAGATCAGTACGGTTGGTCCCGCTCTTGCATTCTACGTCCCGGTAAGAAGATTCACATGATCTTGCTGCCGGCAGAAAGGCCGGTAGCAAAACTGGCAAAGGCGCCGCGGGAACGTGTCATGTGGCGCCTTTCTTCTTGGACAGCGGAGGGAGAGGATGGAGAAACTAAGAAAGCTGGTCGTCATTGGCAACGGCATGGCCGGGGCCAAGGTTGTTCAAGAGATCCTATCTCGGGATCGTGAACGGTTTCACGTCATGATGTTCGGCACGGAACCGTACGGCAACTACGACCGTACCCTCCTCTCGGATGTCCTGACCGGCGCGAAGGACGCCAAGGGGATTTTTCTGAACTCACTCGACTGGTACCGCGACCATGGCATCACGCTGCACGCCGGGGTGACCGCCACAGCGATCGATCGTGACAACAAGGTGGTGAGGGGCAGCGGTGGTGTGGAGGAGTCGTACGATACCCTGATCATCGCCACCGGCAGCCGACCGTTTGTGCCTCCCGTGGACGGGTCGGAGAAGACCGGCGTCTTCGTCTATCGGACGCTCGATGACTGCCAGGCGATTGAGGCATACGCGAGGGGGTGTCGGAGGGCTGCCGTCATCGGCGGCGGTCTGCTGGGTCTGGAGGCTGCGCGAGGCCTGCTCTCCCTCGGGCTCGAGGTTACGGTCGTCGAAATGATGCCGTGGTTGATGGCGCAGCAATTGGATACTGAGGGAGGCGCGCTCCTGCGACAAATGATGGAGCAGATGGATGTGCAGGTGTTGCTCGAAAAGACCACGACGCGTGTGCTCGGGGAGAAGCGGGTCACGGGCCTGGAGTTTCGGGACGGTACGGCGCTTGACACCGATATGGTCGTGGTGAGCTGCGGCATCCGGCCCAATGCCGAACTCGCCGGGGCGTCCGGACTTGCGGTGGATCGAGGAATCCTCGTGAATGACCAGATGCAGACCTCCGATCCTGACATCTACGCCGTCGGTGAGTGCGTACAGCATCGCGGGAAGCTCTATGGCCTCGTGGCGCCTCTGTATGAGCAGGCCAGGGTAGCGGCAGAGTATCTGGCCGGCAGTTTCTCCAATGTTGAGTACCAGGGCTCCAAGCCCGTCAGCAAGCTGAAGGTCATGGGCGTGCAACTCGTCTCTATCGGCGAGACGAGCCCCGCCGGTCCCCAAGACGAGGTCGTCAGTTACATCGAGCCGGCACGAGGCGTCTATAAGAAGATGGTCATACGCGAGAATCGGCTCGTCGGCACCATCCTGTTGGGAGAGACGGACACGGCCGGGGTGCTCACCCAAATGTTCCTGCTGGGCGCGGAACTGCCGGAGCGGCGGGCCGATCTGCTCTTCGGCACCTCCACCGGCGCCCCGATCCTCTCGGTATTTGACCTCCCAGATCACGCCCAGATCTGTCACTGTCATGGGGTCTCCAAGGGTCAGATCAAGGAGGCGATCGAGTTCGGCAAGTGCCGATCAGTCTCGCAGATCGGGGTGCACACGAGGGCCGGCACCAGTTGCGGGGGGTGCAAGAAGCTTATTGAACAGCTCCTCGAGGTTTATGCCGGAGAAGTAGCAGAGGACCCTGCCGAGCACTGGTATGTGCCAAGCCTCCCGATGACCAAACCGGAGTTGGTTGCCGCCATCAAGGCCAAGGAGCTAAAGAGTGTCAGCGCGGTCTTTCGCGAATTGAACGGCGGACAGGAAGAGCCGAGCCACAAGACGGCACTCGCGTCGCTTCTCAAAACTATCTGGAATGGAGAGTACGAAGACGAGCGCGACGCCCGATTTATCAATGACCGGGTACACGCCAACATTCAGAAGGATGGGACGTTCTCGGTCGTTCCGCGAATCGACGGCGGCATCACATCGCCGGCGCAACTCCGGCGCATTGCCGACGTGGCGGAGAAGTACCAGATTGCCGCAGTCAAGCTTACCGGCGGCCAGCGGATCGCTCTGGCGGGCGCGAGGAAGGAGCAGCTCCCTGATATCTGGAAGGATCTGGACATGCCCAGCGGTCACGCCTACGCCAAGGCGGTCCGCTCGTGTAAGACCTGTGTGGGGTCCGACTTCTGTCGATTCGGGCTGGGCGATTCCGTTGCGCTGGGGATCAAGGTCGAGCAGCGGTTCAAGGGGATCGAGACCCCGCACAAGATGAAGCTCTCCGTCAGCGGCTGCCCGCGCAACTGCGCCGAGGCCACGATCAAAGACGTTGGGGTCGTCGCCATCGAGGGCGGCTGGCAGATATACGTGGGCGGCGGCGCCGGGACCAGGGTCCGGGCCGCAGACCTGCTGTGCACGGTCGCGACGCACGAAGAGGTCCTGAAATACATGGGTCGCTTCATCCAGTATTACCGGGAACACGGGAAGTACATGGAGCGAGCATACGGGGTCGTCGAACGGTTCGGCATTGAGCGGCTCCGCGAGCTGCTCATCAAGGACGTGGACGGGATCGGTGAGCGGCTGGATGCCGAGATCGAACGGGCGGTCGAGGCCTACACAGACCCCTGGGCCGAAGCGAATGAACCCGTGCATCCGGCCCAGTTCAGTGAACCCGTACGTGTGGATGAGGAGGTCAAGGGGATACCGCTAGGCCCGGTCGACGCGATCGCGCTCGGCCAAGGCCGTAATTACGTGGTAGACGGCTGCGGTATCGCCGTCTTCCGTCAGCGCGATGGGCAGTTGTTCGCCACACAGCAGACATGCCCGCACCGAGGAGGCCCACTCGCTGACGGAATCATCGGAGATGGAAAGGTCATCTGCCCGCTTCACGCCAGGAAGTTTGATCTGAAGACGGGCGAATCTGTTGACGGGGACTGCTGCACCATCCAGACCTATCCGATTCGCTCAGAAGAGGGTGAGATCGTTCTCGCGAAGGGATGAGACGGTTACCTGGGTCGTGAATTCTCCGGGCGATTACCTTGCATTTTTCTGACGAGGACATTCTTGAACTGCCTCGTTTTACGCTTAAATCGAACCAGCAGCCGTCTGGCCCAGACGAACTCTGTAGCCAGGATTGCCAAGCCGAGGGGAATGACGAGCGTAGCGGGTCCAGGGAGCACAATGAGGACAATGCCGAGCACCAGAACCGTGAACCCGATCACGATGACGATGGCGCGCTTAGCCTGTTTCAGCGTGCTGATGACAAAGCTATGCATGAGAGGTCTGCTCAGGTCAGCCGTCTAAGGGCTTCTCGGTACTTCTCGCTGGTCCGCTCCACAATCTCACGAGGCAGTTCAGGGGCCGGCGCCTTCATATTCCAGGCGATCGATTTTAAGTAATCCCGTACAAACTGCTTATCGAAGCTCGGCTGGGATCGACCCGCTGCGTAGCTGTCGCAGGGCCAGAAACGGGAGGAATCAGGCGTGAGAGCTTCGTCGATAAGAAGGAGGTTACCGTCATGCAATCCAAACTCGAATTTTGTATCGGCAATGATGATCCCGCGTTCCAGGGCATACGTCCGAGCCCGCTCATACAGAGCCAGGCTTACGTCTCGTACCCGTTCGGCCAACTCCACGTCAAGCTGGGCTGCTGCCTCATCAAACGTGATGTTCACATCATGCGCCCCCTGCTCCGCCTTTGTTGAGGGCGTAAAGAGGGATGGGTTGAGACGGCATGACTCTACGAGGCCGGTAGGCAACGGGATGCCGCAGACCGCTCCGGTCTTCTGGTACTCTATCCAGCCCGATCCGGTGAGATAGCCCCGGACAATACACTCAATGGGGAGAGGCTTCGTCTTTCTGACCAGCATACTCCGACCCGCAAGCGTCTCTCGATAAGGCCGGCAGGCCTCCGGGTATGCTTCTACCTCTGTAGTGATAAGGTGGTTCGGCGTCAGATCCGCTGTCATATGGAACCAGAACTCGGAAAGCGCAGTAAGGACGCTTCCCTTCCCTGGAATGGCTGTCGGCAAGACAACATCAAAGGCGGAAATCCGGTCTGTCGCGACCAACAGGAGGCGATCGCCAAAGTCGTAGATATCCCGGACCTTCCCCCTCGCACATAGGACGAGGTCCGGAAACTCTGTTTGCAACACGATCGGCTCGGCCATATCAATCGCAGCCGTTTCGGCTATGCCCTCTCATCCCACGCACAATCATGCGCTGGGCTTTCAGATTCAGGTGGAAAGCTAGTGCAGCTTTACCGTTTTCGCTCGGTTTCGACTGAATGTGGAACAGTTTCGGTATAAAGTCAAATAAGAAATTTTTAAAATATCTATAGACAATTGTTTATAATTTCACGTAAGAATAGAGGCGTTCCCGTAAACCTCTTGTTGTGCTTCGACGGACTCAGCGCGGACGGGTCAACATCCATCTTTTCAATCCCAGTAGGGTTGATTCCCCGCGGCTTGCCGCGCAGATATTTTTTGTTTTTGGTGTTTGATGCCCCGCAGCTTGCTGCGGGGTAATTCACTGTCTATTCCGTTCACCCTGAGCATATCGAAGGGTGAACGGGGATTCGCGGGACAGGCTCAATAGAGAGACGGATTATCATCATGACCTTTCATCAGCTTCGCGTCTTTCTGGCAGTCGCCAGGCACCAGAGCTACTCCCGCGCGGCCGAGGAGCTCTTGTTGACCCAGCCCGCCGTCTCGGCGCAGGTTCGCGAGCTGGAGCGGACCCTCGATGCGACCTTCTTCGAACGGGTTGGCCGGACCATTGTCTTGACCGAGGCGGGTAAGGAGCTTATGGTCTACGCCGAAAGGATCTGTGTACTGATCGACGAAGCCAGACTGGCGATGGAAGAACTCGACGGCCTGAAGCGCGGGCGAATTGCCGTCGCCGCCGTGAGCACCGCAGGCGCCTATGTCCTGCCGTCATTGCTCGGAGCATTTCAGAAGCAGTACCCCGGCATCAGCATCAACCTCGAGGTCACAAATCGCGCGCTTGCGCGAGACCGCCTCCTGCACAATGAGGTTGACCTTGTCGTCATGGGGCGTCCTCCAGAGGAAGTTCCGCATGTGGCCGAGCCGTTTCTTGCCGACGAGATCGTGGTCGTCGCCGGCCCCTCCCATCCGCTCGCAACGACTAAGCGGATTTCGGTAGATCGCCTTGCCCGGGAGGTCTTTATCGCGCGTGAGGTAGGCTCAGGCACCCGTCTCAACGCCGATGAATTCTTCCGCCAGCAAGGGGTGAAGTTGCGGGTTGGGTTAGAGCTGGGGGATAATAGCGCCGTGAAGGAGGCTGTGGCTGCCGGACTCGGGATTGCCCTGCTCTCTCGTCATGTCCTTCGCATGGAGATCACGCTCAAACGTCTGGTTGTGCTGGATGTCCAGGGACTTCCCCTGCGGCGACAGTGGTTTGTGGTGCATCGGGAAGACAAGCATCTCAGTCGGGCGGCGATCGCTTTCAAGGCATTTCTCCTCACCTCGGCCGAGGCGGTATTGGCATCTACAGCTCGACCCCGGCGTATCAAAAGCCGCGCGCGCAACTGAATCGCGACTGCGTAACACTTATCCTTCCATCTTTTCTTCGTCGCCGCGGACAGGCGCGATTCCAAGCTCGCGAAGTTTCTTTCGGAGCGTATTGCGATTGATCCCGAGTAATTCGGCTGCCCGAAGCTGATTTCCGCCGGTCCTCTCCAGAACGCGCAACAGGAGGGGTCGCTCCAGCGTAGCGAGGAAGTACGCATAGATCTGCCCGTCCCGTTCCTGTCTCAGGCGGGACAGTTCACCTGTAATCCCTTGAGACAGTATCCGCTCAAAGGACGATCTTCCGCCACCGGCGTCGATTTCTTCTGCGCGCAGGAGAGCGGCAGGCAAATGCTCCGGCAGGATGAGAGAGGTTGGGGCTAGCGCACATGCCCGTTTGACGGCGTTCTCCAGCTCACGGATATTTCCTGGCCAGCGATACGCGAGCATCAGCTCAAGCGTCTCCGGCGGTACAGTCTTTGGCTCCTGCTTCTGCTCTTCCGCAAACAGATGAAGAAAGTGGTTGACGAGCAGCGGGATATCTTCGATGCGTTCTCGGAGAGGTGGAAGATTGATGGCCACCACGTTCAGGCGGTAGTAGAGATCCTCCCGGAAGCTCTTTTGCGCGACGGCGGCCTCCAGATTCTGGTTGGTGGCGGCGATGACCCTTACATCCGCAGCGTGCGGCCGTTCGCCCCCCACCCGTTCAAACTGCCGCTCTTGGAGCACGCGCAGGATTTTGGCCTGCAGCCCGATGGCCATGTCCCCGATCTCATCAAGGAAGATCGTCCCGCCCTCAGCCAGCTCAAACTTACCATGCCGAAGGGTGCTGGCTCCCGTAAAGGCGCCACGCTCATGACCGAACAGCTCGCTTTCCAGAAGCTCGCGAGGGATGGCGGCACAGTTAACGGCCACAAACGAACGCGCAGAACGTCGACTGTTATAATGAATCGCTTGAGCCAGCAACTCCTTACCGGTGCCGCTTTCTCCCCTGATGAGGACCGTCAGGTCGCTAGCGGCCATTTTTCCCACCAGCTTGAAGATCTGCTGCATAGCAGGACAGAGACCGACCACCCCCCCAAAGTCAAAGGACCGACTGCCGAGGGTCTCCATCTGCGCCACTCGCTCGGTGAGTTCACGGATCTCGAAAACCCGCCGCACGACAATCGCGAGCTCATCGAAGTCAAACGGCTTGGTAATATAGTCGTAGGCCCCGCGTTTCATCGCCTGGACTGCAGCCTGCAGTGTGCCGAAGGCGGTCATGATGATAACGGGAAGCTCGGGGCGGGTCTCTTTGATCCTGCTGAGGGTCTCCAGCCCATCTGCCCCCGGCATCTTAATGTCCATAAGGACAAGGTCGATGCCCGGATCTGTGGCCCGTCTGAACCCTTCCAACCCATCGGCGGCTGCTACAACCTGATGTCCTTCGCGCTCAAGCGCCTTGCGCAGGGCCCAACGGATGTTCTCTTCGTCATCAACCACAAGAATCCGTCGCGTGCCGATCATGGCCTGACGCCCTGCGTGGCTCGATGAGCTTCATCATGAGGTGCAACGGCTTCGGGTTGTTTCGCCAGGGGAAGCCACACTCGAAACCTGCTGCCCCTGTCCGGTAAGCTTGCCGCCTCCATGGCCCCACCATGGTCCTCCACGATCCGCAGACAAATGGCCAGCCCCAACCCGGTCCCCCTCTCTTTGGTGGTGAAGAAAGGGGTAAACAGATGGCGCTCGATCTCAGAATCGAATCCGCTCCCCTGATCGGCAATCTCGGCCACGGCTACCGATCGGCCTTCACAGCGCTTGGCGGATCGCTCATACCACGTCCGAACGGTAAGCGCTCCTCCGCCCGGCATCGCCTCTACCCCATTACGGATCAGGTTCAGAAAGAGTTGTCGGATCTCAGAGGGATCGGCGAGGATGTCAGGAAGCTGCGGATCATACTGACGTTGCACCGTGATATGAGCAGCGCCCAGCGGCGCCCGCTCTAAAAAGAGGAGGCTATCGAGGACCTCGTGCAGGTTGCATGAGCGCAGAACCGGACCTCGAGGCGTGGCAAACGACAAGAGCTGCTCGACAATCGCGCCGAGCCGATCCACCTCTTTCACGATCACCGAGGTGTATTCTCTCAGCGCGAGAGGAAAGTCACGTTCGCCCTCGAGAAGTTGCGCCGCCCCTCTGAGACCGGCCAGCGGATTTCGGATCTCGTGCGCCACTCCTGCGGCCACCGTCCCGAGCGCTGCCAGGCGGTCTGATCGCTGTAAACGCTCCTCAAGCTCTTTGATCCCTGTCTGGTCCCGAAGTGCCAGGACGGTGCCCCGCGCCTGTCCCTTACCATCGCTAATCAGAGAGGCAACGGCACTGACGACCACCTGCGAGCCGTCCTGTCTCGTCAATCTGGCATCGAAATCGGTCCGGGTCCGGCCGCTCTCCATAGTTTTCCGTACTAACTCCTGCAGTGAGCGATCATGCGGCAATATCTGCTCGAAGGGCCTACCATGAAGCATTTGGGCCGATACTCCGGCCAGTTCCTCCGCCGCCTGATTGATTGAGCGAATATGTCCATCCGGCTCGATGATAATAATACCGTCTTGCAGGCTGCCCAGTAGATCCTCGTAATAGGCCCGCATCGATTCAATGGAAACGCTGAGTTCCTCGCAACGACGCCTAAGTTCTTTCAGCGTCGACGTACCGGATTTCTCATGCGCTTCAGATCTCCCCGGCATATTGCAACCTCTTTCGTGAAGCCATGCTAGCTGATTTCTTGCGTAGTGACAAGTCGACACTGCCGCTTGACCCAGACAGAACCTTACTACGGATACCATGTGATGAGCATCGGTATCGACATCTCAACAACAGGTCTGGTCGGACTCAAGATACAGTGCATGTGCGCACTGTTTGGTGGCAAGAGATAACGGATCAAATAGGTAAGGCGGTCGAGAGGAGCGTAGTGATGCGAAGGTGGAGACGAGACAGTACACAGCTCCGTCAACGTGTCGAGCACAGCAGGGAACCCTTCAGGATCCACCTGACTGCGAGGCAAATAGGAAAACGTAGGCGACTACCGCCCTGCGCGGAACCTAGCGCGAATGCTTTTGCTCGTGGGCTCGCTGGCTGTTGACGATCCATTCTTCGATGGCCTCTTTCTTGAATCGCCAGACGTTTCCCAACTTCCAAGCCGGAAGCGTCCCCTCCCGCGCCATTCGGTAGACTGTCGATTTATTGAGTCGGAGGAAGCGAGCAACCTCCTCCAGGGTCATGATCGTTGGTCGTCGCTCCTGCTTCTGCATGTGTCGCTCCCCTTTTATCGATTAGTTCTGCGGGCTCAGTTGCCCACCGCTGCCGTCATTGGCAGTTACCGATCCCATCGTTCACCCCGATCAGGCCTTGAACTTACTACGCATAACTTTAGATGGCGAAGATTGACCCTGTCAAGTATTTTCTGACATTCCAGTCGCTGATACTCTAAATTAGTTGAGAGTAAAGGCCGTTGATCGCCTGCGCAAAGGAATCTCGATAAAAAGAAAAAAATTGAGGGCGACGAAGAGAAGGTGCTACTCTACCACAACGTTCGTGGTAGTGCGAAGCACCCCGGATACCGCCTGGATCTGCGAGATGATCGTAATTCCCAACGCGTTGATATCGGGTCCCTCCACGAAGGCAATGACATCGTGTGGACCGGTCACGGCGCGAGAGAGTTTCACCCCAGGAATGCCAGCCACCAGCTTGGCCACGTCCTTGGACCGACCCGCTGCACACTCAAGGAAGACAAACGCAGATACGGTCACCCTAATTCTCCTTCCCGCCCCGCATCATCATCGCCTTCCTCAACCGCTAACCGTACCTGGCATAGCGTCCACGATACCTTTGCAATTCGTTCATGGTGAGCCCTTCGAGACGCTCAGGGTAAACAGTTGTGCAACGAAGCGCCGAATACACTACAATGACACATTGACTAACACCTTCAGAACGAAACTGCAACAAAAAAATACCGCCTCGTGAATCCATCTGGTGAAAAATTGTCCAAGCTTCGTTTTGCCCGTTAGTGACCCCGCAAAACGGCTTGGCGGTATGCCTTGCACAAGATCGAATGACTCAGGCTATCAGTCGGCTACTTTTCACGTCGGATTCAGGATATAATCGGCCGTCAGCATCAGGCGTACAGCGTAAAACGGAAGGTACCGGAAGAGTACGCCTCACGCCCTTTGCAGGCAGACTGAGCGCTCACGGCTAACCGCGATTTTACTCAGAACATCGCTCCCCACCCGTCCCCTCCCCCGCTGAGTGGGGAGAGGGTGAGAGAAGGTGTGAAGTGATTTTTCATGATACCTGGATA
>NSJM01000039.1 GCA_002634395.1 Candidatus Methylomirabilis sp.
CCATCGAGGTGGGTGGGGTGACCATTCGTGATCATGAACGGTTCGAGAGCCTCACGTTTTCCGAGGTGCTGGCTCACTCCAGCAATGTGGGAGCTATCAAGGTCGGTCAGCGGCTGGGTAAGAGCCTCTACTACGATTACATCAGCGGGTTCGGGTTCGGTAATCTCGCTAAGATCGATCTGCCGGGAGAGACGCCCGGCATGATCCGACGTCCGAAGGAATGGTCGGCCCTTTCGCTCGCGTCGCTTTCCATCGGGCAGGAGATATCCGTGAGTCCGCTGCAGATGTTGGTAGCGACGAGCGCAATTGCGAACGGCGGCATCATGGTTCGTCCCTATGTCGCGAAGTCGATCATCTCGGCGGATGGCAAAGTCGTCCGTGAGAATGCGCCGATTCAAGTCAGGCGGGTCATCTCGGAAGCCACCGCAAGGACCCTTACGACTGTCCTCAAGGGGGTTGTAACGGAAGGGACGGGGAAGGCGGCTGCCGTGGAGGGGTTCGATGTGGCGGGCAAAACCGGGACCTCTCAGAAACTGGATCCGACTACCCACCGTTACTCTCGACATAAGGTCGTGGCGTCATTTGTCGGGTTTGTCCCGGCTGATCAGCCTCGACTGGCCATCATCGTTATCATCGACGATCCGAGCGTGCTCCGTTGGGGTGGATCGATCGCGGCGCCGACGTTCCGGGAGATTGCTCGCGAGTCCCTGAAGCATCTTAAGGTTGCCCCAGTCACCCAAGAGCGGCCCCGGTTGGCGGAAGGGATTCACAGTGCATCTTTTCGCCTTAATTGAGGGAACAGAGCACCAGGTCCTCCGCGGATCCGTCGATCTGGAGGTTCATGAGATCCGGTATGATTCCAGACAGGTGAGACCTGGAGATCTGTTCGTTTGTATTAAAGGGTTCAGGCGCGATGGCCACGACTTCCTCCAGACCGCCTGGGCAGCGGGAGCCGTTGCGGCCTTAGTGGAGCGAAGCGACCTTCCGGAAGAGACGCTACGAGGTGGGACGGTGGTGAAGGTGGCCGATGCCCGGCAGAGTCTTGCCATGGTCGCGTGTCGATTCTACGGTCACCCCTCGCGCAAGCTCGGCATGGTGGGTGTCACCGGAACCAACGGCAAGACCACGACCACCTATCTGGTCGAGTCGGTGCTGCGCCGCGCGGGACATCAGATCGGACTGATCGGTACGATCGGGTACCGCTGCAACGGGGTGGAGACAGGGGCAGCGCGGACGACACCGGAGTCGTGCGACCTGCAAGCCCTTCTCGATCGGATGCTGCGCATGGGCGCCGATAGCGTCGTCATGGAGGTCTCGTCCCATGCCCTGGCCCTGCATCGCGTTGCCGGCTGCGAGTTTGACGTCGCCGTATTTACGAATCTCACACAGGACCACCTGGATTTTCATGACACCATGGAGGCGTACCGGAGCGCGAAACTGTCCCTGTTCGAGGGGATGGGTGTCGGGTCAACGAAAAGGGTGGAGAAGGCGGCGGTCATCAACCTGGATGATCCGGCCGCGGACCTCTTTCTTAGGGCGACACGGGCGAAATGCTACACCTACAGTGTGCAACATCCGGCGGATCTGTCGGCCACTGATATCAGCATAGGGCCGAATGGAATCCGGTGCCGACTGCAAACCCCGTGGGGAGCAACGGCGATTCGCTCTCCGCTGCTGGGGCGTTACAACCTGTCCAATATCCTGGCGGCCGCCGCCACAGGGCTCCATCTTGGCGTGGATCTGCCGACGGTGACGGACGGGATTGCGGCGCTCCGCCACGTCCCTGGTCGGTGTGAGCGGGTGGAGGAGGGACAGGAGTTCAGCGTGATGGTCGATTATGCGCATACCCCTGACGCCCTGCGACGTGTCCTCAGTATGGCACGGCAGTGCTGTCCTGGACGCCTGATCGTCCTGTTCGGGTGCGGAGGAGATCGGGATCGGGGCAAGCGTGAAGTCATGGGAGAAGCGGCCCTGCAGTTGGCCGACTTCACAGTGATTACCTCCGACAATCCTCGCAGTGAGGACCCTCATCAGATCATCGAGGAGGTCGAGACCGGGGCGAAAAAGGTATGGGGTCAAGGAAAGGGCTATGTTACAATTT
Source organism: Candidatus Methylomirabilis sp. (assembly GCA_002634395.1). Taxonomy (GTDB): domain Bacteria; phylum Methylomirabilota; class Methylomirabilia; order Methylomirabilales; family Methylomirabilaceae; genus Methylomirabilis; species Methylomirabilis tolerans. Next base: position 2,102 of record NSJM01000039.1, read on the forward strand.
TAGATCGAGGGATGGCGATTCGCGAGGTCCTCTCGCTGGCGGGACGAGGTGACATGGTGGTGATTGCGGGGAAAGGGCATGAAGCCTATCAGATTCTCCGTGATCGGACGATCCCTTTTGATGACCGACTGGTGGCCCGAGAGGCGCTTCACGAGTTGGGGTTCCGTCGAGAGTGAAAAGACAGGGTATAGGGTGAAGGGTATAGGGGATGGGGCTAAGAAAATACCGAGAAACTCTTTGTTACACCCTACCCCCTAGTACTCTGATCCCTGTTCTTAAACCCTAAACCCTACCCCCTATACCCTCTACCCTGTATTTGGTGGTGGCGTGTTGATTCGTGTCGGTGACCTGGATACCCATTTTACCGTGTGTGGAGAGGGAAGGCCTATGGTGCTCCTGCATGGATGGGGCACGTCAGCCGAGTCCATGGGCGCAGTGGCCAAGAGCTTGGAGGATCGATTTCGGGTGTACGCCCTTGATCTGCCGGGATTCGGTTGGACCCCGGCCGCTGCTGCGCCATGGGGAACATGGGAGTATGCAGCCTATGTCGAGGCATTCATGGACCGCGTCGGTATCCCCGTAGCCGGTCTGATCGGTCATTCATTTGGGGGCCGGATCGCACTGGCCTTGGCTTCCCGGTGGCCCAACAGGGTCAGGAGCCTTATTCTGGTGGCCAGCGCGGGGATTCGCCCAACACGAGGGCCCCTGTATCACATGAAGGTTGGAGCCGCAAAGCTGGCAAAGCGGCTCTTTTCCTTCCCTATATGGGGCAGACTGGGCGAGCGAAAGGTTGCCGAGATCTATCGACGGGTAGGGTCACGGGACTATCGGAACGCCGGACCATTACGCGCCACGCTGGTCAAGGTTGTGGGTGAGGACCTCCGATCGATCTTATCGTCGATTCGCGTGCCTACCCTGATCATCTGGGGAGACAAGGATCAGGAGGTACCGTTCTCCTCGATGCAGATCATGGCGCGTGGAATAGCCGGCTCGCGCTTGGAGGTGCTCGAAGGGGCTGGTCATTTCCCGTTTGCCGACAGACCAGACCGTTTTGGCCGGTTGGTGAGGGAGTTCTTGTGTCAGGACAGCCGGTGATGTCGTCGGGCATGGTATTCGGATCTTCACTCGCAGGTCGGGCCATGACTGGTCTTGTGCCGTATATGGCGGTTGTTGTAATGCGCTATCTGGATCTGATATACCTCATCCAGTTGGAGCGTTACAACAGTACGCGCCTGTGCGGTTGGATCGCCAGGCACTGGGGTATTGCTCTGGATGGCCGAGGGGCCCTTGTCCAGACGGCGGTCCTGGTGGCCGGAATCCTCCTTGCGGAGTCGCCTCTTCCTGCTATTACCTTTTATATCGTCTGGTTGGCCGCCGGGATGTGGCTCAGAGCCCGGTGGTCCTCACTCCAGGTCAGCCAGCGACTACAATGGACACCGCGAACGGTGCGTTTGGCGGCGGTCGCGTTCGTCCTTGCGGGGGCGATGATGTTTGTCACCTCCTGGCTGGCTGTGGTGTTGCTGTCCCGACTCATGGTGGCGCCTCGCGTTCTTCTTGTCGGCATCGGCCTCGCCGCCGGCCTGCTCGTCATGTCCGAGGTTGCAGCAGGCATGGTTCTTGTAGCAAATCTGAGCCTTGCCCCGCTTGAGCATGCGATTAACCGCCGCTTCTATGCGCAGGCTCACGCGCGGATGCGTCAGTATCCCGGAGAAATCATCGGGATCACAGGCAGCTACGGGAAGACGACCACCAAGTTTATCACCGCTGCGCTACTTCAGAGGCGCTACTCGGTCTTCAAGACGCCTGACGGAGTCAACACCACCATGGGCATTGTCCGGGTCGTCCGTGAGGCGCTACGGGACGACCATCAATTCTTTGTCGTTGAGGTGGCGGCGTACGGCCCAGGCGAGATCAGGGAGGTATGCGAGATCCTGCGGCCCAGGCTCGGTATCCTCACGGCGGTTGGGGTCCAACACCTCGAGCGATTCGGCACGCCGGAGCGGATCGCCGAGGCGAAGTATGAGCTGATCGATTCGCTCCCACCGGATGGCCTGGCGATCGTGAACGCCGACGATCCGGTCTGCCTGCGGTTGGCCGAGCGTGCGAGACAGGAAGGTCGGCGCGTGCTCTTGTACGGGATCGGCGAGGACGAGAGGGCGCTGGGTGTCCGCGGGAAAGATGTTAAGCTCTCCAGTAAGGGTTCGGCCTTTCGCGTGGAGACCGAGCATGGCGCCGCCATGTTCGAGACCAGACTGCTGGGCGGATGGAACATCGGCAATATCCTGGGGGCAACGGCTGCGGCGCTGGAGTGCGGCATGCCCCTGGAGGAGATCGCCGATGGGGTGAGGACTCTCGCGCCGGCTCCAAAGCGCCTGGAGATTCGCGAAGAAGGCGGGGTTATCAAGCTGATCGATGTGGCCAACGCCAACCCGCGCGGGGCGCAGATGGCCTTGGACGTTCTCAGTCAGTTTGAGGGAGGCTCGAAGATCCTGATCACGCCGGGACTGGTGGAGCTGGGCCAGATTGAGGCGGAGGAGAACCGCCGCTTGGGCCGGGCGGCGGCTGCCGTGTGCGATTATGTGGTGTTGGTCGGGCCGCAGCAGACACAACCGCTGCGGGAGGGGCTTCGCGAGGCCGGTTTTTCCGGAAGTCGAGTTCTGATAGCCAGGCACGCGGATGAAGTAGCCGACTGTCTCAAGGCGATCGTCTGCGAAGGCGATGTTCTGCTGTATGAGAATCGGCTGCCGGATACCTACCTGGAGTTCGCATGAGCAGCAGCCTGACACGCATAGGGCTGATCTTCGGAAGCCGCTCGGTAGAGCGCGAGGTTTCGATCATGACCGCGGGCAAGGTCTATGAGGTCTTGCTGTCGCTGCAGGATCGGTTCGAGACACTGCCGATTTTTCTGACAGCGGAGGGTACGTGGCTCACCGGCGAGGCGGTTCGAGATCTGTTGACGGTCGATGCTGAAATACGAAAGCTGGCGGAGCGTGGCGCCATGGCCGGACCGGATGAGCGAGTGAGGCTCGATGCCGAAAAGTTGCGGCTGAATCGCGAGCGATACGCGCCGCAGATCGAGAACCTGGACCGGGGCGTGAACGCAACGGGGGTTGAGCCGCTCTTTCTGTCGCCGGATCCGTCGGTCGGCGGGCTGATGCCGCAGCAGGAACGGAAGGGCTGGCTTCGTAAGACGCTCCATCCCACCATCGACGTGGCCTTCCCGGTCATTCACGGGACGCATGGCGAGGATGGAACGATTCAGGGTCTGTGCGAATTGGCTGATCTGCCGTACGTTGGGGCTGGGGTTGCCGCCTCGGCCGTGGGAATGGATAAGATGATCTCCAAGCTCGTCTTTCAAGGCGCAGGCCTCCCGGTTGTTGAAGGGATCGGTATCACCCGGCGTGAACTGTTGGAGGATGAGGCGGCAGTTGTCAAGGCGATTGAGCATAGGCTGAGCTACCCGGTAGTGGTGAAGCCTGCCGTGGCCGGTTCCAGTGTTGGTATCGGTGTTGCTCATGATGCGACCGAAGCGCTGAGCTTGGCGAAGCGCGCGATGCGGTTCAGCTATCGTGTGCTGGTCGAGCGAGCTGTTCAGCATCGGATCGAGGTGCAATGCGGCGTCCTGGGCAACCATGCGTTGACCGTTTCGGAATGTGAGGAACTCATCGGTTCGGGTGAGGTTGTGGGCTACCGTGATAAGTATTCGGAGAACAAGCAGCCAGGGAGTGCGGACCTGGCGCCGAGCATCATCCCCGCAAGGATTTCCCAGGCGCTTTCTGATGAGATACGATCTATGGCTGTAGCAGCCTTTCAGGCGATCGATTCGAGAGGAATCTCCCGGGTTGATTTCCTCATCGACAGGAGCGCCATGAAGCCGTATGTCAATGAGGTCAATACCATGCCGGGGTCGCTTTCCTTGACCCTCTGGGAGCGGAGCGGGGTGAAGCCCGCGGAACTGATCGTTCGCCTGGTGGAATTGGCGCTTGAGGCTCATCGGGACAAACACTCAACCTACTTCAAGTCGGCAGAGGGTAAGACGTTGGTGGATCGGCGGCATCTGGTGTCGCCGGGCAAATAACAAACAGGGTATGGGGTAGAGGGTTAAGGTTTTATGCTGTATCACCTGCTGTACCCGTTGCACGAGAGCTACGCGGTCTTGAACGTCTTCCGATACGTCACCTTCCGGACGGCCGGGGCCATTCTTACCGCGCTGCTGATCAGTTTGCTCCTGGGGCCGGCGCTGATCCGTAAGCTTCAGGAGTTACAGATCGGCCAGAGCATCAGGGACGACGGGCCGGCGGGTCATCTGCAAAAGGCCGGGACACCCACGATGGGCGGCCTCCTGATCCTGGCCTCCGTATTTATCGGTACGTTGCTCTGGGCGAACCTGACCAACCGGTTCGTTTGGCTCGCCCTGTTGTGCACGGTCTGGATGGGGGCGGTGGGGTTCATCGACGACTACCTGAAGGTGGTATCAAAAAACAGCAGGGGACTCTCAGTCAGGGGAAAACTGTTGTGGCAGGTGATTCCCGGTATGCTCGTTGGGCTCTTCCTGTATGTCAACCCGGTGGATACGTACACCACGAAGCTGGCTATCCCCTTTCTTAAGCACTGGATGCCAGACCTGGGCTGGGGCTACGTCCTGTTTGTGATGCTGGTCATTGTCGGCGCGTCAAATGCGGTGAACCTCACCGACGGCCTGGATGGGCTGGCTATCGGTCCGATCCTGATGACCGCCGCAGCGTATACGGTCCTGGCGTACATTGCAGGACATGCCAGCATCGCGCACTACCTGCAGGTGGTCTTTGTCAGGGGGAGCTCGGAGCTCACCGTCTTCGGCGGCGCCATCGTCGGGGCCAGTCTGGGATTCCTCTGGTACAACGCCTACCCCGCGCAACTCTTTATGGGCGACACCGGCTCGTTGGCGCTTGGGGCCGCCGTGGCGACGCTCGCTGTCCTGGTCAAGAGCGAGTTGCTCCTGCTCATCGTCGGGGGGGTGTTTGTGGCGGAGGCCATCTCGGTGATCATGCAGGTCTTCTCCTACAGGACGACCGGTCGACGGGTCTTTCGGATGGCGCCCATCCATCACCACTATGAGCTGAACGGGATGGCGGAGCCGAAGATTATTGTCCGATTCTGGATCATCTCCTTTATCCTGGCCTTACTTTCGCTCACCACATTGAAATTGAGGTGAAGGCGTTGAGAAAGGTTTCGAGTTTCGAGTTTCGAGTTTCGAGTGCCACATGCCAGGTTTCACGTTACGAGTGTGGCTTACTCGAAACCCGGAACCCGGAACCCGGAACTGCATGGTGGTAACCATGCTGGATCTGGCCGGTAAGCGAGTGATAGTCGTGGGGTTGGCGCGATCCGGAGCGGCGGCCTGCCGTCTGTTGCTCAAGCAGGGCGCAACGGTCATCGGCGCCGATCGCAGGGGCGTGCGTGAGATCGGTGCCGACCTCTGCAGCCTGGAGCGGGACGGGGTCGGTCTTGAGCTGGGTGAGCAGTATCTACACTCCTTACTTTTGGCCGACCTTATTGTCGTCAGCCCTGGGATCGATCTGCGTGAGCCGTCGTTTCAGCGGGTTCGGGAGGCAGGTATCCCGCTCATCGGCGAGGTTGAGTTAGCCTACCGGTACAGTGAAGCCACATTGATCGGAATCACTGGAACCAATGGTAAGAGTACCACGACGACCCTTCTCGGCGCGATACTCACACAAGCCGGCCTGCCTTCGCATGTGGCCGGTAACATCGGGACCCCTCTCTGCGGAGTAGCGCCTTCTCTTGCGGCGGGTGAATTTGTGGTGACGGAGCTGTCGAGTTTTCAATTGGAAACGATCAGGGAGTTCAGGCCGCGCGTGGCGTTGCTCTTGAATCTTGCGCCAGATCATCTTGACCGATATGACTGCGTCGAGGACTATTATCGGGCCAAAGCCCGCATCTTCGAGAATCAGCAGCCGTCGGATGTTGCCATTGTGAATGCGGACGATCCGTTGGTGCTCCAAGCGGCAGTGCAGGCCAGAGGGCGAAGGTTTGCATTCAGTCGGACCAGACCGCTCGATGCGGGGGCGTACGTCAGCGAAGATCACCTGATCCTCAATCTTGACGGGAGGCGGGAGACCATTTGCCGGGTGTCCGAGGTGAAGATCCAGGGGGTGCATAACCTGGAGAACGCCCTGGCCGCCAGTCTTGCGGCGGCAGTAGCCGGCATATCCCCGATGGCGATCCGGAATGCGCTCGTCAGCTTCGAAGGGCTCCCGCACCGCCTGGAGTATGTCGCCGAAATCGGTGGCGTTCGTTATATCGATGACTCCAAGGGGACAAACGTCGGAGCGGTGATCCGATCGCTTCAGAGTTTCACCGTCCCCATTGTGCTTATTGCCGGTGGCAAGGATAAGCAAAGCGACTTCGGGCCGCTGGTGCCTCTTGTCCGCGAACGGGTGAAAAGGCTGATCCTGATCGGTCAGGCCGCTCCAACGCTGCGACGTGCGCTTGCCGGGGCCTGTCCGATGGAGGAGACATCGAGCCTTGAGGAGGCCGTTCGGTGCGCTGCAACCGCCGCATCGCCGGGAGAGGTTGTGTTGCTGTCTCCGGCCTGCGCCAGCTTCGATATGTTTACTGATTTCGAAGAGCGAGGGCGTGTCTTCAAGGCGGCGGTACGGGGACTTCCACCTGCCGCCGACAGCACGCGAGGACAGGCATGATCAGTAGGCGCCTCTCTCACGATAAGCTGTTGTACGGCGTGTCGCTGCTGCTGGTCCTGGTCGGTATTGTGATGGTCTATAGCGCGAGCGCCATCAGGGCCCAGGAAAAATACGACGACCCGTTCTTTTTCCTGAAGAAGCAGCTCCTGTGGGCGCTGATCGGGTTGGCGGTCATGTTTTGGGCCATGCACCGCGACTATCGCACATTCCAACAGTATGCGCCGCTGTTGTTCTTTTGCTCGCTGTTGCTCCTCGGCCTTGTGCTGATCCCATCGATCGGGATCAAGGTCAACAACGCCAGGCGGTGGCTTCGGCTATTCGGGATCTCCTTTCAACCGTCCGAACTTGCCAAGCTCTCCATTATTCTCCTTGTAGCCAGACTCCTCGCCAAGAGCGCCGATCGGGAGGAGCAGTCCGCCAAACGCCTTCTTGTACCGCTCATTGTCTCCGGACTGGTTTGCAGTCTGATTGTGTTTCAGCCCCACTTCGGGATGGTAGCGATCCTGCTGTGTGCGGTCCTGGCCCTGTGTTTCATGGCAGGCATCCGTCTGGGGCATCTGAGCGCCGTCGCTCTTGGGGCCATGGCGTTGGCCGTCCTGCTCGTCTGGACCCACCCATACGCCTTGGAGCGAGTCATGACGCGGCTGGATCCAAGTCACGCCTCCCCTAAAGCCGCACACCAGACTAACCAGGCCATAGTTGCAATTGGGCCTGGGGGGCTTCTGGGGCGAGGTCTCGGCGACAGCTTCGGAAAGCTGGGGTATCTGCCAGAGTCCCATACCGAGTTTATCTTTGCCGTTGTCGGGGAAGAAACGGGGCTTGCGGGGACTCTGCTGGTTGTCTGCCTCTTCGGCGTGCTTCTGTGGCGGGGAACTCGGATCGCACTCCGGGCGCCTGATCTGTTCGGCACCTATGCGGCAATGGGGATTACCTTTACCATCGTGACGCAAGCCGCTGTCAATTTTGGAGTGGTTGTCGGACTGCTACCTATTACGGGTTTGCCGTTGCCGTTGGTCAGCTTCGGCGGCACATCCTTGGTCGTTACCCTGTTGTGCATCGGAATCCTGCTCAGCATTTCGCGTCACCAGACGGCGAAAGGGCGATTCGCGTGAAGGCCATCATTGCAGGCGGTGGGACGGGGGGGCATCTCTTTCCTGCTATTGCGTTAGCCGAGGAGCTTCGCTCGCGATGGGCCGATCTGCCGCTCCTGTTTGTCGGCGTCGAGGGAGGGGTTGAGGCATCGTTGCTCGCGACGAGAGGTTGGGATTTCGAAGGGATCAAGGCGTCGGGCTTACAGGGGAAGCGCTTTCTGTCGCGGATGCGGAGCCTCTCGTTGATCCCATTGGGGCTCATCCGATCTCTCTCGATCCTTCGACGGTTCCGTCCCGATGTCGTGGTTGGGTTTGGCGGCTACGCTTCGGTTGCCATGGTGCTGTCTGGAGTGCTTGCGAGGGTTCCGACCGTGATCCATGAGCAGAACGCCTTACCGGGGCTTGCTAACCGATGGTTGGGGAGGGTCGTTGATCACGTCGCGGTGGCCTTCGACGAGGCAGCCGATTTTTTTCCAAAGCGTAAGGTGCGGGTGACCGGCAATCCGGTCCGAGCGGAGCTCTTCGGCATAAGCGGGGCAGAGGCAGTGACCCGCTTGGATCTCGATCCGGATCGGCTCACCATCCTAATCTTCGGTGGCAGCCAGGGGGCTCATCGGCTGAACCAAGCGGTCATGGAGGCCCTCCCCACGCTTGCGGACTGGCGAGAGCGGATCCAGTTCATTCACGCCACGGGTCCGCGCGACCTTGCTTCCGTTCGGCAAGGGTATGACGCGGGGGGGTATCGAGCAGTCGTAGAGCCGTTCTTTCAGGCGATGGCCATGGCATATGCCGCTGCCGATCTCTGTTTCTGTCGGGCGGGGGCCGGCACTGTGGCAGAGCTTTGCGCCTTGGGAAAACCGTCGGTGCTCATTCCGTTCCCCTTTGCCGCCAACGATCACCAGCGCTACAATGCTGAAGCGCTGGTCGCCTCCGGCGGGGCCCGGATGGTCCTGGACCGCGAGTTGAACGGCGCCACGGTGGCCGAAATCATACGGACATTTCTTCGCAACAGAGAGGGGCTTGAGGCTATGGCGCGCAGGGCGAAGACCTTGGCGAAGCCGGATGCGGCGATACGCTTGGCCGATCTCGTTACACGGACTGCGTCCCGAGGGTCAAGGGCCAAGCTCCGGCTTCTCGGCCCGGACCTGCAAAGCGGGACAAGGAACTGCGGACATGTTTAAAAAGATCCGGCACATCCATTTTGTCGGGATCGGGGGGGTCGGAATGAGCGGGATTGCCGAGGTCCTCCACAATCTTGGCTATCAGATCAGCGGCTCCGACCTGAAGATATCGGAACACACCCTTCGTCTTCAGGCATTGGGGGTTATCGTGCAGATTGGCCACGATTCCGCACACGTACAGGATGCCGATGTCGTGGTCCGCTCCTCGGCGGTCTCTCCGGAGAATCCAGAAATCGTCGCGGCGAAGGCGCATGCCATTCCGGTCATTCAGCGCGCCGAGATGCTGGCCGAGCTGATGCGAATGAAGTACGGCGTGGCCGTTGCCGGTACTCATGGGAAGACGACGACAACCTCCATGGTGGCCACGGTCCTGGCCAGGGCGGGTCTTGATCCCACCGTGGTCATCGGGGGCAGGCTGGATGCGCTTGGCAGTAATGCGAAACTCGGGCAGGGCGAGTTTATGGTCGCAGAAGCCGACGAAAGCGACGGCTCTTTCCTTAAGCTGACTCCTACCATCGCCGTGGTGACCACCATCGATGCCGAGCACCTCGATTACTATCGCGATCTGCAGCAGATCAAGGAGACGTTTCTCGAGTTCATCAACAAAGTTCCCTTCTACGGCTCTGCTATTCTGTGCCTCGATCAAGAGGAGATCCGAGACCTGTTGCCTAGGGTGCAGAAACGGATTGTCTCGTATGGCTGTAGCGAGCAGGCTGATTTGACGGCGGAGGGGGTCTCGCTCACAGGACTCGGCTCTGCCTTTAAGGCGAGGTTTAGAGGAGAGCCTCTTGGAGAGGTGCAGCTCAGGGTTCCTGGATTACACAATATCTCTAATGCGTTGGCAGCCATAGCAGTGGGTCTTGAGTTGGAGATCGAATTTGCTGTGATCCGGACGGCACTCGGGGAGTTCTCCGGCGTTGTTCGACGTTTCCAGGTGAAGGGGAATCCTCAGGACATCATGGTAGTGGATGACTACGCTCATCATCCGGCAGAGATCCAGGCCACGCTACGGGCGGCCAGGGATGGATTTGAGCGGCGGCTGATCGCCGTCTTCCAGCCACATCGTTATAGCAGGACCAGCAAACTTCTCCACGAGTTTGCCCCTGCCTTCGACCTGGCCGATCAGGTGATCATCACCGAGATCTACCCGGCTGGAGAGGCGCCGATTGACGGTGTGTCCGGCAGGCGGCTGGCGGACGGGATTGCCGGTCGGGGACGATCAAAGGTTCTGTACGTGGAACGGAAGGAGGAAATCCCGGATCGGGTCGTTGATCTGGCCCGTCCGGGCGACCTGGTCATCACCATGGGTGCGGGTGACATCTGGAAGACCGGTGAGCAGATTGTCAACCGACTGGAAGACAGGGTGTAGGGTAGAGGGGGTAGGGTGCGGGAACAGCACGTGGTCGCTTCTTTCCCCTACACCCTGACTCTGGGGTACGAGAGATGGTAGCGACGCAGCTCAAATTGCAGGAACGGCTGCAGGGTGTGGTTAAGGGAACGATCCTCAATGAGGAGCCGCTCTCCCTGCACACCTACTTCCGAATCGGCGGCCCAGCCGAGGTGATGGTCTATCCCGCTGACCTTGAAGATGTGAAGGTCTTACTTAAGGTGGTGCGAGACGACACGATTCCTCTCCTGATCCTCGGTAGCGGAAGTAATATGCTGGCGTTGGATGGAGGGGTCAGGGGTCTGGTCATCAATCTCTCGCGCACCTTCCTGGATCTCCACGTGATCGGCGAACAGATCAGGTGCGGAGCCGGTATCCGAACAAGCCGTCTGCTGGCCCTCTCCGCGATGAATGGCCTGACCGGTCTCGAAGGGCTGGCGGGTGTGCCTGGAACCGTTGGAGGGGCGATCAAAGGCAATGCCGGGACGCCCTTGGGCGCCATCATCGATCATCTTGACTGGATTCGTATTGTGGACGGCCTCGGTGAGGAGCGTTATCTTACGCGGGAAGAGCTCAACCCGGGTTATAGGCACTGCACCCTTCCGATGGGCTCAGTCATCATTGAAACGTGTTTTACGCTCAGGCGCGCAAGAGTGGTAGAGATCAGGGGGATGATTTCGACGTTGCTGGCAAGGAGGAATCTGACGCAGCCCGTGGAGGGCAGGTCGGCAGGGTGCATCTTCAAGAACCCTCCTGGGGATTTCGCGGGACGTCTGATGGAATGTGCGGGACTCAAGGGGATTCGGCATGGCAATGCGCAGATCTCTGAGAAGCACGGCAACTTCGTTGTGAACCTTGGCGGGTCTACGGCGGCAGAGGTTCTCTGGCTGATCGAGCGAGCTCGAATTGAAGTGATGGCCAAGACAGGAGTGGCGCTTGAACTGGAGATTCAGATCGTCGGATCGCCCATCGCGAGTTGAGGATAGTGTTGGGTTTCGCCCAAATCGGCGTTTCCTGAGGCTAGGATCGACAAAATCAGGATGGCGGCAGAGAGGCGTGACTCGCATGAGCTTGCGGCGTATTTCGCGCCTCAGGCGGGGCGTAGGAGTAGCCATCCTCTCGGCGTTACTTGTCGTGCCTGGATGGCTGGCGTGGCAGCGAATCCCACACTCCACGTTCCTACGCTATTTTCAGATCAGCGATCTCATCGTTGAAGGAAATCAACGCGTGTCCTCAGCAGCGATTATCGACAGCTTGGCCCTGCCCTCTCGTACGGACCTCTTGCAAGTCGACTTGAAGGAATTGGCGGAGGCTGTTTTGCGCAATCCCTGGATTAAAACGGCCAGGGTGAGCAGGCGCCTTCCGGCAACCTTGCAGGTTCACGTATCAGAGCGCGCGCCGCACGCGGTTGTGGTAGCCGATCGCCCCTACCTTGTCAGCGAGGATGGGCTGATACTGCAAGAGGCTTCACCATCTGAGATGTCCGATCTTCCGCTCCTGAGGCTCCACGACGATCGCCCGCTCGAGACGGGGGAGCGGATCGATCCCGCTCGCATCGAGCAGGGGGCGCGCCTGTGGCAGCGGTTTCATCGGGGCGTCTTAGGGCCGGATGTGCAGGCGAGGGAGATCAGACTGCAAAACGATGGGAGTTGCACCGTCCTGCTTGGTCCCGGGTTGCCATACCTGCATTTCGGAGAGGGGGATGGCTTACAGTGGCAGTTGGATCGGTTAATGCGAGTACTTGAGATGCGGGGGACTACCCTGCGCGAATTGGAATATGCCGATCTCCGGTTCGCCGATAAGGTCATCGTCAAGCCGCTTTCGAGGGAGGGTGTATGACCCGAAAGGGCGAGCTTGTGACAGGACTCGATATCGGTACGACGAAGATCTGCGTGATCGTCGCTGAGCTGACAGAGAATGGAATTGAAATCGTCGGATGCGGGATCAGTCCATCGCAGGGTCTGAAGAAGGGTGTTGTCGTCAACATCGATGTGACGGTTGAGTCGATCAGACAAGCGGTCGAAGCGGCAGAAGCGATGGCAGGAGTCACCCTGGATTCCGCATTTGTGGGAATCGCCGGAAGTCACATCAAGGGGATCAACAGTCGGGGAGTCATCGCCATCTCCGGTAAGAACCGGGAGGTCACGCAGGCCGATTTGGATCGGGTCATCGAGGCGGCCAAGGCTATCACGCTGCCCGCCGATCGCCGGGTGATTCATATCATTCCTCAGGAGTTTATCATCGACGATCAGGGGGGGGTGAAGGAACCGATTGGAATGAGCGGATGTCGACTTGAGGCCGAGATCCATATCGTCACAGGCGCCATCGCCTCGGCGGAAAATATCATCAAGTGTGCGAACAGGGCCGGGTTGGAGGTGCGGGACATCGTGTTGCAGCCGCTGGCCTCCAGTGAAGCGACGCTGACCGCAGATGAGAAAGAGCTGGGGGTAATTCTGATAGATATCGGCGGAGGGACCTCGGACATTGCCGTCTTCGTCGATGGGAGCATCCGCCACACGGCGGTGCTGCCGCTGGGCGGCGACCATCTGACCCATGACATTGCCATCGGACTCAGGACGCCTCCTCAATGTGCCGAAGAGATCAAGCGTCAGTACGGTTGCGCCCTGGCCTCTCTCGCGGGTGGCGAGGAGGTGGTGGAGGTTCCGAGTGTCGGCGGTCGCAAGCCTCGCTTGCTCTCGCGGCAGATGTTGTGCGAGATCATTCAGCCAAGGGTGGAGGAGATCTTTGCGCATGCAGATCTGGAAGTACGACGGGCCGGCTTGATGCAACAGGTGGCCGCCGGGGTTGTCGTCACCGGCGGATCCTCGGTAATGGCGGGTATGCCGGAGCTGGCCGAGCAACTCTTCGACTTACCGGTACGGCTGGGGATACCGTCTGGCGTCGGCGGATTGAAGGAAGTGGTCAACGCGCCGATGTATGCGACTGGGGTGGGTCTGGTGCTGTATGGCGCAACGCATCTGGACCAGCATCGGTTTAGCAGATCGTCGGAGCGAAGCCTGATGGAAAAGATCATCAATCGGATGAGGCAGTGGTTTAACGATTTTCTGTAAGATCCAACATCCAACAACCGCTTTCGAAGGGAGGTGGAGATGTCATTCGCGCTGGAGATCGGTGCCGAGCACGCGGCTAAGATTAAGGTCATCGGAGTTGGGGGTGGAGGGTCCAATGCAGTGAACCGGATGTCGGCATCGGATTTCACCGGAGTTGAATTTTTTATCGTCAACACTGACACCCAGGCACTCAGGATGTCTCCTGTGGACACCAAGATTCAGATCGGTGCCAACGTCACGGGGGGTCGTGGAGCAGGGGCGAATCCGGAGATCGGGCGACAAGCGGCGATTGAGGACACCGACAAGATTCTGAGCCTCCTGGAAGGCGCGGATATGGTGTTTATCACCGCCGGACTGGGGGGAGGGACGGGAACCGGTGCCGCACCTGTCATCGCGAACCTGGCCAAGGAGTTGGGCATTCTGACAGTCGGGGTCGTGACCAAACCATTCGGGTTCGAGGGTAAGACCAGAGAGGTTCAAGCGACCAGGGGGCTTACAGCGCTATGTGAGAGCGTTGATGCATTGATTACGATTCCAAACCAGCGGTTGCTACAGGTGGTGGAGCGACAGACCTCCCTGACCGATGCCTTCAAGATTGCCGACGACGTGTTGCGCCAAGCGGTGCAGGGGATTGCGGACCTCATCGTAGTGCCTGGTCTGATCAACCTGGATTTTGCCGATGTCAAGACCATTATGTCGGAACGTGGAATTGCTATGATGGGCATCGGAGTTGCGTCAGGAGAGAGCGCAGCCTCAGAAGCGGCCATAAAGGCTATTAACAGCCCACTCCTGGATAACATCTCCATCGACGGCGCCAGGGGCGTCCTCATTAGCATCACGGGCGGTCCGACGCTCTCACTGTACGAGGTGAACGAGGCCAGCTCTACGATCTGCAAGTCGGCCCATCAAGACGCCAACATCATCTTCGGGGCGGTGATCGACGAATCGCTCAACGATAGTGTGTGCGTGACGGTCATTGCCACCGGGTTCGAGGCCGCTGCCCCGGTGAAAGAGGAGGGATCCTCAAATATGATTGAGATGAAGGCGTATGCGGTCAAAGCGGCGGAACGCGTAGGCTTTCTCAGGAAGCGGGGGGCGGTTGGATATGAGACCTCTGATGAGCAAGTCAATCTCCGCGGCATGGAGCACAGATCCCAGGATCTTGATGGAGATGAGTTGGATATTCCGACCTTTTTGCGGCGTCAGGCCGATTAACGATTCCGGAAAAAGCCCCTCCTCGACGTATGCCAGAGAAGGGAGAATAGGTCAATGAGGCGACTCAGCAAACTGTTTCAGATGTTTTTGTTTTCAGGCAGATCGATGGCTACAACCTGCCCACACTGCTTGTTGCCGATCTCCGGATCGGAGAATGTCTGCCCGAACTGCCGTCGGCTGTTGCGGTTCGAGGGGATCGCGGAGCTCCGAGCAAGCCATCCGGATCACGCCTTGCGGCGGTGCATGTAGGGGTGGAGGTGAAGAAGGGGACGCTTGACGGAACGGGTGAAAGATCGCGTTGAGCAGGTAAGGCAGCGGATGGCCGAGGCGGCCCGCCGCGTCGGCAGGGACCCTGATGAAGTGGAGCTGATTGCCGTCACCAAGACCGTGTCGATTCCCCGTATCCGAGAGGCGGTCGATGCCGGTGCGACGCTGCTGGGCGAAAATCGGGTCCAGGAAGCGTCAGATAAGATTACCCTCCTGAGCTCGCTTCCGGTCAAATGGCATCTGATCGGTCATTTACAGACGAATAAAAGTCGGCTTGCCGCTGAGCTGTTTGATCTGATCCATTCGCTCGATTCTTTGAAGCTTGCTGCCGCCCTGGACCGGCATGGAGCTTTCTTACAGAAGCAGGTACGAGTTCTCATTGAGGTGAACCTCGAAGGCGAATCGAGTAAGGCTGGTATTCTCGAACATGACCTTGTGCCGCTCCTTCAAGCCTGTCGACGGTTGACACATCTGGTGATTGAAGGTCTGATGGCTATCCCTCCGTATTGTAAGAATCCTCAGGACGTCCGTCCTTTCTTTCTGAGGCTCCGACGATTACGAGACCAGGCAGCCAATGCCTGTCCCGATTACCCTCTGCACCACCTCTCAATGGGGATGAGCCACGATTACGAGATCGCCATCGAAGAGGGGGCAACGCTGGTACGAGTCGGTACGGCGATCTTTGAGGGACGACCGGTCATATAGGCTGTAATTTTTCGTTGACAACAATAGAACACCATTTTATAGTCACATCACTTTTTCCTTCCGTTTTCCATCAAATCCCAGGCAACGTAATAGCAGGGTGTACTGAAAAGGCGTTGTCTCGCTTTGCCGAAGGGTGTGGGGGGTGTATGGACCATCGAAAGAAAGAAAAGGCCGAATATCTCGTCCAGTCAGTCGATCGAGCGCTTGATATTCTGGAGTCGTTCGATTATCAGGCAGGGGAGTTAGGCGTGACGGAACTCGCCGAGAAACTTCACCTGCCCAAAAACAATGTCTTCCGGTTGCTGGCCACCCTTGAGGTTCGTGGTTATATCGAGCAGGATAAAAAGACAGCCAACTACCGTTTGGGAATCAAGCCGTTCGAAGTTGCTAATGTCTTCCTCCATCATCTGGGATTTCGACGCCAGGCCAGACCGGTTATCGAAGAGTTGGTAGTCCAGTGCGATGAAACCGCCTATCTTGCCGTTGTAGATGGATCAGAGGTCATTTATGTGCTTGTTCAGGACACCAGTCAGATGGTTCGGGTCGCATCGTTTCCCGGGCGCCGTCTTCCGGTTCATTGTACCGCCGCAGGAAAGGCCCAACTGGCCTATGAATCAGCCGACCGGCTAGACAGCATCCTTCAACACCAACCGATGCGTCAACTAACCGAGCATACGATTACTGACCCCCAGTTATTTCGGGAACACCTCCGCGAGGTGGCCGGGCTTGGATTCGCCGTAGATAATGAAGAGTACGAGCCGGGGGTACGGTGTATTGCCGCTCCCGTGAGAGATTATTCTCGCAAGGTAGTGGCCAGCATTGGCCTGTCCGGTCCCATCACCCGGTTCTCCCTTGAGCGGATCGAACATGAACTCGCCCCGCTTGTCAAGGCAGCCGCGATCAAGCTCTCTGAACGACTCGGCTACGAGGCGACAACAGTTCCAGCCGACTGATAAAACAGAGTTTGATTATCTGACCATTGATCCCACCTCACTCGCCTGCTTCGTCCTGCGTAAAGCTCTCGCAGGCATCTATTAAAATATCCGGAGGAGAGTTGGTCAGATTCCTACCGAATATCTGCTTCCCAAAGAGATTTGTTCGATTTTACGAGGTGAGTCACCGGATGAGGGCACATGTTTCCCTCGAAGCTGGTCGCGAGCCTTCCGAGGCCTTCAAGACGGGTTGATGGAGTTCTGTGCGGGAAAGTTGACCGTCTATAAGTGCCTCAGGATGTGACATTCATAGAGCGGATCACGCGCCTCGCCGGCTCTGGCACCGGTAGACTCCTCCGCCAGTAGGAACAGGACAAGGCACAGACAGAGATAAAAATGCTGTCGAGGTTCGTAAACAGTTGGGCCGCGCAGCTTGAGGCCGCCGCCGACGAATCGCCATAAGATGAGATCTTGTGGCGATTCGATCAGGTAGACCAACTCTCGCTCCGTTACGAGAGAATCGGGAGTTTGAAAACTGACCCGCTTTGCGGCAACTCAACTATCTTATTACACAAAGATAAAATGAAACTTTTCTCTATTTACACAAATCAGACGTTGGTACTGAAAGATCAATGGTTTTTAAAAACACTTCAAGATGATTGGGAATTACACCTGATATATCTTAAGGACGCACCAAAAGGAGATGGCGATTACTTGTCTGATGAATGGTACTATTGCATAAAATCAAAGATAGCGCTTCTTATTGAAGCAATCAAAAATAATTGGAATGCTGTTATTATTTGGGCAGATATTGATATACAGTTTTTCAGAAGATGCACGGATATTATCGAACAGTCTATACAAAATAATGATATCGTTTTTCAAATTTGGAACAAGAAAAAGAAAGAAGTTAATTCTGGATTCATGGCAATCCGCTGCAATGAAAAAACTCTTGCTTTTTTTAAAACTGTGCTAGCTACTCCTTTTAAAGATAGGAAATATGCGGATCAAGACATAATCAATGATATGTTAAAGCAAGGCTCGATGTCTATTCGTTGGGGATTCTTCGGCCGCGAAATTTATCACATTGGTCTGGGTGTAGTACCCTTCAATATTGTGTTGCATCACGCGTGCGGCACGTCGGCACCTTTTATTAAATATGGCAGAAAAATTAGTTCAATTGAACTCAAGATTAAACAGCTCACAAGACTAAGACGAGTTAAGGGATTTTATTTGTGGATCAGTACGTCTATTGTCCTTAAAAAACTAATTAAATATATAGTACATAGGTTAAATTGGCGGGTAAAGAAGCGGATAAGGTATGTAGGCTGGAATGGAATCAGAGTAGCTTACTATAAAAATATATACGCGAAAATCATTCTAAAAACTAAACCGATGGTCTGCACCGATGAAGGACGGTTTGAGTTGCACACATTGACGTGCGAGAAGGATTCGTTAAATACTCTGTGGTCTCTGAAGACTTTTTGCACTTTCAGCGAGGTTCGGCCAAGAGTGGTCATATATGATGATGGATCTCTAAGCGAGGCCGCTATAGATATATTCTCGGAACATTTTTTAAACTGTCAGATCATCCGGCGAGACAGGTTTCATCGGGACATGGAAGATTTCTTAAAGGTTCATAGAATGAGCTTGGAGAATAGTAAGATGAAGTCTTTCTATTTGGCCCTCAAGCTGTTTGGACCGATGTACTATGCGAAATCTGAGTACATACTATGCTTGGATTCCGACGTGCTTTTCTTTCAAAAACCCAGGGAGATGCTGAAGCACATGGAGAACGGAACGCCGTTTTACATGAACGATTACCAGAATGCCTATTCCCATCCGATAGAACTCCTGAATAGCCTGCTTAAAATTAATCTCCCGCATAGGATAAACTCTGGCTTGTTCTATATTGCCAAGAGAGACTTTGCCGATAATATCGGTCTTGTGGAATCTTATTTTAGAAAGGTTCCGAAATGTTACGGTATGGGATGGCTTGAACAAACGCTGGCCGCGATACTTCTTTCGAAGGCCAACGCGGTGAGGCTGAGCAGCGATTACCAAATCTCCAGGGAGCCTGTCACTGATGAGACCATAAGCCACCATTTTGTGAATGACGGTTCACGCCCGGATTTTTATGCGGTCGGGTTGAGGCGGCTTAAATCGGCGGGATTTATCAAAAAACTTGGAGATCCGGCGTGAAATCACCGGCATCACAATTTCTTCGAAGCAGAAAAACAGAAACAATGGGAAACGGGGTCAAGAATTACGGCCGTCAGAAAATTGCCACCTCTCCTCCTGGTGAAGTGCTCCTGGAG
The DNA here is from genome assembly GCA_002634395.1 of Candidatus Methylomirabilis sp. GTDB lineage: Bacteria > Methylomirabilota > Methylomirabilia > Methylomirabilales > Methylomirabilaceae > Methylomirabilis > Methylomirabilis tolerans. The sequence continues at coordinate 20,970 of NSJM01000039.1, forward strand.
GAATTCCTGAAGCCTCTGGGGATCTCCCAATACCGGCTGGCGAAAGAGATCAGCGTGTCCCCACGGCGCGTGAACGAGATCGTACACGGCAATCGCGCGATTACGGCAGACACGGTGTTGCGGCTCGCTCGCTACTTCGGAACCAGCGACCGGTTCTGGCCAAATCTTCAGACGCGGTACGATCTAGAGGTCGAGCGGGATCGGTTGGGGTCAAGGCTGGAGCGTGAAGTCTCGGTGTTGGCCGGTTCCGCCCGCGCCGTCTAGCAAGTGTCTGAACTCCCGAAGACCTGCTTCGCGTCGGGTGCCGAACCCGCTGCGCATGCTCGTTCTGGGGGAGGAAGTAGAGGACGGAGTACCGCATCTGCTGACGGAGCCGCACACCCCACTCGCTTGTCGGCAGGCGTCTATGGTAGTGTTTAGCTGAGAGTTCGTGATACATGAGGTATTTCCGAACGAGAATCGACACAATCACAGCTTTTCAGCCTTGTGAGGGAGGGACAGATTATGGTGAACGCATCGAGCAGTTCAATTCGCGTTCTCTCCGGATCGAGAACATTCGGACCGAGAACACAATCAGTCGAAATAAGAAACGGCTCGAAAAAGCAGGTGACGGTGTATCTCGAAAAATTAGGCAGCGAACACTTTAGCATCCCCGATTCATGTCAGAAGTTGACAGTGAAGCCCGGCACTTCGGCGCGGGTGCAGGTGAAGTTTCAGGTCCCGGAAAAAGGCATGGTAATGACCTTGAGCGCGACCTACAGGGCGATGATCAAGGTGTGGGTGCTCAAGAAGGGAAAGGGGGCAAAGAAAGAGCTTGTGGATATGTTTGATGTGACGGGTAGTGGTCCGGGATTTGTTTCATTGGACAGTCTGCATTGTTTTGATCCAACAGGTTCGCGTAGACAATATAAAGCCGGAAGGAGGACACCATAATGGCGGCTCCAACGATAACCATCAGCAGCGTGATACCGGGCACCTCTATTCCGGCTAACACCGGAGACGTCGAGGTGAGTTGGGGTGTCAGCGACACGCCCCCGAATGCCGCGACGGCGGTGTGGTTGGGAAGCGGGACGCTGGGGATGGAGGTGCTACCGGAAGGCGTCTTTACAGACGAGGGTGGCGGAGCGTCCAACGTCTTTCCGACGACCAGCGATTCATATGCTATGAGTATCATCCGCACGTCGTTCATCAATATCTATGCGACGAATGAAGACGGCGGTACCACCGATCAGGAGACCTTTTACGCCAAAATACGAGTCGGCTATCACGACGCGACCGTCCCAGGCGCTCCGGTACGAGAGAGCGATCTTGATCTCATTCGAGGATATTTGGAGGAAATAGATCGTAGGCTCAATGACAATGTTCTGACGAACCTGCCCGACTATATTGAAGAATTCAATAGCCGGGTTCCTGCGGGTGAGGGCTTTCCTGATTTCGCCGATATGGACTATCTGAGTGGCGGAGTGGGTACGGGCAATCTTACTGACGACATACTTGCCGCCATGCGGGATGCGCTGATCTATATTAGTCCCGCCACAATGCCCCGCGGCTACCGGCCGGGCACGATCACAGATGCTGAGCGAAGGGCGTTGTGTGAGGAGTATGAACACGATGGCAGGACAGTCACAGTATATGGACAATCGACTCGTGAGTGGGTATCCATTTGTCTGGATCGTGGTGCGGACGACTTGACGCTTCTTCATGAACTGTTTCATTATGCTTCGACTTCAAATAATGGAAATGAGGCGAGAGCGGCCGCCGTATCCATGTGTGCGTATAATTGGCTTCCATGACGGCGGGTTGAAGCGAGTCGTTGATGCTATGACGGACCTCCTGCGCGCTGGCAGCTCGTCATGATGCGGGCGTATCTGAGAGAGATCGTGCCTAACCAAGCGATGGAGACTGACGCCGGAAGGCGATGCCACGTTGTGAGCGGGCGCCAGGCGAATGGATAAAGACCAGCACTTCAGTGACGCCTATCCGCCGCGCGAGATTGCGCGGAAGGTCGAGGGTCTCGGTGTTGCGAAGGCGCGTACCGATTTACGGACGCTGCTCGTGCTGGCCGTATTGGCAGGGGCGTTCATCTCGCTTGGGGCGCTCTTTTTCATCGTCATGGTGACAAACTCCACCCTTGGGTTCGGCATGACGCGGTTGGTCGGCGGCTTAAGCTTCTGCCTCGGGCTGATCCTCGTCGTGGTCGCGGGTGCCGAGCTGTTCACCGGGAATAACCTTATCGCCATGGCCTGGGCGAGCCAACTGATCGGGACTCGAGAGGTCATGCGCAACTGGGTCCTGGCCTACCTGGGCAATGTGGGCGGCTGCCTGGCTACGGTGCTGCTCGTTGTGTGGGCCAACGTTGCCGGTCTGGGCGGGGGCGCGGTCGGCGAGATGGCTCTCAGCATCGCTCGCACGAAGGCCGATCTTTCCATGACCGAGGCCTTCGTGCGCGGCGTTTTGTGCAACGCGCTGGTCTGTCTGGCGGTATGGCTCGCCATGGGCGGGCGTAGCGTGACCGACAAGATTCTGGCGATTCTCTTTCCCATTACCGCATTCGTGGCGATGGGCTTCGAGCACTCTATCGCCAACTGGTTTTTCCTGCCCCTCGGGCTCGCGCTGGATGGGGAAGGCGCAGTATCGGTCGTCGGGGCCACGAGAAACATCGTCGCCGTGACCGCCGGTAACGTGGTCGGTGGCACCCTGCTGGTCGCCGGCGTCTACTGGGTGGCCTACCTTCGAGGCGAGCGTCGGCCAAACGATGGCTCCTCCTGAAACCCGACGGGGATTCGACCCCGCCCTCTGGCATACCCTATCCAGCGAAACTGTCCTGGCTCACCTGCAATCTACGCCCACCGGTCTGACAGGGGCCGAGGCGGCCCAACGGTTGGCA
>NSJM01000040.1 GCA_002634395.1 Candidatus Methylomirabilis sp.
AGGACCTGAGCGATAGCATCCGGCAAAGACCGGACCCGATCCTTCCCAAAGCCCATCGGTCGACGGCCGCCGATGCCGGAGAGTTGGTTCACGATCTGCGCAACCCGCTCCCGGGGCGACATCGGCGACGGCAGCCTGAGGATCATCGAGATGAGGCGGCCGATCGCCTCGGACACCGCAGAGGTGTCGCTCCCGGCCTTGCCGACGCTGGCGAAAACCTCAAACGGCTCACCTTCGCCGTTCTGGTTGACGGTGATGAAGGCGGTCCCGAGCGGTGTCTCCGACCGGTAGGTAACACCTTTCATGGTCCGCGGCCTCGGCTTGACTTTCAGCACCGCTTCGAATCCCGTTCCTGCGACGGTTGGGAGCGCTTCCGGCGTCTCCTGCTGCGCCACTCCTTCGCCCTCGCTCAAGGCAGGCGTTTCGACCGGGCTCACGGCATGCTTGGCGCCGGTGCCAAGATGTAAGACCTGCGTACCCTTACAACCATCGCGGAAGACCGTGATCCCGAGGCAGCCCAGCTCATGCGCCGTCATATACGCCTTGGCGATGTCCTCCGGCGTCGCTGAGTTGGGCAGGTTGATCGTCTTGGAAACGCCATTATCGGTCTGCTTCTGGAAGGCTGCCTGCATCTTGACATGCCAGATAGGCTCGATCTCGTGGGCCGTGACGAAGACCCGCTGGACGTCATCCGGTACGCCTTCAAGCCCGCGAACCGTCCCTCGCTCGGCCACCCGCCGCATCAGTTCTTCGCTGTAGAAGCCCCGCCGCTTTGCAATCTCCTCGAAGATCGGGTTGACGAAGGTCAGATGCCGGTCTCCTACGATATGGCTGAATGCAACGGCGAAGATCGGCTCGATCCCGGAAGAGCAGCCGACGATAATGCTGATCGTCCCGGTGGGGGCAATGGTCGTGACGGTAGCGTTGCGAAGAGGTTTCTGGCCCTTGTAAATGCTCCGCGCCCAGCGCGGAAACGGCCCTCGCGCCTCTGCCAGCTTCTCGGAGGCATCGTGGCCGATTCGCCGAATGAAGCCCATGATCTCCTCACCCAGCCTGACCGCCTCGTCGCTGTCGTATGGAATGCCAAGCTCAAGCAGCAGGTCGGCCCAGCCCATGACGCCAAGGCCGATGCGCCGGTTCTTGAGAACCTCCTCAGTAATATCCTTCAGCGGATAGGGATTCACATCGATGACGTCGTCCAGGAAGCGGACTGCCGTCCGCACTACCTGCTCCAGTCCCACCCAATCGATTCGTTCAGCGACCCGGGCATTCGTTGGAATTGAAGGGAGGTAATACCTGGCCAGATTGACCGAGCCCAGATTGCAGGCGTCATTGGGTCCAAGCGGCTGTTCGCCACAGGGGTTCGTGGCCTCGATCAGCTCATCCTGCGGAATGGGATTGGCCGGGCTCGCGTTGATGCGATCGATGAAGACCATCCCAGGATCACCGGTCCGCCAGGCCGCCTGGACGATCCGGTGAAAGACCTCATGAGCCCGAAGGTGGCCGGTCACGAGCTTGGTGTGAGGATCGACCAGCTCATAGGTCTCGTCCTTCACCAGGGCGTCCATAAATGTTTCGGTGGCAGCCACCGAGATATTGAAGTTGGTGATTCCGCCGTCCAGCTTACAGTCGATGAACTCCAGAATGTCAGGGTGATCCACCCTGAGAATCCCCATGTTGGCGCCACGCCTGGCCCCCCCTTGCTTGACGGCCTCGGTAGCGGCATTGAAGACCCGAAGGAAGCTGATGGGGCCGCTCGCCTTGCCGCCCGTTGACTTTACCAGGGTATCCTTCGGTCTGAGGCGCGAGAAGGCAAAGCCGGTCCCGCCACCCGACTGGTGGATAATCGCCGCCCTTTTGACCGCCTCGAAGATCCCCTCCATGGAGTCATCGACAGGAAGTACAAAACAGGCCGAATACTGCATCCCGTTCTCTTTGCCGGCATTCATCATCGTGGGAGAGTTCGGCAGGAACCTCCCTTCAACCATCACATCGTAAAACGATTCCGCGACTTCGCGAGCCTCCGTCTCACTTCTGCCCCACTGCCTCTCAGCCTTGGCGATGGCCACCGCCACACGCCAGCACATCTCCTCCGGCGTCTCTTTGGCCCCTGTCCCGTCCCTCATCAGGTAACGCTCGTTGAGGACGCGCAGGGCCGACTCGCTCCACTGTCCGCTCTTCGCCGGCTGCGGTCCAAACACCTGCACCGCCTCGGCTCCTTGTTCAATCCCGTGGAACGTTGATTCGCTCGTCTTGCCAACCATTGTGTCCTCCTCTGCCTGAGATGATGTGTGGCAACTCGGACTTACTGTAATCTCGCACACCAATGTCACATGTATCAATAAGCCGTCTATCTCTAGTATGTCAGACAGGCATCAACTATCGATGAGGCACTAGATATTGTGTAGTGGGTCTTAATTATAACGATATATAGTATTTGTCAAGCACAAAATGCGCGAGCGAAGGTGACCCGGCCCCTGGGCAGCCCATCCCGCTGGATCCTCCGGACAAAAGGCTTGCTATCACATGGAGTGGTGCTAGAATCTCGAATGAAAGGAGGTCCAGCATGGAGAACGTGATTGCCATTGCGACGCAGCCGGATAACATCCCGATTATCGGAATGCTCATCCTGATCTTAGTATGTCTCGGATCAGCGATAAAGCAAGCGGTTCGTCATGACCGTCTGATCAAAAAAGGCCAAAGAGATCGAATCTTCGAAGAGATGTATAGATAGGTCCCTGAAGAGCAAGGCACATGTTCATTCTGGTGACCATTGCGATCCTGCTCGGCCTGGGCCTGATCTTTTTACTGAATCGTTCTTCCTCGCCGGTAGCCGCCGAAAAGGCCTACTACCAACCCAGAGGTGTCGAGCAGCAACGGCTGGAGCGGCTGACGCCTGAGCAGTTCGAACGTCTCTGTTTCCGCCTCCTGGAGGAGATGGGACTGTCCATCGCGGACTGCCATCGCAACACGCAGGGGGAAATCGACGTCACCGCCGTCAACCCCCAACCGATCACCGGCGGCAGCTACATCGTCCGTTGCATCCTGATCCAGCCTGAGGTACCGATCAATTCTACCCAGATCACTGCTCTGAGTGACACGGTGCGCGCCGAAAGAGCATCGAAAGGTATCTTTATCACAACCGGCTTCTTCTCCGAAGAGGCTCCGAAACTCGCCGAAGGGCTACCCATCGAGCTCATCAACGGCCAGCGCCTTCGACAGATCCTGGCAGAACACAGGATCTCGCTGACCTGAACCGAATCGAGACTGCTGGAAATTCGGGATAGTAGAAGCCTGCACGCCCACACCCCAACGCACGACTGTCGCGTACCGCACCTGCTCACAAAACCCGGGAAGCTCAGTAAGGCATCTCCTCGCTCTCCTGTATGGATTCGGCACGCCAGATGCTGTTTTCAATTAGTGCTGGACTATGGTACGCTTTATGGCGTTTACAGTGGGTTCTATGCCTGTCGCTATTCTCAGTAACGACCAGCACAAATGCGGCAACCCGCTGCTGCACAAAAGGAGGGACGAAGATGCTTAAGGAGTTCAAAGAGTTCGTGATGCGCGGAAATGTCCTCGACATGGCCATCGGGATCGTTATCGGCGCCGCCTTCGGCAAGATCGTCAGTTCTTTTGTGACCGATATCCTCATGCCCCCCGTCGGCCTGTTGGTCGGCAAGGCCGATTTTTCCGGCCTGTTTGTCGATCTCTCCGGCAATAACCATCCAACGCTCGCCGCAGCCAAGGCTGCGGGTGCGGCCACAATCAATTACGGAGTGTTCCTGAACACCGTGCTGGATTTCCTGATCGTGGCCTTTGCGATCTTCCTGCTGATCAGGCAGATCAACCGCATGAAAAGGGAGCCCGAAGCAGCGCCGGTCGCACCGACGACAAAGTCGTGCCCTCACTGTCTGTCTAGTATTCACCTGGAGGCGACGCGCTGCGCTCACTGCACCTCTGCGATCTGAAGGGGGCGTTATTACTCAGAGCAAAAAATAGCTTGTCTCCCCCTTTAGCAAAGGGGGGTAAGGGGGGGGTTGAACGATCGGGAAAACCCCCTCAGTCCCCCTTTTTCAAGGGGGAAGTTGCTGGAGATGTTGTGCAAGGGTGCAATCTGGTTAATGCTCCCCGTAATAATTTGCATACGGGAGGTTGGCGATGCAAAAGAGATTCAGGGAGCGATGTGCCACATTTGATATTGATCAGTATGTCGTCTCTCAGGGTCTTAACGGACTATTCCATGTATTAGGGGAAGAGGAACGTAAGATCAGGACCGATCCGACAGCCCGCGTGACCGATCTTTTGAAGGAGGTCTTTTCCAGGTAATTAGGGCAGAGGTCTAAAAGAAGAGGAATGGCACGATGAATCATAACAGACAAGGGGAACCCACACCATGACCATACCGCCGATAGAACTCATCATCGACCTCTTGATCCGTTACGGGTTTCAGGTTCTAGGGGCCATTATTGTCCTGGCGGCTGGTCTACTCGTAGCGCGATGGATCGGGAACGTCGTTCGCGCATGGACCTCGCGTCAGCAGATTGAGCCTCCAGTCAGAATGTTGCTCGTCCGCATTGTCCGTGTGGTGGTCATTCTCCTCACGGTCGTGGTGGTGCTTGGTAACCTGGGAATCCAGATGTCACCCTTTCTCGCCGGCATCGGCGTGGCCGGACTCGGCATCGGGCTGGCGCTCCAGGGCGTCCTGAGCAACATCGTTGCGGGCCTGACTATCATCTTTACAAAACCGTATCGTGTCGGCGAGTACATCGAACTGGCCGCGGAGCAGGGTGAGGTCCACATGATCGATCTCTTTTCAACGACGCTCATTCATCCGGATCTGTCGAAGGTCGTCATTCCCAACCGCAAGATCGTTGGAGAGATCCTGCACAACTTTGGGACCATGCGACAACTGAATTTAAAGGTAGGCGTCGCGTACGGCACGGACCTGAACGATACGATGGGTCTCGTACGACAGGTACTTGATGGCAGCGCATACGTGCTGAAGGAGCCGATCCCTTTAGTGGGTATCAGTATGCTCGGTGAGTCGGCCATCGTCATCTCGGTCCGTCCGTGGGTCAAGGTCGACGATTACGAGACCGCCCAGGCAGAGCTGTACCAGACAATTGTGGAGCGATTCCATGACGGTCGCATTGCCATCCCGCTTCCGCAGCGGGAAGTGCGTCTGGTGTCCGGATCATGAGCCCCTCGGTGGTGTCGTTGTTAGGCCGGCTGATGCCTCTGCATCGTTTCCGAAAACTGCTCATCTGGTCCGGTGCGATCTTCGCGGTATTGATACTATTTGCGTTCTTTGGTCTCCCTCCGCTTGTGCGATCGTTTCTGATGCGAACACTCTCGGATACGCTGCACCGCGAAGTCACGATCCAGCAGATCAAGATCAATCCTTTCACGCTCTCACTGACGGTGAAAGATCTTCTGATCAAAGACCGCGAGACACCCGAAACGTTCGTGTCGTTTGATCAGCTCTTCATCAACCTCCAAAGCTTGTCCGCGCTCCGCTGGGCTGTAATTCTAAAGGATATGCGCGTAGATCGGCCCTACATCCGGATCGTCCGGCATCAGGATGGCTCCTACAACTTCTCCGATCTCCTGGTAGCGAGTGACTCGGGCCAGGGTGGCAATACAGCCGCTCGCAGGTTCTCACTCAATAATATTCGGATCGTGGACGGCAGCGTGGACCTGCTGGATCAGCCAAGGCAGACAAGTCACACCGTCAGAGACGCGAACATCGTGATTCCGTTTCTCTCAAACTTCCCCTACTACCTGGAGACATCTGTCGAACCACGATTGTCGGCAACAATCAACGGCAGCCAGTATGTCCTTGAAGGCAAGACAAAACCGTTTGCCTCCTCTCGGCAGACCACTTTCGATATCGATATCGCCGATCTCGATATTCCCCACTATCTCGCGTATGTACCGATCGAGACCAACTTCAAGATCCGTTCAGGGAAGTTGACCGTCAAGGCGCAACTCTCCTTCGTTCAACACCAAAGGCAGACCTTGACGGTAGAAGGCCGCCTCGCACTGCGACAGGTCTCCGTAAGCGATGCGCAGGGTCAACCGCTTCTGACGTTCCCGCTTCTGGACATCTCACTCGCACCCACGGAACCCATTGCCAGGCGCTTTCATATGGCATCCGTAACGCTGGAAGCGCCGGAACTGTTCATCAGGCGCGATCCCAATGGGGTGACGAACATCCAGACCCTTTTTCCTCGTAATCCGGATCCCCCAACCGACGTCAAGGCTCAAGATGCGCCCACCCCTGCCGTAGTGGATATCGACACGTTTCAAGTAAGTAAGGGAACGCTTTCCCTTTCGGATGCGGCTGCGGCGATGCTCTCCAAAGCCGAACAGCGCACTGAGGATCACACACCTACGAAGCCGGCCGTTATCGTTGCTGACGAGATCAGCGTGAAGGCCGATAACCTCACGACTACACAAGGTCGTCAGGGCACGACCGCCGTTTCGTTCCGTCTGAATAAGGGGGGAACGGCCACGGTCAGTGGTCCGGTCGGTCTTACCCCACCGTCCGCGCAATTGGCTGTACGCCTCAAAGCGATCGATCTCCGCCCTTTTCAACCCTATTTCACTGATCGGGTCAAGATCCACGTCACGCGGGGCGCCGTGTCAACGGCAGGCAATCTGTCGGTCGGCTATCAGGATGAGTCCGGCCTGCAGGCTGTCTACAAAGGAAGCGCATCTGTGGCGCAGTTTGGATCTGTCGACAAGGTTCATGCGCAGGATTTTCTGAGTTGGCAGTCTCTCGCGTTCGGCGACCTCGATGTGGGCTATAACCCGACCTACGTGCATATCGGGAAGGTTGCGCTGACCGACTTCTACGCCGGACTAATCGTTCATCCCGATGGCTCCGTGAATCTCGCGCAGATCATGGAAAAGAGAACGCGAGAGGATCAGCCGGTCCCCGCGGACACCTCGACCACTGTCCCGCCGCCTGCCCCCGCCAAGACCTCCGGGCAAGCCGGCACCGATGTCCGAATCCGAACGGTTACCCTTCAAGGCGGACGTATCAGTTTCTCGGACGCATCGGTGAAACCGCCGTATTCCATGGACCTGGCAGAGCTCGGTGGGAGGGTGTCCGGACTGTCGTCAGGTGAAGCTACCCTCGCGGATGTTGAGCTCAGAGGTAAGGTCAATCAGTTTGCGCCCCTCGAGATCGTAGGGAAGATCAACCCGCTGCGCGAGGACCTTTTTGTAGACCTGAAAGTCAGATTTAAGGATATGGACCTCAGCCCCATGACCCCCTACTCCGGAAAATATGTCGGCTACACGATCGAAAAGGGCAAGCTCTCCTTCGATCTGAATTATCAGATTGCCAAGCGGAAGCTGGATTCCACGAACAATCTGTTTCTGGATCAGTTCACCCTGGGAGAGAAGGTGGAGAGCCCGACCGCCACGAGCTTGCCGGTCAGATTGGCTATTGCCCTCTTGAAGGACAGAAATGGAGAGATCCGCCTGGACCTTCCAGTGACCGGGAGTCTTGACGACCCTAAATTCAGTGTCTGGAAAGTTGTACTGCAGATCCTCGTCAACCTGATCTCAAAGGCGGCCACGGCTCCGTTTGCCCTGCTCGGCGCGCTCATGGGGGGTGGAGAGGAATTGGGATATCTTGAGTATGAGCCAGGAAGCGCGACCGTGACCGGTGCGAACGCTCAGAAGATTGAAAAGCTGGTCAAGGCGCTGTATGAGCGGCCCTCGCTGAAGCTTGAGATCGCAGGCCATGTTGATCCCGAAAAGGATAAAGACGGGCTGCGCCAGATTCAGTTTATGAGGAAGCTAAAGATCCAGAAATTCAATCAGCGTCTCAAACAGGGCCAGGCGGCGATCCCGGTCGATGAACTGACCATCGAGCCCGCCGAATACGAGCCATATCTGAAGCTGGCCTACAAGGCGGAAAGATTCCCCAAGCCACGTAACTTCTTAGGGTTTGCAAAGGATCTTCCGGTTCCTGAAATGGAGAAGCTGATGCTGACCCACACCCAGATCACGGATGACGACCTGCGGCTGCTGGCTTCTCAGCGTGCCGGAAAGGTTAAGGACGCCATCCTGCGATCGGAAAAGGTTGAGTCGGAGCGGCTGTTTATCATTGAGCCCAAGTCGCTCGCGCCTGAGAAACGTGACACGCTGAAACAGAGCCGCGTTGATTTCACAATCCGCTAATTGAAGCGACCAGCTTTCGGCCGGGTTGTCGGGTTACGCTGTGCTAACCCGACCCACGGCTGAGCGCTGATTGATGACCGCTATTTCCGTTTGACATTGACACCGTCTTGGGCGAATGCTAGAAACCCTTATAGTCTTTCTTTAACAGCGTGTCTGTAACGATCCGGTAACTCTGATCGAGGCGCACGGGGCATGTTTCTGGACTGGCTTCCTGAAAATATCTCAACCTATGGGGGGGAGATCGACTCGATCTTCTGGATGATCTATTACATCACGCTGGCCTGGTTCGTTGTCACCGTGGGAGCCTTGATCACCTTCGTTCTGCTCTTTCGCCGCCGCGATGGCCGACGCGCCGCCTATATTACGGGCAATAAACTTTCGCAGGCTGCGTGGATTCTCGTCCCGACCGTGCTCGTCCTTGCGCTTGACTTATGGATCGATTTTCGAGGAGGCGATGCATGGGCGAAAATCAAGCTTCACGTACCACCAAGCGAGCTCCAGATGCAGGTCACTGGAAAGCAGTTTAACTGGGAGATTCTGTATCCAGGGCCGGACGGCCGGTTCGGAACGGCGGATGATCTTCAGATCGACAATGAGTTGCACGTCCCGGTAAACAAGGTTGTCGGTGTCACCCTCAAGTCAAAAGATGTCATCCATAGTCTGTTCCTGCCGAACTTACGCCTGCAGCAGAACGTGATACCCGGACGTGAGTTTCAGGCCTGGTTCCAGGCTACCAAGACCGGCGTGTTCGAGATCCCCTGCACCGAGCTCTGTGGATTCGGCCACTCAGGGATGATCGGACATTTGACCGTCCACACGGCTGAGGAGTATACCAAGTGGATGAAGGAACAGTGGCCTTCCGCAACGGGAGAGGCGATACTACGCTAAACTCCAAGGACATAGACCAACCATGACTCATCCGCCAAGGGTAGTTCCCATTCCCTCGTCTGCTCCCCATGCGGCGCACGAGGAGCATGGCTTTTGGCGCACCTATGTCTTCACAATCGATCACAAAACGATCGCCAAACAGTATCTTTTTCTTGGCCTCGTGATGGCGTTCGTAGGCAGCTACCTGGCCTATGTGATGCGCTGGCAGCTTGCCTTTCCCGATACGTCGATCCCTGGATTCGGATTTGTGGGGCCGGAGACATACAACGCGCTTATCACCAACCACGGCACGATCATGGTATTTTTTGTGGCAATGCCGATCTTGCTTGGAGCGTTTGGAAACTTCCTGATCCCACTCATGATCGGCGCCAGGGATATGGCCTTCCCGCGGCTCAACATGCTCTCCTTTTGGATCCTCGCGGTCGCTGCTCTCGTCATCCTGGCATCATTCTTTGTTCCCGCTGGTGGGGCCGCCGCCGGTTGGACCGGCTATGCGCCGCTGAGCGCGAGGGCGGAATATACCGGTGTGAACTGGGGGATCAACCTCTGGCTTCTTGCTCATGCCCTTGAGTTTGCCTCCTTCCTGATGGGTGGCATCAATTTCCTCACCACCGCGATCACCATGCGGGCGCCAGGGATGACCTTTTTCCGTCTTCCGCTCGTTATCTGGATGCTTCTGACCGCTTCCATCATCTTCTTGCTCTCTGTCGGACCGCTGATCGCGGCAGCCGTCATGCTCTTGATGGATCGGCTCCTGGACACCAGCTTCTTTGTGCCTGAAGGGGGCGGTGATCCCCTGCTCTGGGAGCATCTCTTCTGGTTCTTCGGCCATCCTGAGGTCTACGTCCTCCTGTTGCCTGGGCTTGGGGCGGTACTGGAAGTCCTGGCTGTCTTCTCGAGGAAACCAATCTTTGGCTACCGATGGATCATCTACGCAACCATCGCTACTGGATTCCTCAGCATGATTGTCTGGGCACATCACATGTTCGTCAGTGGCATGGATCCCCGGCTCGTCATGCCGTTTAGCATTTCCACCATCCTGATCTCCGTGCCAATTGCGCTCATCGTTTTCGCGATGATCCTCACCCTGTGGAAGGGCTCAATCCGTCTGACGACGCCGATGCTCTGGGCCTTGGGGTTTGTCGTGATGTTCATTTTCGGAGGACTCACCGGCATTGTCCTTGGTTCTGCGCCGGTCAACATTCAGGTCCACGGGACCTACTTCGTCGTGGCCCACTTTCACACCGTTCTCTTAAGCGTCGTCATATTCGGCGGTTTTACCGGCCTGTACTTTTGGTTTCCAAAGATGTTCGGTCGGATGATGAATGAGCCCATGGGAAAACTGCACTTTCTGCTCACTCTCATCTTCTTTAATCTGACTTTTTTCCCTATGCATGCCGTCGGCCTCGCTGGAATGCCGCGCCGTATTGCCAACCCGCTCCAATACGAGTCCCTGACAGCGATTCAACCGTGGAACGTCTACATTACGATCGGTGCGATCGGGCTTATCGTCGCTCAGCTTCCGTTCCTGATGAACTTTGTCTGGAGCATCCTGGCCGGTAAGAAGGCGGAACCCAACCCCTGGGAGGCGGCAACGCTCGAGTGGACCGCCCCCTCACCTCCGCCTCACGGCAACTGGGGAGAAACGATCCCGACCGTCTATCGCGGTCCGTATGAGTACAGCCCTCCAGGTGTTCGCGAGGATTATCTTCCGCAGGATCGCGCCCTGGCGGCGAGTTCTGCTCAGAAGAAGCGTTGACACATATGGCCGCCGTATCCGAACAGTCCGCTCCCGCGCTACGCGGCAAGATCGCCATCTGGTGGCTGATTGCCTCTGAGGTGATGGTCTTTGGAGGCGCCGTCGGCAGTTATATTATGGCTCGAGCGGCCAGCCCGGGATGGTCGGCAGAGGCCGCTCATCTGAGCACCTCCATGGCAACGATCAACACCTTTGTCCTGCTGACCAGCAGTATGACCATGGCGATGGCCTTTGCCGCCTACCAAAAGGATGATCAGCGTGGGGTGCAAAAATTCCTGCTGTGCACCATCCTGCTTGGGCTGGCATTCCTCGGAATCAAAGCCTATGAGTATATCTCCCACATTACGGAGAACGCCGCACCGTGGAGCGGTTCCTTCTGGTCTTTTTATTACCTGCTGACGGGACTACACGCGCTGCACGTCATTGCCGGGGTCGTTGTGAACGTCATCCTGTTGCTGGCGGCAGGGAGAGGGTTGCGCACCGGTTATCGGATCGAGATTGCGGGGTTGTACTGGCACTTTGTCGACATCGTCTGGATCTTTCTCTTCCCGCTTCTCTATCTTTCGTACTGAAGGAGGCCCTAAGTGACTACTGAACGAGTTCACCCGAACTATGTGGCTATCTGGGTGTGGCTGGTCGTGTTGATGGTCGCCGGTCTCCTCGCAACCCATTTGCCATTGGGAAAACCGGCTATCAATAATCTGATCTTTGCGATTGCAACCGTCAAGGCGGTGCTGGTCGCGCTGAACTACATGCACCTGAAATCTGAGAATTGGCTGATCTATGCTCTGGCGATCGTTCCAGTGCTCCTCGTCGTTGCCATGACCTTAGTTCTTTTTCCAGACATCGTCTTCCACCATTGAGCGCGTCTTGTGACGCAGCGTGAGGATTCTGTATAACTATGGCTAAAGGCGCAAATGTCATCATTATCGGCGGCGGGATTATCGGCGTGGCCACCGCCTACGCCCTGACGCGAGCGCACGTCAAGCGTGTCGTCCTGATCGAACGCGGAGGGCTCGGGCGGCAGGCATCGCGGGCGTCGGCAGGCATGTTGGTGCCTCAGGCAGAGGCGGAAGAGCCCGGACCTTTCTTCGATCTTTGCCTTGCCGCAAAGGATCGCTATCGGGGGCTGGCCGATGAAATTCGAGACGCAACCGGCGAGGACATTGAGTATTGCCGGTGGGGGCTGCTATACCTCGTTGATCCGACCGAGCACGAAGCCGCCAAAGGACGAGCGGCCTGGCAGCGATCGGCCGGCCTGCGCGTGGAGGAACTGTCCGGACGTGAGGTGCGTGCCTTGGAACCTGCCCTGAATCCAGAGATCGGCGGCGCGCTCTTCTTTCCGGATGAGGCCCATGTCAGACCCTGTACCGTCGTGTCCGGGCTGGCGGCGGGGGCGCGCGCCGGCGGCGCTGAGATCCTGGAGAACGTCGAAGCGGTCGACTTTATTCTGGATGAGGACCGGCTGCGCGGCGTGAACGTCGGAGGAAAAACCATCCTGGCAGACACTGTAGTCGCCTGTGCCGGCGCATGGTCCGGCCGCCTTCTGGATCGCATCGGCCATAGACTTCCTATGGAACCTGTGCGAGGCCAGATCATTCGGGCTCGTTTTGAACGTCCGCCACTCACCCACCCCGTCTGGGGCCCGGTTGGGTATCTCGTTCCGCGACTGAACGGGGAACTCCTGATCGGCACAACCGTTGAACAAGCGGGATTTGTCTCGGCCTCTACACTTGCAGGTGTGGCGGAGCTGTGTGAAGCCGCCAGGACGATGGTGCCCAACCTGATGACCGCGCCTCTCGACAGAACATGGGCAGGACTACGTCCCAGACTGCCGGATGGTCTGCCTGCCATTGGTCGCTTTGCGAATATTCCGAATCTGATCGTGGCCACGGGGCACTACCGTAACGGGATCCTGCTCGGACCCCTGACGGGAGAGTTGATCGCCGATCTGATTCTGGACAAAGAGCCGTCTTTTCCCCTCCAGCCTTTCTCTCCGGATCGATTTGCCGGCTGACGCGACGGGCTAACGCTGGGCCAGGCACCTCTCCACTCCTGTCATAGCGTCATAGGCGGGAAGGGCGATCCAAGAATGTTCACCTCATACCTAGAAATATCCCTTGCCATCGATAGGAATAACCGGCTATATTTATGACCGGTATTGACACTAATCGGGTATAATAATGACCAGTGGTAACCAGCTTATCGAGACGATCAAATCCATCATCCTGGACTTTCAGGACACTCCGCTGGAGACCGGAGTACCCCGACGTTTGCGCATCGAAACGCTTCACGGTAAGGCTACCGTCTGCATTGGGGTGCGGCGGAGCGGGAAGTCAACGTACATGTTCCAGGTGATCCAGCGGCTATTAGAGGGCGGAGTCTCCCGACAGAACATCCTGTACCTGAACTGTTTTGACGACCGCATCCACACCCTGCAGCAGGACAACCTTGGTCTGATCACCGAGGCCTACTACTCCCTCTACCCGGAGAAAAAAAACACTGAGACGGTCTACTGCTTTTTCGACGAGATTCAGGCCATCCCCGGTTGGGAGCGCTTCATCGACCGCTTGATGCGTACGGAACAATGCGAGGTCTTCCTCACGGGCTCGTCGGCCAAGATGCTCTCGAAGGAGATTGCCACGCAGATGCGCGGGCGGGCTCTCTCATGGGAGATGTTCCCGTTCTCGTTCAGAGAATTCCTGGACTACAAAGGCATCGAGAGCGAGGGCGCGCTGTCGACCAAGAAACGGTTCCTCGTTCAGAAGGCATTTGAGGCATACTGGGAGACCGGTGGCTTCCCCGAGGTCGCCGGTCTTGGTCGGAACCTGCGGATCAAGACCCATCAGGAATATTTTCACACCATCCTTTTTCGAGATCTGGTCGAGCGCCACGACGTGTCACATCCGAAAGCGGTAACCGATCTGGCGCACTGGCTGGTGGATAACACGGCGTCGTTGTACTCCGTCAACAGTCTCACGGGCTATCTCAAATCACTGGGCCACAAGGCCCCGAAGTCCGCGGTGTCGGATTACCTGGAATGGTTTGAGGACGCCTACGTTCTGTTCACCGTGCGTATCTTCGACCCGTCGCTCGCACGCAGGAACGCCAATCCGAAAAAGATCTACTGTATCGATCATGCCCTGGTCACGTCGGTGTCCTCAGGAATGCTGGTCAACTCCGGTCATCTCCTTGAGAACCTGGTCTTTACAGCCCTTCGGAGTCTTTATCCAGAGCTCTACTACTATAAGACGAGGACCGGGCGGGAGGTCGACTTCATCGTCCCGATGCGTGGTCTGCCGCAGATGTTGGTCCAGGCATGCGAGTCTCTGGCCAACCCGCAGACACGAAAACGAGAAACAGCGGCGTTGGGCGAAGCGATGGCGGAGCTAAAGCTCACAACAGGAACCATCGTGACCCGGAGCGGGCATGAGCGAATCGAGGTGGACGGTGGAACCATCGAGGTCGTTCCGGCATGGCGATTCCTCCTTGACCTACCGGAATCAACGGGATAGCCATAGATATTGGCTCGTTGGTAATTTCTTGCGAAGCGCCGGATAAAGTTATAGGATTCGGCTCAACTGCAAATATCAATAGTTGAACAGTTGCCGCTCGAGCCCCCGCAATCCAAGGGCGAACCGGAAATGCTGTACCTATTGCTGGCAGATCTTCTGGTCCTGCTGCACTTGACCTTCGTCGTCTTTGTCGTCCTGGGCATCCTCTTGGTACTGCGTTGGCCACGGCTGGCTTGGGTCCACCTTCCAAGCGCGCTCTGGGGCGCGCTCATCGAGTTTGCCGGGTGGGTCTGCCCGCTTACCCCCCTCGAAAATCGGTTCCGGCAACTGGGTGGTGATGCGGGCTACTCTGGCGACTTCGTGGAGCACTATCTGCTGCCGATCCTGTATCCGCAAGCCCTGACACGACAGACGCAGATAGCGCTTGGAATGCTGGTGCTCATCCTCAACGCAACGGGGTACGTCATCCTATGGCGTCGTCACACAAGCGGACCCGGCTAACTGGCGCTTGACCATACCGCTCATGGAGTTCGTATCTGCTGCCGATGAAGAAGATGAAGGAGTCAGTGAGGTACCATATGGAGAAGGTGCAGACGGACAGTTGCAAGAGCGGCGATTGGACACTTCATCTTGGGCGCGGTTTCCCGTGCGACCTAAAGGCCTGTCCGACAGTGTCAAGGTGAGCTACACAAGTGGGTCCCGAGTGCCCCCGCTGCAGGCTATGGGAGCTGAGCCGCAACGCATAATCCTTGCAACCGCCTCCCGACCCAACCCTCGAAGTCACGTACTCTTACTGCAAGTCTTTGTGACGGCGCAAGCGCGCCTCCTCCTCCGCTTTGGCTTCCTGGCGGCGCCTTGATGCCTTGCGAATCGGGACCATGATCCCAATGAGTACGCCGGCAGGAATCGTAAGAAGTAAGGTCAAGCTCATGAGATTCACTGGCGGCGCAGCATCTCCCTCAGATGCGATCATCCAGATCGGTCCAAGAACAAATGCTCCGACGAGACCGACGATGAATCCCCCGGACATCCCCACGATCGCTCCCACAAGGCATCTTCGGACAAGCATGACGTCATTACCCTCTCTAGAGTTTCATATCTTCGCGGTCACTTCATGTTGCTGAAATCAGTTCGACCGATGGAATACCTGCTCGCGGGGTATTCCGTAGCCTCTGTCGCGGTGACCCACTGAATCGCTGCCGGGAAGGAACACGGGCACTCACCGAGCCTGCGGCGATTAGAACGGCACCCGGTCCAGCACCATCAGCAACAGCAGTGCCGGAAGGTGCACCAGCGACACGAGCAACAGTCGCCTTACGTCTGTTGTCGATCGCCACAGGGTAAAGGTATACGCGCACCCAAGCACGCCAATGCCCAGCGTCAGCGCACCCAGGAAATAGACTGGGCCGGCAAACCCGATAAGGGTCGGCAGCAGACTGACGACAAGTAAGACCAGGCAGTCGAAGACAATCTGACGTCCTGCAATGTTATCACCCGGATCGATCACAGGCAGGAGTCGAATCCCTGCGCGCGCATAGTCGTCCTTATACAGCATGGCGATTGCTCGCGTATGAGGAAGCTGCCACAGAAACATGATCGCGAACAGCACCCAAGCCTCGATCCCGAGTCGTCCTGTGGCCGCCGCCCAGCCGATCACCGGCGGCAGCGCCCCCGGCACGGCTCCCACAACCGTACAGAAGGCAGTCCTGCGCTTCAGCGGCGTGTAGAGAAACAGATAACTTCCCACAATAACGATGGCCACCACACTACTCAGAGTATTGACCCAAATGGCCAGATACAGCAGGCCCGCGACTGCGATCGACACTCCGAACAGGAGCGCTTCCACAGGCTGCAGCCGACCAGCCGGCAACGGCCGGAGCCGTGTACGCACCATTCGCGCGTCCGTGTCCCGTTCGAGGAACTGATTCAGCGCGAGCGTTCCACCCGCAGCAAGTGCCGTCCCGACCAGCACATGCAGCAGTGTCGCGTAGTCCGGCGTACTGCGAAGGCCCAGGTAAAAGCCTACGAAAGTAGTC
Organism: Candidatus Methylomirabilis sp.; assembly: GCA_002634395.1. Classification (GTDB taxonomy): domain Bacteria; phylum Methylomirabilota; class Methylomirabilia; order Methylomirabilales; family Methylomirabilaceae; genus Methylomirabilis; species Methylomirabilis tolerans. The sequence continues at coordinate 16,398 of NSJM01000040.1, forward strand.
AGTAGCACCATGGTGAGGATGCCCGGCTTCATCAGCAATACAAAATCCGCCGCTCGCCTGTATGTGCGCGTGAACTCGGCGCCTACTGTTTCAGATGTCAGCATCATGCGCGCACCCGCTCGTCGAGTAATCCCTGGCCGGTAACAGCCTCTGATGACGTGAGCAACCGATAGACTCGAAGCGTCAGCACGATACAGACTGCCAGCATCAGCGCACCCGTGATTCTGTGAGTGGTTGGAAGCGCCAACCGAATAAAGGCCGCGTAGGGGATTTCGATGGAGGTAAAACGATTCACATACGACCCGAGGCCCAACAAAAGCTGTAACACCAACAGGCCGACAAGCAGGGTGACAGGCCGCACGAACTTCACCTGATCCGAGTAATGTCCCAGGATCCGTCTTGCGAGACACCACACGTGGATACTGACAAGGGCAGCACAAAACAGATGGGCTTGAAACCAATCGCCGATATGCGTCAGCATGCCTCCAAAGAAGATCTGAAGGTACACCGCGCCGGTTGTCAGGAGGCAAAGCCGCTTGACCGCTCCGACATCCGCCATGACAACCCTCCCGGGCCTGTGTTCCCACTCGTACGAGGTCACCACCACCACACTCGTAATGAGGGCGAAGAAGGCTTGGGCAAGCAGGCTATGGATGAGTGCGAGTTCGCTCCCGGCTGATATCAGGATCACTCGAAGACCGCCGAGCACCCCCTGGACGATCACCGCGCCGACGGCAGCAACGCCGAGTGACCGAGCCGATCTTCCCGACTCCTTCACCCAGAGCACAATGGCCAATGCCAGGGTGAGCAGACCCACGATGGATCCGATCAGCCGATGACTGTGTTCGTAAAAGACGCCCCCCACCATGTGTGACCATGGGTAGAGGAACATGTTATACCCGAACGTGGTCGGCCAGTCCGGCACCGCCAGCCCCGCCCCGGTATTCGTGACCAGACCGCCGACGAAGATCAACACCAACGTTGACGCCGCGGTCACCAGGGCGAATCGATGTGGCCACGAGCTGGAGTCTCGCGCGTCGGTATCGGGCATTGACCTCTCGCTATCATTCGACATAGACTACCTTATCTAGCTGAGCTACAGAACGAAGTCAATCGTAAAATCCGCACCCGGGAACAGCAGTGGAAAGTTATCATAGCGATAGCCTTTCGATGAACCGCTGGGCAGTCAGTAAGACTCTCCTCACTATCCTCACGGTATTCCTTTGGGTGCAGACCGCCTCAGGGGCTGAGGTCTGGGCGACCAATCAATTGTCGAACACCATCAGCATCATCGATAGTGAGGCGCTTGCAGTGCTCACCACAATCCCTTCCGGCGGGAAGGAGCCCCACAATATCACCTTCAGCCCAAACGGAAAAGAGGCGTGGGTGACCCACGTCGGTTCCAATACAATCAGCATTATTAATACAACAACGCGGGAGGTGACAACCACACTTCCTGCGGGAACCCGGACCCATGCTATAACTTTCAGTCCAAATGGCAAGCTGGCCTACATCACCAACCCCGGTTCGAACGATCTTTGGATCATCGATGTGTTGACCAGAAAGGTGATTGAACGGATTTCAGTTGGGAAAGCCCCGCAGATGGTCGTCTTCTCCCGTGACGGAACACGGGCGTTTGTCTCGCTCAGCGGGGATGAAGAGGTGTGGGTCCTCGATGCGGCCACACACAAGACTCTTGCCACCATCCTGACCGGAAAAGATGCGATGGGTCTCGGCCTCAGCAACGACGGGCAGTATCTGTATGTCACAACAGGGGGAGAAAGCAGGGTTGTCGTGATCGATACGACCTCTTTGAAAGAGGTCAGATCAATCGAGACTGAATTCGATACCCATGGACTGGCTGTCTCACCGGATGGTCTGTATGTGTACGTGGCCAACAGGGGCTCCAATACCCTGTCGGTGATCGAGGCCAGGACGAATGCCGTAATCCGTTCCATCCCTACCGGTAAGAGTCCGGATATGTTGACCCTCTCCCCCACTGGCCGGCAGATGTATGTGACAAATCGAGGCGATGATAGCATCTCGGTCATCGATATCGTCACAGCACAGGTCATGGCCGTCATTTCGGTCGGGCGAGCCCCTCATGGCATCGCCTTTCGTCCTTAGCCCTGAAAGCGTTTCTCATGACTGGTGGTACTCTGAAGCGACATCCCGAAATCGCTTGACAAACACTGTTTGAACCTTTAATTTTTGTTCCACTAACAAGGAGGGCGACGCATGCGACGTTTTGGAATATTGCTCTGTGTTGTTGCTTCCGCTATTGTCCTCACTGCTCTCACGCCCACAGCCTATTCCTATCAGGAAATCACAGTCAGCGATGGTGGAACGATCAAAGGGAGGGTGGTGTATCAGGGGTCACCTCCGTCGATGAAGACGATTATTCCCACAAAGGACCAGGAGGTCTGTGGGAACATCCGCGAGGAACCCCAGATCATCCTGGGCGAGGATCGCAGCCTTCAGGATGCAGTAGTGTTCCTGAAAGCGGTCGAGAGCGGCAAAGTCTGGGCGCAGTCCGCAAAAACACCCGAACTGACCAATCGGAAATGCGACTTCGTGCCGCATGTTCAGGTGGTACCGGTTGGATCGGATCTCGAGATCATCAGTGATGACCCTGTCCTGCATGCCACGCACGGATTCCTGGGAAAACGAACCGTCTTTAGCGTGACATTGCCGAACCAGGGCGATCGAGTCACACGACCCCTCAAGAAATCCGGGGTTGTCCGGGTGGAGTGCGATGCGCATGGCTGGATGCTTGGGTGGATCTATGTCGCCGACAACCCCTACTATGGAATTACTGGTAAAGACGGCATGTTCACAATTACAGATGTTCCGCCCGGTGCCTACACCCTCGTTGTCTGGCAAGCGTACACCGGATTTACTGAAACTCCGGTCATCGTAAAGGCAAAGGAGGTGGTTTCAGTCAGTATCGAGGTGAAGAAATAGGCGGCATCGGAACCTATGCGTCTCACGCATGAAGGAGGTTCGCGCAATGGATGATTATAGCCGTGATCGTGACCGACTCAAACTCCTGAGATCGAAGGCAAGACGCTCGTGGCGGCAAAAGATCGGCGCTTCTGCAGAGACCGAGAGCCATCGCCGTGAGATGGATCGAGTGTTACGGCAGCCCGGTGAACATCCTGACAGGACCATGGAACTCACCCGCCGCATGTTCCTTCATAAATCGTTACTTGCCGGTGCCGCCGCCGGCGTCGCCTCAGCGGGATGGTTTCCGTGGCTGAATACCCTCGATTTGGCCTTCGGCGCCGAAGCCTTCAAATTCGTCTGGGTCTCGGACTCCCACCTATACCCAAAAACGCTCAACACTCGTTTTGTCGATAAGGTGACCCGCGCGATGAAAGAAGTCCAAGCCATGTCGCCGCCTGCTGATTTTCTGATCTATGGAGGTGATTTGGCGCAGCTCGGGGACCCGGTCGAGTTGGACCTCGGGGCCGAAATCCTCAAAGAGGTGACCATCAAAAAGGTCTTCATCCCCGGAGAGCACGACTGGTACCTCGATATGGGAATGAAGTGGGAGAAGCTCTTTGGCAACTCCTCCTGGACCTTCGACCACAAAGGGGTCCGCTTTATCGGACTCGATACCGTCAGCCGCGGTCCGGACTATTGGACAGCCAAGAAGATGACCCCCAAAGAGCGGATGGGTCATATGGCGACACTTGATGGGAGTGTAGCCGGCTCCTGGGCCGGTGTCGGTCGCGATCAGCTCTTATGGCTATCCACCACCCTATCCAACTGGCCAAAGAATAGACCGGTCGTCATCTTCAGCCATAACCCGTTGTACGAATACTACCCACCGTGGAACTTCTGGGTGCGGGACTGGCGCGAGGTTCACGAAGTTCTCAAGCCGTTTACCAACGTCACGAATATTCACGGTCATACTCATCAAGTCCTCTATAACGAGATCGGTAAGATGCGTTCGATTGGAATGCTGGCCACCTCCTGGACTTGGCCGTATGCGCCTGAAGGGGTCCCGACTCTCACAAAATGTAAGGTTCGAGTCGATCCCGGGGATCCGTTCGATGGGGTCGGTTGGTCGAAGCTCACCGTGAGCGCCGCAGAAAAACTCGAGAATGACTATGTGATGTGGCGGAAGGATATCCTGGGGGAGACTCCGTGGGACTCGGGATGCGCGGATAACGCCAATCAGATCCTGAGTCCACGACTCGCCGACCGTGAGTGGCCATACTACGGCGCATACAAGTAACCACTGGTTGGTCGCACATCCAAGAGGAGGACCACGATGAAGCGTCTACGTAAGATGAGAACCATATTGGGTGCCTCCCTATGCCTGCTCCTCGTCGTCGCATCCGGACAGAATCCGGCATTCGCCCATAAGGCGAAGCACACGCCTGAGCAACTCAAGGCGTTCGAGCAGGCCTTCCTCGAACAGGTGAAGGTCGGTGATCTGCTTTTCCACGGTGACGGAGACACCCAGAAACGGCTTGACGTGACCCTTTCCAACACCGGGATGGCATGCGCGATGTGTCACCCATTCGCCTCAGACACCCACCCGTACACGTTTCCTAAATTTCAGGAACAAGTCAGCAAGTTTGCAACGCTGCGAGATATGATCAACTGGTGTATCGAGAAGGCGGCCGAGGGCGAGAAGATCGAGGACGATTCGGAAGCCATGAAAGCTCTGGAGACATATATCTATTGGTCTACCCGTGGTTCGAAACTGGAGCCTGGAACACACTGATTCAGCCCACTCAGTCTGGATCAGTGTTCGATAACAGACGCAGACAGCAATACAGGCGGGGGGCTTACGTCAATGGGGGGACGCGCGATGTCGAGACGGGACTTCCTCCGTCTCGCCTCCAGCCTGGCAGCGCTCGGGTACACTATACAAGAGGTTGGCCGGCTGGCCGATGCCTTTGCCTCTGAGTTGCCAGGCTCCAACGATCCGAGCGCTTCAACCTGCCGCGATCAGTCGTATTTGCCCAGTCTCCGGGTTCCGCCCGTCACGCGTAATGGCGCGCATGTCCCAATTGTTGCCGAAATGCGCCACCCGATGGAGCCCGATCACTATATCAAGAGTCTCCAGATTCTCAACGAAAGCGACCCGATCCCCTCAAAGGGGATCTTCTACTTCAGCCCGGCCAATGGGCGGGCTTATCTCTCCGTTCAAGCTCGCATGCACAGCGGCGCCTCCGCCGTGCGGGTCATTGCCGAGTGCACCCGCCATGGACGTTGGACAACAAGCCAACCCATTACGATTCCTGAAGGAGGGGGTGGGTGCGCAACCGCCGCTGAAGGGGGAGACAACGTACTCATGGATGACGCAATCCGTCCACCGGTCATCCGAATCCCCGAGTTGGTCGAGCGAGGGAAGATCAGACAGGGAGAGATCATTCATGTGCAGGTGAAACTTAAGCATCCGAGCCGAACCGGTTTGGCTCTACAGGGCTCGACGTTTGTTCAGACCGCCGACCCCTTTTACCTGAAAGAGATGAAGGTGTTGTATGGGGATCGCCTGGTAAGCCGTTACGAGATGACCCCCGCTATCAGCGACAGTCCATTTATGACCTTTACATTGAGGGTGATGGAAGAATCGACCGTTCGGATCGTTGTGACCAACAGTCGCGGTCAGCAGTTCGAGACGTCACACAAGATTGTGTTGGCTTAACTTGTGGTTCTTCCGGAATTAGTGTGGATAGAGGCCGAGTCTTCAGTGCTGGACATGGACACACCCCCTTTGCCAAACGAGGCCATGAGGGGAGAGAAAAACCCCCTTCGATCCCCCTTTGCTAAAGGGGGAGAAGAGGTAGATGTGCAAGCATGCAGTCCCCCCTCAGAACAAGGTGTCTGGCTGGCTCAAATTCATCCCCTGGAGAAAAGGTAGATGTGCAAGCATGTGGTCCCCCCCTTTGGAAAAGGGGGGTTAGGGGGGTTTCTCTTGGGCAAAGGGGAGAAAGGGTGTGCGTATCTGTAGGCAGACAGGTTCACCCACGCGAATTCCGGAAGAACTTATTACGGGGAGCATTAAATAGATTGCACTCTTGCACAACATCTCCAGCAACTTCCCCCTTTACAAAAGGGGGACTGAGGGGGTTTTCCCGATCGTTCAAAACCCCCCTAACCCCCCTTTGCTAAAGGGGGAGAAAAGGTAGATGTGCAAGCATGTGGTCTCTCCCTCGCCTGCTCAAGGGGGAAAAGCGCTAGAGTGTGGTCCCCCCTTCGCTCAACGGGGGGAAGAGGTAGATGTGCAAGCGTGTGGTCCCCCCTTGCCCGCTAAAGGGGGAGATGTGGTCCCCCCCTTTGGAAAAGGGGGGTTAGGGGGGTTTCTCATTGCTCCTGCCCTACAATAAGGACCTCAAGGGTTGTGCCCGCTCCCTGCGGAAGAACATGACCGATGCCGAGCGAACACTGTGGGCCATGATCAGGCGAAAGCAAGCGAAAGGCCGTCTCTTTTCACGGCAAAAGACGATTGACAATTACATTGTGGATTTTTACTGCGCCTCAGCCGCACTCGTCATCGAACTTGATGGAGGACAACATTATACGCCGGAAGGTCGTGCGCAGGACCGGCGACGCGATAATGAGCTGGCGGCGCGCGGGTTAACCGTGTTGAGGTTTTCTGATCGGGACGTCCTGACACATCGTGAAGGCGTGCAAGAAGAGATCTGGAAACATCTCTGAGGGAAAGAGGCGAAAACCCCCTCAGTCCCCCTTTGCTAAAGGGGGAGAAGAGGTAGATGTGCAAGCATGTGGTCTCTCCCTCGCCTGCTAAACGGGGAGAAGCCCTAGGGTGTGGTTCCCCCCCTTGAAAAAGGGGGTTAGGGGGGTTTCTCTTAGGCAAAGGGGAGAAAGGGTGTGCGTATCTGTCGCAGACAGGTTCACCCACGCTAATTCCGGAAGAACTTATTACGGGGAGCATTAACTAGATTGCACCCTTGCACAACATCTCCAGCAACTTCCCCCTTTACAAAAGGGGGAGAAGAGGTAGATGTGCAAGCATGTGGTCTCTCCCTCGCCTGTTCAACGGGGAAAAGCGCTAGAGTGTGGTCCCCCCCTTTGGAAAAGGGGGGTTAGGGGGGTTTCTCTTGGGCAAAGGGGAGAAAGGGTGTGCGTATCTGTAGGCAGACAGGTTCACCCACGCGAATTCCGGAAGAACTTATTACGGGGAGCATTAACTAGATTGCACCCTTGCACAACATCTCCAGCAACTTCCCCCTTTACAAAAGGGGGAGACAAGCTATGTTATGCTCTGAGTCTTGTATTCTGATTCTACAACTCCAGAATTGCTGTAATACAGAGAAATCCCCTAAGACA
>NSJM01000140.1 GCA_002634395.1 Candidatus Methylomirabilis sp.
TGGTGCCGTTCGTCGAATCCAACTACAACCTGATCGAACTGGGGCCGCGGGAGACGGGCAAGACCTACACCTTCCGCAATACATCCAACCGCTCATTCGTCGTGTCAGGGGGCAAGGCGACGCCGGCCACGCTCTTTTACAACAAGGGCACCCGCGGCTGGGCGTCGTTGGCCTCAAGCACGTCGTGTTCTTCGACGAAATCGCCAACACCCGCTTTGATGATGCCGAGTCCAGCATCAGCGTCCTGAAGGACTATATGCAGACCGGTAAGTTCAGCCGGGGAGACCAGGAGTTCTCTGCTCAGTGCTCGATTGTGCGGAAACGGGTCATCGACCAACTGGCCGTCATGAAACCCGAGGAGTTCCGGGGTGTGGATTTCCATTCCTGGGAGATCGTGTGCCCGCCGGTGGTCCGGTAACCCGTTGCTCCGACGAAGATGAATGAAGATCTCCAGGATCCGATCGACTCCTCGAAGGCCAACGCCCGCATTTGTCAGCAACCGATGAAATGGAGCGCACTGTAGGAGATGCTTCCCGACTGGAGGCGCGGCGCGAGATATTGAAGCGATTGCTGGAGTTGAACCTCGCGATTGGCGCTCGATGAATAGAGATGGGATATGGCCTGTTGCCAAAGAAACGGCTTGATGACCCTCTGGACCGATGTTATATTTAGATAAAACGTATGGAGGTTATCATGCATACAACGAATCTGCGCAAGGTCGGCGGCTCGGTTATGCTGGCCGTCCCACCCGCCCTGCTTGACATCCTGCACTTGCAGCCCGGAGCCAAGGTCGCCATCGCGGTGGAAAGCGGTCGACTGATCGTCGAGCCGCAAAAGCGCCCCCACTACACCCTGGACGAGTTACTCGCGCAGTGCAACCCTGCAGCCCCACAGACCACGGAAGAGCGCACGTGGCTCGCTGACCCTCCAGCCGGCAGCGAGCTGATCTGATGAAGCGCGGCGAAATCTGGTTGGTTGGACTTGACCCGACGGCCGGGCATGAGCAGCAGGGCCGCCGTCCGGTCGTGATCGTATCGCCAGAGGCCTTTAACCGGATGACTCAGGCTCCAGTGGTGCTCCCGATTACGAGCGGCGGCAGCTTTTCGCGGATGGCGGGGTTTGCCGTGTCCCTGACGGGGGCGGGCACCAAGACAACAGGTGTAATCCGGTGCGACCAACCCCGTGCGCTCGACCTCGTTGCACGAGGCGGCAAGCGATTGGAACACGTCCCCGACGCGATCATGGACGACGTGCTGGCAAAGATCACCCCTATCTTCGAGTAAGGGGTTGACGTGTGGGTTTGTCAACTTGATTTGGCCCACTTTGATCATCTGATTTGGCTCCCCCTCCCTGTTGGCGCCTCGGTGATGTCCCGCCATTCATTGGCTAGAAAGTCCCCCTGAAAACCCCCCGCACCCCCCTTTTATAAAGGGGGGATTTAGGCGGGAGGTAAAAGGTGCGGGCTTCCATGCCCATGGGTGCGCCCCCGGCGCATGCGGTATTGCTCAGCTAGGCTGATTGCTCATTAGCGCCCCCCATCAGCCCGCACACACGTCACGTCCCATACTTCGTCATGCTGGAAGGCCACTCGGTCTGGTGATGGCGCCATTACTGGGGTCATGGGATCATGCTTGCGTTTTTCCTGGGCGGTCCTACAATAGTGCCAGCGCTTGGCGCATGGCTATCCGTCATTCTTCAGAGTGACCTGTGAGAGGCGATCCAAATATGAGAAGGAGATAACGCCATGGTAAGTACCTACACTGCTAAGTATACGAAAATACGATCAGGGTATATGGGCCAATTGGTGGAGTGGCCAGAGGTCGTCACAGAGGGAAAGACGATCGAGGAATGTCGGGATCTCCTGAAAGATGCCCTTCACGAAATGGTCATCGCCTATCGACAGCAAGGTAAAGAGATTCCAGTTGGCGGAGCCCTGTTAGAGCAGGTACCTGTCGAGGTATAAGGTGTCGGTCCAACGTCGCGGATCTGATCACCTATCTGGAAAAGAACGGATTTTACCTATTACGTGAAGGCAAGAGGCATTCAATCTACACTAATAACAAAAAGACTATTCCCGTCAAGAGACACCGTGTGCTCGACAGGATAACGGCCAACGAATTGTGCAAACAGGCAGGATTGGCGCCAACATTCTGAGAATTCATGAGACGCCACCGCCTCGAACTTGTGGCGTCTTGCGTAATCGCTCGCGAGCGAGCAGGGCGACGATCACGTCCAGGGTAAGCCAGCGCTGAATGGACCTGTGATTGAGATCAGTTCAGGCTACTGCTGCGATGCCGCGCTTTTCGACAAGAGACAGGAGCTTCAGCGCCGGGCCAGCACGTACTGGGCGGCTTCCTTGCGGTTGCCTGGCCGAAATAGGTGGATTATCCTACCGTGGCCGTTCCGACGCCACCCGCTTCGTCAGTTCGCCGATGATCGTCCCACGCGCCGGCTCGCCAGACTCGGTAACCGGAACGCCGAGGGCCGCGCCGATTCGCGCGTACAGTGCCTCGCCTGCCTGATAGGTGCGAGACCGCGCCCGGCCGACCGGCCGCAGCAGACCGGCGGCGACGGCCATGGCGAGATCCTTCGTTGCCGTCGCCACGCTCACATCCGCGAGGGGCCGGTAGTACCGGGGGGTCACGCTCCGGCCAAAGAACGTATCCCACACGGCGTTGGCAAGGCGCAGGTCGAGACCCACAGTCGTGACCGCCTCTTCGATCACAGTCCAAATCCTATGCTGGACACGTTCCCGCAGGTCGAGCGCCCGTACCTGATGGAGCTGAGCCCCCAGGTGCGCTCGGATGAAGGGCGTCACATCGGCCGTCGGGTCGAAGGCCGCCCCCAGGCAGCGGAAGCTCGCATAGTAGTCGGACAGGTGGCGTCCCCACCATTCTTCGAGTGAGGTGAACTCGGGCAGCTTGAAACCCCCTCGGTACATCGCCAGCGAGGCCACGACGCGCGCGGCACGGGCGTTGCCGTCCGTGAACGGATGGATTGCGGCCACCGCCACATGGATCCATGCGGCACCGATGGCGGGATGCTCCAGTCCCCTGTCGATGGAGGCACACGCGCGATCGACGAGGTCGGAGACGGGAAGCGAGGAATGGGTTAGCACGTCGCGTGTTATGGCTGGCTCACACCGGAAAGATCGACCCGCGACGCATGCTCCTCGAGGTCGTACGGCCCTTGCCGCGGCGATGAGGACAACCATTCGACGCATATTGTGCGGAGAATACTTGCTCTCTGCGGTGATTCCACGCTACAATCTCCGGCTGAGGTGCGTAGAATGTATCTCCATGAGTTGAAGGACTGGCCCAGGTTTCACTGGAACCGCGAGCGGCTCGCTGAACCTCTTGCCGACGTCCGCCACCGACAGGGTCGACTGATCGGCTACATGGAAGCCCTGGGATTCACGCTCCG
>NSJM01000041.1 GCA_002634395.1 Candidatus Methylomirabilis sp.
GGCCTTATTGATCGCCTCCAGCGGCAGCGCCACCTCGATGAGTTTCCTGCGCGGGATCATGCTCGGGCCGTCCTTTGAACGGCAGGATATGCGTTGTATATGCGTTTTTGCGTCATGATTGAGGGCGATAAATCAACAAGTTACGAGCACGATCGAGTGCGCGTATGCGTTTGTATGCGTTTTCGGCGGCTTGTGATCTCATCCCTTGGATTCCCCTGCCGGGAACCAACGAGCCCAGCGAACTTCGCCGACCTTTCGGATGAGTCCAGTCGCTTTCAGCTCTCGGACCAGGCCCTGAACCTGAAACCGACTCAGTCCGGGCAGCACTTGCTGGAGTTCCTCGAGATTGGCTCCCCTGGATGGATTTTCTTTGATGTGTTTGAGCAACAGCGACTTATTCGCCTCGCGGTCCAGCCCGCGACGTCGTGTATACGCTCCCGGCTGCCCGATTGAGCCGTAGAAACGACGACTCAGAAGATAGCGAGTGCCGCGGCCACGCCCGACCGTCTCAACGATGCCTTGTTCTCGAAAGCGGAGCAGGCGTGGTCTCAAACTGTCTGGCACAGGCTTCTCCCGATGCACGAGATCAAGCACCAGGAAATCGTGCGTGCCGAATGACGCGAGGTTTTCCTGCCCGATTTTTTCAAGGAAGCGGACAAAGGCGGGGGCACGCATCGTGCCATTCAGGGTCAGGCAAACTTTGTGCGCGGCGGAGCCGGCAAAGTCGGGAAGCGGCTTGCTCTGTCGGATGGCACTCTCAAACATCAGGTTCATGCCCTGGCCCGAGCGTTCCACCAAGCCGCAGCGACCGAACGCTTCTGCGAGACGGCGGTTGCGAGGGTTCTGCTCGTCAAGAATGTTCTCGATCGTGATGCCACTCGGGAACCCTCCGGGGCTGATGATTTCCAGACGGCGGGTGAACTGGCGGACGAATACGGAACCGCCAAGACGGTAGTCTCTATGGCATACCGCATTTAGAACGGCTTCGCGGACCGGGAGTTCATCGAAGGTCGGGACGTCAAAGCGGAAGAAGCCATCCTGGTAGCTTTGGCGATCGTTGCGCTTGTTGATGAGATCCCAGAGAGGATCGTGAAAGAGGAAGAACCCTTGACGGAATTCGTGCCGTTCGGCAGCGGGACCGGATGCCTCGCTGGATCGATACTCGAAGATGACTTCCGCTTGCGCGAGGTGACGGCCGAGGGCCGCGCCGGTGCCGAACAGAATCAGCGCCGCGAAGGTGAGCCGACCGTCGACCACCAGCTCGGCATCGGCAAGCACCTGCGCGTCAGATCTGCCGAGGATCCGCTCGTTCTGCGCCCTCTTCACCCAGCGTTGGCGGAACTCGGCGATGGCAAGCGGATCGAGGTCGGCCAGTGTGGCATGGCGACAGATCTCGGCGGAGAAGTCGGGGCCGGACTCCTCGAAGATGCGCCGCAGCATATCCGGCGTCATCGGAGTCAGATCTTCGCCGGCACGCATCCAGTACGCACCTTCGACCGGGATGGGAACTCCGATCGGGCGCGCGGGCGCAGTGAAGATCAGCACCCGACCGTCCGGATGCATGATTTCATCGGCATCGATGCGAAGACGGAGCTTCTCGACCAGTCCGGCCTTGGTTCGCTCGATATCGGCGAACGCCAGGCTGCCAACGACTTGGTGGGGGCGCGAGTCGGTCACGCCCAGCACAATGGAACCACCGCCCTCGTTCGCCAGGGCAGCGCAATACTTCACGAGCTTCTCGAAATGGAAGTTGTTCTTCGCTTCCTTGAACTCGAGATGCTCGTCCTCTTTGGCGTTCAGCCAGTCTTCTAACTGCTGGGGTGAAATCGTCATTTCGGCCCCTCCGCCCGCGCCAGTAGCTCGACAAAGTCGTAGTTCACGCTGGTCACGCCGAAATCCGGTTCGCGGTGGAAGGGGCGGCGGACGTAATGAACCCGGTGAGCGTTGTCGTCGAACTCGACGATGGCAAGGACAAAATCGTCGGGCTTGTTGAGCGAGTAAAGAATCTCGTTCTTGGTCACGGTAATCGTCGCCGCGCCAGCCACGCGACCCTTGACTTCGAGGAAGCGCAGTTTGCCGGTGCCGGGTATGCGGCTCTCGATGTCGTAGCCGAGCTTCTCGCTCTCGCGGTCGGTCGGGACGAAGCCAAGATCGCGTTCGGTCTGCATGACGATAGCGCGGGCCTTGGCAGCGGACGCTTGCGTGTCCTCGACGTGGGTCGGGACAGCCATCTTTAGCGTTCCTGACATCGCGGTGAGCAAACCGGCGGGAACGACGAGAAGACCACCCATGATGACCGGTGGAAGCGGCGCAATCTGCTTTTCGAGCTTCAGTTCCTCGATACGCTTCTGAAGCCGCGCCTGTAAGGCATCGGCCCGCTTGCCGGCCTCGCCCGAGTTCAGGCGGGCATTAGTCCGCCCCGCCTGCTCCTGAAGTTTGAGTTGTTCGGCGCGGTGGTCCCAATAGCTGATTTCCTTCGTGAGCCGGTCCTGAACGGCGGCTTCCGTCTTGGCGATCAGGTCCAAGCGGCGGGACCGCACTTCCACCAGGTGTTCGGGCACAACCTGGGCAACAGCGTAGCCTTGGGCCTTCTGTTCGAGTTCGCGGCAAACCCAGGCGCACTCGGGACGGGCAAGGATGGTATCCACACCCGGGTCGTTTTCGGTCAACGGCCGATAGTCCAGGTAGGGCGCGTAGTGCATGTGGCGCGTGTTGCCGTCCGCATCGAGCTCGACGTAGAGCATGCGCTTGGACACGATACGTCGATCGCCGGCGCGAGTAAGACCGGCATCCTGAATGGCATGCTCCAGGTAGAACAACACGCGAGGTCTCGTGCTGGTGTCCCGTTCATCCACCAGGACCGCGCCCCGGCGCAGCAAGTCGCGGTGACGCTCCAATGTCAGGTCAATCGTGGCGTCGAGAAGCGGGTGGCCAGGGCAGAGGAAGGCGGCCAGCGGCTGGCCCTGCGGAGCGACAAGATTCTTCTCAAAGGCGATCCGCTCGTAGCGCGGCAGGACGGGTTCGCCTACCCCGATGAGGCGGTCTCGATTGCGCACAGGCGCCGGGACATGCGTGACTTCGTACCGGCGGGTTTCGCGCTGTTTGACGGAACCGCCAAGCCGCCGGAAGGCTTCAAGGAAGAAGGACTCGATGTAGTGCGGCTGCAATCGGCGGGCCTCGGCCCGTTCCATCTCCTCGCGCACGCGAAACACGCGCGACGCGTCCATGCTGTCATGCGCGAGCGCGCGTTCCTCCAGCAGGTCCTGCAACTGGGTCTTGTCGAAGGCGTTGGCGACGACCTGCGTCAACCGGGCGCGGACCTCAGGCCGCTCGCCGTAGCGGATGGCCTCGATCAGCAGGTCGCGCAAGGGCTTGCCCTCAAACTGGAGCTTGCCGAGTACGTCGAAGACCTGGCCGCCGAGCGTCTGCCGGGCCTGTTCCAGTTTCTCCAAGAGGGTGCGATAGACATCGCCTTCGCGGGTCTCTTCGGCTACGAGATTCCAGAGGTGGCAGACTTCGGTTTGCCCGATACGGTGAATACGGCCGAAACGCTGCTCGATCCGGTTCGGGTTCCAAGGCAGATCGTAGTTGACCATCAGGTGGGCGCGTTGGAGGTTGATGCCCTCGCCGGCGGCGTCCGTGGCAAGGAGAACCTGTACGTCAGGATCGTGCTTGAACGCTTCCTGGGCCTTCATTCGGTCCTCGCGGCCCATCGCGCCGTGAATCGTCACGATCGCTTCGCGGCGTCCAAGCAATGTCGAGACGCGGTCCTCCAGGTATTTGAGCGTGTCGCGGTGCTCCGTGAACAGGACAAGTTTCTGGTGCGGGGATGGGGTCGGTAGTGGGATCAGCCCGGACCCGTAGGGGACAGGCGATTCGGCAACGCGATCGGTCACTGCGCCGGTCGCAAAGACCGTGCCCAGCAGTGTCGCCAGTTCACACCATTTCCGGTCCTCGCCACTGCGGCGCAGCGCCAAGGCCAGTCCCTCAAGCCGTTTCAGTGTGCCGATCTCCGCCTTCAGTTCCGCGATGGTGCGCGCGGCGGTCGCCTGATCCAGAATCTCTTCCTCTGCGCTCTCGACTTCGTTATCGGGCGCGTCTTCCAAATCCTCAACGTCCTCGGCATCGAGTTCCGGGGCTCCGGCGGCAATGTTCGCTGCAACCTCGTTGCCGCGCTGGAGCAACTCCAGTTCCCGCAGTTTGCTTTCCAGCCGCTCACGACGGCGGCGGAGGGATTGGCAAATAGCCTCAGGCGATGAAGCGAGGCGGCGTTGAAGGATCGTGAGGGCGAAGCCGACCGTACCGGCGCGCTTGTCGTTCTGGAGCGCCTCTGCGCGATTGAACTCCTCGCGCACGTAGTCGGTAACTTCCTTGTAGAGTCGCGCCTCGGCATCGGAGAGCTTATAGGGAACGGTGTACGCGATGCGCTCAGGAAACAGCGGAGTCGCGTCGAACTTTAACAGTCCTTCCTTGACCATGCGGCGCATGAGGTCGGACACATCCGACACGTGGACGCCGTCCCGGAAACGTCCCTCGAACCGGTCGCCGTCGAGTAAGGCCATAAACAGTTGGAAGTCTTCTTCCTTCCCGTTGTGCGGTGTCGCCGTCATCAACAGGAAATGCCGGGTCAGGGTCGAGAGCAGTTGTCCGAGTTTGTAGCGCTTGGTGTACTTGACCTCGCCGCCGAAGAGGCTGGCAGACATCTTGTGTGCCTCGTCGCAGACAATCAGGTCCCACCGGCAATCAGGAACCCTGAGCTTGTCCTGCACATCTTCGTTGCGGGACAGCTTGTCGAGGCGCGCAATGACCAGATTTGTTTCCAGGAACCAGTTACCGGTCCGGGCAGCTTCAAGTTTGTCGTTCGTGAGGATTTCAAACGGCAGGTGGAAGCGCCTGTAGAGTTCGTCTTGCCACTGCTCGGCAAGACTACCGGGACATACGACGAGGCAGCGGTGCAGGTCGCCGCGGGCAATGAGTTCCTTCATCAGCAGACCGGCCATGATTGTCTTGCCCGCGCCGGGATCGTCGGCGAGCAGGAAGCGCAACGGCTGGCGGGGCAGCATCACGTCATAGACGGCGGTGATTTGGTGCGGTAGGGGTTCCAGAACGGACGTATGCACCGCCAAGACGGGATCGAAGAGGTGGGCAAGCCGGATACGGTGTGCCTCGGAAACTAACCTGAAGAGATCGCCGTCGCCGTCGAAACTCCACGGGCGGCCTTGCTCGACAACCTCCAGCCTGGGTTCGTCGTGTCGATACAGAAGCTCGTTTGCCACCTTGCCGGACGGCGACTTATAGGTCAGCTCCAGGGCCTCGGAACCGAACCACTGAACGCTGACAACCGTAGCAAGAGCATCCGGCAGGATGCCTCGTACGGCGGCGTTGGGTTTCAGCTCTTCAAGCCTGCTCATTCCATTTCTTCGAGTCAAATCAATAGTCTATTGGAGCGCCGGCAGGAGCGATTGCTCGATGTGGTCGAATATCCTAGGCATTGAAACGAAAGTATACTCGCTTTAGGCAATGGTGACAAGGACAGGGGAGGCCTGGTAAGCTGTGTGTTACGCAAGGGGAAAGGGAGCCCCCCAAACCTGGGGACGGTCGCTATGCGGGTGCTGAAGGCGAGGCGCAGAGCGGGGAGCCCTGACTACGTCAACACTCGAACTAGATTGGATCGGCCTGTGGGTCTTGCCGCGCATTCGCAGGCAGCGGTCGGCCTTGATCTTCGTACAGTTCCAGCGCCGCCTCCAAGGCGTCGTTCACGCTCCGGATGACCTCTTCTGGCGTATCTCCCTCCGTGATGAGCTCCGGTAATACCGGGCTGGTTACCGTATACCCCCCCTTCGGGCTGGGGACTCAACACCAGCGGAATCTTGTAGAGTTGTGGCATGGCATTCACTCCTTTGCCTTGGATATATCGAGCACTTCCAGCGTCTGGTTCCCTCACCAGGCACTCACCTACAGACGATCTTCATACCGGGGGTGCCATGTTATCACTGCGAGGCTTGCGCCGTAAGCATACTCCACTCGTCATCGTAACATGGTCACGCGGACGCGCCTGATACTCTTGCCGCCTTCCATCGACTGGCCGTCTCCAGGATTTCTTGAGCATGGTTCAGCGAGATACCCGTTCGCTCCTTTGCCCCAAGCATCCTGGCGATCTCGCGGACCCGTTCTTCGCCCTCCAGTACCTGGACGGCGATTTCAGTGCGGGCTCCATTGAGACGCTTCACGATCGAAAGATGGCGGTCGGCCAAAGCCGCGATCTGCGGCAGATGCGTGATGGAGAGGACCTGCCGCTCTTTCGCAATCGCCCAGAGCTTCTGGCCTATCACCGCGGCCATCCCCCCGCCGATCCCCACATCCACCTCGTCAAAGACCAGTGTCGGAACCTGATCTGAGGCCGCAAGGATGGCCTTGATGGCCAGCATGACCCGCGACAGCTCGCCACCGGAGGCGATGCGGCCTAGCGGCTTCAACTCCTCACCAGGATTCGGGGCAATCAGGAACTCCACTTCGTCTGCCCCGTACGCCAGCAGACACGAGCCATCGGATCCAGGGCGAGTCCTGACCTGGACGGCAAAGTCCGCCTTCTCCATCCTCAGGGTCTGCAACTCCTGACGGACGGCCGCGGCCAATCGCTCGGCTGCCGCCTTCCGGCGCGCTGTCAGGGCAGCCGCCTGTTGCGCGAGTGCCTCGTCTAACGTCGCCAGTTCCCGTTCGACCTCCTGTCCCCGCTCCTCCGAGCCGATGAGACGCTGCAACTCCTCTTCGGCCGACGTCGCACATGCGAGAATTTCGGCAATCGAGCCGCCGTATTTGCGCTTCAGTTTGCCAATCTCGTGCAGTCGTCCCTCCACCTGCTCCAGGCGCTCAGGGTCAAAGGCCACACTCTCCCTATAGTCCCTGAGCTGGGCGGCGGCATCCTCAACCGATGCGATGGCAGTCTCACAGGCCTCAACAACATCCTTCAGCCTTGGGTCGATACGCTGCGCCTCCCTAAGCTTCGAGACGATCAAGGCCAGGCGACCCGCCACCGACCCTTGCTCTCCGTACAGACCCTCGTACCCCAGGTGCGCCGCAGCGTGCAGCCGCTCGGCGTGCATGAGGATCGTCCGCTCCTGGATAAGCTCCTCTTCCTCCCCGTCGGCGAGTCGCGCGGCGGCGATCTCCCCACGCTGATACTGAAGCTGGTCCAGGCGCTGGGCTTTCTCCCGCTCTCCTGCGCTCAAGGCATCCAGCTCCGACCTCAGAGCCTGCCGCCTGCTATACAGTCCACGGAAGGCCGCCACATCCCCCGTCAATCCGGCGTAGGCGTCGAGGAGCAGCCGCTGGCGAGACGGCTGAGTCAGGGCAACCCCCTGGTGCTGGCCATGGACCTCGACCAGGAGTTCACCAAGGTCACGAAGCCATGCCGCCGATGAGAGCCTTCCATTCAGGTAGGCCTTGCTCTTGCCCTCACGCAGGAGCAGGCGCCGCACACACAGGAATTCATCCGACGGGCACTCAATTCCGCTTTCGCTGAGCAGTCGACGAGGCTCATCGCCCTGCAGATCGAACGCAGCTTCCACCGTCGCGCCTTCGGCCCCGGTACGGATCTGCTCCGCCTCGCCCCTCGTCCCCAGCGCAAGCCCCAATGCATCGATGATGATCGACTTCCCGGCGCCGGTCTCACCCGTGAGGACATTCAAGCCAGAGCCGAACTCCACCCGGAGCTCGTCGATCAGGGCGAAATTCGTCAGACTTAACTCACGGAGCACGGCGTTACCGCTCGCCCCATTTCAGCTTTGTACGAAGGATCTGGAAGTAGTCTTTCCCGGGCGCTTTGAGCAGGGTGATGGTATGGTCCGAGCGACCGACCTTGATCACGTCGCGATGGCGAAGGGTAAACCCGACCTGGCCGTCCATGGTCAGGCAGGTGTTTTCGTCCGTCGAGCTCTGGACGATCTCTATCTTTGCGGCATCCGGGATCACAATAGGACGGAGGGTGAGTGTATGGGGACAGATCGGAGTGACGACAAGCGCGCGAAGCGTCGGGTAGACGATCGGACCGCCGGCCGCCAGGCAATAGGCGGTGGAGCCGGTCGGGGTGGAAAGGATCAGGCCGTCGGCGCGGAAGGTCGTGACATATTGCCCGTCGATGTAGGTCTCCAGCTCGATCATCCGGGCCAGAACGCCTTTATTGATGACTGCGTCGTTCAGCGCGACATACTCCGCGATCCGCTCTCCCTGCCGGTGGACCGTCGCGGTCAGCAGAATCCGGTGGGTGACTTCGTAGCTTCCCTGTAAGACCGCATCCAGGGTTGAATAGATCTCCTCAAGGGTCACCTCGGTCAAAAATCCAAGACCGCCGAGGTTCACGCCGAGGATCGGTACGTCCCGCGTTCCGATCAGGCGCGCCACGGACAAAAGCGTCCCGTCCCCCCCAAGAACCAGGAGGAGATCCACAAGCCCTGGCAAATCAGGCTTCGGCTGACCACCGGCGATCCCGGCCAACTTGGCGGTCTCTTCATCCAGAACCGCTTCCACACCCCTGGCCGTGAGCCACGGAACCAGCTCTGTCAGGATAGTCTTGGCCTCAGGCTTATGAAACTTGGCGATAATGCCGATCCGTTTCATGCACCCTCCCTTCAGGGTGTAGGGTTTAGGGTGTGGGGTGTGGGGCGCAGGGTGTATGAGCGCCCTGGCAGGCTCCCACAGCCTGTTCGGCCGCTTCTTCTGGAGTCATGCCTGTTCCGGTCCTACTCGCGTAGATAAAAAACTCGCGGTTCCCCTTCGGCCCGAGCAGGCAGGAAGGGACCGCGCCAAGAATCTTGAACCCCAGTTCGGAGGCGCGTTTGCCGACCTTCATGATGACCTGCCGATGCGCCTCTGGGTCACGGACCACACCGCCCTTTCCGACATGCCCCTTGCCGACCTCGAACTGCGGCTTGATCAGCGCCAGGATTTCACCGGAATCGGTAAGAAGCGGGGGAAGGACTGGAAGAATCGTGGCAAGAGAGATAAATGAGAGATCCACCGTGGCAAGGTCCGGCCGGTGCGGAAAGTCGGCCGACGTCAACGTCAGTACGTGGGTCCGTTCCATGACAGTGACCCTGGGATCGGTCCTGAGTTTCACGTCGAGCTGTCCACGCCCGACATCAACGGCATAGACGCGGGCGGCGCCATGCCGAAGCAGGCAGTCGGTAAACCCCCCTGTTGATGCGCCCAGATCGAGGCAGACGCGCCCGATGACGGGGATAGCGAACTTCTCTATGGCGCCATGAAGCTTGACGCCCCCGCGCCCCACGTACGGATGCTCTGGAGCCTTAAGCGCAATCTGCGCGTCTTCCGCGACCAGGGTCCCCGCTTTGTCCGCTACGCGGTCATCAACCAGCACCTGGCCGGCCAGAATTA
The DNA here is from genome assembly GCA_002634395.1 of Candidatus Methylomirabilis sp. Taxonomy (GTDB): domain Bacteria; phylum Methylomirabilota; class Methylomirabilia; order Methylomirabilales; family Methylomirabilaceae; genus Methylomirabilis; species Methylomirabilis tolerans. The sequence goes on from NSJM01000041.1 coordinate 9,394, forward strand.
GCGCCCTGGCTCGCTCGCGGCTTGCCGTCAGACCTTGCGCCTGCACGGCAAGATCCAGCCGGACCCGCTTGGCCCTTCTGTTTGCGGGGCAGTCAACGACAGATGGGGCCACCTGAACCAATCCTTCGATCATGCTTGGGACAGGGTTCGTGATGTGCCATTACCCCCGGCGCATGACAACGAACTCAGCAATCGCCTGCAGCGCCACCCCGCGGTCACCAAAGACGGCCACGGTCTGCTTCGCCTCCGATACTAATCGATGGGCCCATCGTCGCGACTCCTCGATCCCGAGTAGGGCCGGGAAGGTGGCCTTCTTCTTGCGGAGATCGCTCCCAGCCCGCTTCCCCAGGGCCTCCAGACTCCCCTCCAGATCCAGGATATCGTCTACGATCTGAAAGGCGAGCCCGATCCGCTCGCCATAGCGGGTAAGGGCCTCCATCTGCTCCGATCCGGCTGACGCAAGGATACCTCCCACGCGCAGGCACACCCGGATCAAGGCGCCGGTCTTGTGCTCGTGCAGATACGTGAGTGTCGGCAGATCGACCTCCCGATCCTCGTGCAGCATGTCCACGACCTGACCGCCGACCATCCCTTTGCTGCCCGCGGCCTGGGCAATCTCCTGGATGACTGTAAGCCGAGCCTCAGGACCAGGCACCCCCTCCAAATCCCCCCACTCCCCCTTTACCAAAGGGGGGCACGGGGGGATTGCCGTCGACAGCAGGATGAATGCCTGCGTCAGCAGCGCATCACCCGCCAGGATGGCCATCGCCTCGCCGTAGACCTTGTGGCAGGTCAGTCGCCCACGGCGATAGTCGTCATCGTCCATGGCCGGCAGGTCGTCGTGAATCAGGGAATAGGTATGAATCAGCTCGATGGCGGCCGCCGCTGCAAGCGCCTGCTCCACCTGTCCGCCTGCGGCCTCTGCCGCCGCCAAAATCAGGATTGGTCGCAGTCGCTTGCCCCCTGCAAAGACACTGTAACGGACCGCCTCGTGGATCTCCTTCGGGGAGTCGCCGGTCCCGGGAAGATACCTATCCAGCGCCTCATCAATCAGCAGCCGCCGCTCCTCCAGGTACTGCTTCAACTCTTCCGCCGTCACTGCACTTCCTTTGAACCGTGAACGTTGAACGTTGAACGTTGAACTGTCTTATGTCTCTTCTTCATCCTCTTCAAACGGCTGTTCTTCAAGTCTACCGGTGGAGGATTCCGCGTTACGTGCCAGGATATTCACACGCTGCTCTGCTTCGCTCAGCCGAGTCGAACACAGTTTAGTCAGCCGAACGCCTTCTTCAAAAATCGACAGCGCCTCCTCAAGAGGGAGGTCTCCGATTTCGAGGCGGGACACAATCGCCTCGAGCTGTTTGAGCGCCTCTTCAAATCGGATCTCCTCCATGACGGCTCCTACCCTCCTTCGGCCTGGACCTCGCGGACATCACAGCGCAACCGGCCGCGATGGAGACGTACCTCAATCACATCGCCCGTCTTCACCGCTGAGCCGTCTTTTATAATCTCATGGCCGGGAAGCCGCAGGCAAATACTATAACCTCGATGGAGGATCGCCAGCGGGCTCAACGCATCCAGCTTGCCGGCGGTTGTCTGCAATCTACTGCGGAGAGCCGTTAACCGTCGATCGGCGAGAGCCGTCAGATTCTGCCAGCGATCCGTCAAGCAACGCCGCTGCGCCCGAATCCGCTCGATCGGATTGAGCAGTCGCAGGTGCCGATCCAGCCCGCCGATCCGAACCCTCAAACCGTGCAGCCTCGATCGCATGATGCCGGCCATCCGTGACCCCAGATCGTCAAGCCGCTGCATGAGCTCGTCCTGCCTGGCAATGACCAACTCTGCAGCCGCAGACGGTGTCGGGGCGCGAAGGTCGGCTACGAAATCGGCGATGGTGTAATCGATCTCATGCCCGACGGCCGAGATGACCGGGATCCTGGAGGCCGCAATCGCTCTGGCGACCATCTCCTCGTTAAAGGCCTGCAGGTCCTCAACCGAGCCACCCCCCCTGGCGACAATGACGACGTCTAATCCCCCCCGCCGATTCAATTCGCCGAGCGCCTCGACGATCTCCGGGGCTGCCTGATCACCCTGAACCGCCACGGGATAGATCAGCACATCGACGCCGGCAAAACGTCGTCGGAGCACATGAAGGATATCGCGAACGGCGGCCCCTGTTGGTGACGTCACGACCCCGATTCGCCTCGGTAACATCGGGATCGGCCGTTTTCTAGCATCATCAAACAGCCCTTCCGCCTGCAGCCTCTCCTTAAGCTGTTCAAACGCCAGTTGCAAGGCCCCCAGGCCCTTCGGTTCCATGTACTCCGCAACAATCTGATATTCACCACGGCGCTCGTACACGCTGAGTTCGCCGTACACCAACAACGCCAGCCCGTCCTTTGGCTGGAACTTGAGCTGCCGGTTGGCCGTCCGAAACATGACCGCCCGGATCTGACTCGTCTCATCCTTGAGACTGAAATACATATGCCCGGATGAGTGCTGATGAAAATTCGACATCTCTCCCGTTACCCAAATTCCGGCAAACGAGCCCTCAAGGGTCGCGCGAATCTCAGCAGTCAGATCGCTGATCGTATAGATTTTCGGCAGCGGGATAGTGGCCATGCGGGTTTCTTAACACACGCCTCTTGGCTTTGTCAAACCCTTTCACCGGCCATTTTTCCGGCCTTCCGCGGCCTCACACACAAGTGGGTACCATAAGGAAGGCGTCAAGTCGGCTGCGAAATCGGGGATGCCGACGGCGGCGCCGGAGACCTGGACGTAGGCGATTAGGTAGGTGAAGGGAACGCCAACAGGGACGTGCATGGCGTAGACCAGAAGGAAGCATCGTAGGTCGGGTGAGGCCGTTCAGGCCGTAACCCGACGGCTTGCGGGAGGATGTGGGGTGACGCGATGCTCGCCCGACCTACACTGAGCGCTTCCGTATCACCAGCAGGCCGCCTCCCACCGCAGGGCCGCCATGCCGATCCGCGCCCACTCGGACAGGGTGGGGATCTGCGTCGCGTCGCATTCAAGCTGCCTCGCGGGGCCTTACCTGGCGCTCAATCGCGTCACCGGATGCCAGCTCCGTCACCCGCAAATCGTATGCGGTTTGCAGGTTCAACCAGGACTGTGGATCGGTTCCAAAATAGCGCGCGAGACGCAAGGCCGTGTCGCCCGTGATCCCACGCTTCTGCCTTACGATATCGTTGATACGAGCAGGAGTGACACCCAGCGCCCGCGCCAGTCCATTGGCAGAGATCCCAAGCGGCACCATATACTCTTCGCGCAGAATCTCGCCTGGGTGGATCGGCCTCATGCGATTCTTCATCATGGCAACGTCTCCTCAGTGATAGTCCACGATCTCGACATCACACACATCTCCTTCAGCCCAGCGAAAGCATACTCGCCACTGATCGTTGATGCGGATGCTCCACCCGCCCATGCGGTCGCCTTTCAAGGCCTCCAGCCGATTGCCTGGCGGCGAGCGTAGAAAGTCCAGCGTGGCCGCGGCATGCAATTGGGCGAGCTTGCGCTCCGCCGCTTGCCGGATGGCCTGCCAGCGGCGCGGGCAACGACCTTTGAACAACGCCTGCGTGTCGCGATTGCGGAAGGTCTTGATCATGAAGTTTACTGTATATCGATCTACAATATAGCGCAAGCCCAAAAGCTCCTCAGGCGGATTGCGATGAGTCACAACCGCAGGGGCAAGGCTCGTTTCGGTCCACGGCGTCGATTCCGAGCATGTCGAAGGGCTCCGGCCGTCCCCATACCAGGACGATCGCCCCGAAGTAGAGCAAGAGTACGAAGAAGCCTCTGCCTATACACTCCAGGAGGGCGTAGGGCCGGTCGAAGAGGATCATCTTTGTCTTCGAGTAGTCGCAGGAGACCATGATGTCGGCGTAACCGGCATCGCTACCGATGGGACTGCCGAAAGGTCGCCACCTCGACGGTGTTCCCGTCACTTGTGATGGTGACGGCGCCATCCCGGTCGGTCCTGTACAGGTCGCCGGCAATCGCGTGGTATCGGTCCAACGTCTCCTGATGCGGATGCCGAAAGCGGTTTCGGTAGCCTGCGGATACCACCGCGATCTTCGGTTGCACGCTCGCGAGGAACGGCTCGCTGCTGCTCGTTCTGCCGCCATGGTGCGGCACCTTCAGGACCTGGGCCTGCAGATCTACTCCCTGTTCAAGCAGCAGGCGTTCCGCCTCCTCTTCAATGTCACCCGGCAAAAGAAACGCCACCTTCCTGTACTTCACGCTCAGAACCAGCGAGTTGCTGTTGACGTCAGAAAAGTGGCCACGTTTAGAGCCTTGCAGCATCGGATTCGAAGGGTGCAGCACCGCGATCTGCACCGGCGCAAACTCGGATGTCCGATACCCGTCCTGCAGGATCTTGTGGGGAATCCGTTTGTCGCGCAGCGTCTCTTCGAACCAGAGATAGCTCGGCATGGCAGCCCGCTGTCCGCTATCCCAGACTTGGCCAATCGTGAAGTGACGGAGGACGGCCTGTAGGCCATTCAGGTGATCCGGATGCGGATGAGACAGGACCACCAAATCCAGGTGGCCGATCCAGCGGGAGAGCAGGAACGGAACTACCACCTGCTCTCCGATATCGAACCGATCGTCGAATAGGCCGCCGCCGTCGATCAGGATGGTTCGTTTCCCGGGAAGCTCCAGGACAATGCCGTCGCCTTGCCCGACGTCGAGGACGGTCATCCGGACCTGGCCGTTCTGGAAGACGGGAAGCAGTCGAGCGCTGGCTAGAATGACCAGGATAAGGGTGGCTGAGTACGCCGGCCATCGGAACCGCCGTTGCCATGCAGCCATGACCCATGCGCCCAAGGCCAGATAGTAACAGATCGTCATCGGTACGGACGGGGGGAAGATCGTCACCGACGCGAGCGGCAGCCGCGCAAACCAGCCGGCAAGACTCACCAGCAGATCGATCAGCCATCCGATGAGTACGGCAAACCACCCGAGCGACTGAGGGATGACGGTCGCCAATATGGCAAACAGCATTCCTGCCCCTGTCAGCAGACCGCTCAGGGGCACAATCGGGAGGTTGGCCAGGATGCCGATAGGCGAGATTCGATAGAAGGTCGAGGCGAGAATCGGGGCTGTCCCGAGGAAGGCCGCGATAGACAATGCCAGTGGTGTGGCAACCCATCGCCACGGCGTCGACAGCGACGTCAACGGCAGCCGATCAACCGCCACCAGGATCGCCCCGGTGGCGACGAAGGTCAGTTGAAACCCGACATCAAACAGAAAGAGCGGTTGCCAAAGCAAGAGCCCGAGGGCCGAAAGGGCAAGGGTATTGAGCGAATCGGCTTCGCGGTCAAGAACCAGGCCCAGCAGGTACACGTCGGCCATCACGGCCGCCCTGACCACTGATGCGCTCCCGCCTGCAAGGATCGCATAAAAGGTGATCAGACCCATTGAGAGCAGCGCGCGCAGGCGCAGCGGGACGCGGATGGCCTTCAAAAGAAAAAACAGGACACCAGCGAGAAGACTCACGTTGAGCCCGGAAATGGCCAGGATGTGATACGTGCCGGACCCTGAAAAAGCCTCGGTGATCTCCCGTGGGATGCTTGAACGTTCACCAAGGATGACGGCGGCAAGCAGGGAGGCCTGATCAGGCGGAAGCAGGCTGTTTACGGCACGAATCATCCGGTTGCGGAGCGTATATGCCCAGGAAAGCGGTCCGCTCCCTTCATCTGTTCCTCGCCGCTCGATGGGAGCGGCTTTGCTCGCCCACCCTTCAAGCGTGACACCCTGACCTCTGAGATAGAGCGGGTAGTCGAACCCTCCAGGGTTCAGGTAGCCTCGTGGCCGGCGAAGCTTGAACTGCCCGCGAATGCGTTCTCCATAGGCAGGAACGATCTCGGGGCGAAGCAGGGTGAGACGCGCGCGCCCGGTAATCTCGATTTGCCGCCCAGCCGGCCACATGGTCCGAAGGTCAAGAAGGATTCGCACGCGTCCTCCTTCGCCATCGGCCCCTCCGGCATCTTTGGCCAGGGGATCGCCTGGCGAGGTCACAATCCCCTCGAGCAAGAGCGGCTGCTCCAGGATCTCTTCGGGTAAACGATCGATGTGATGCGGGGGGAGGAGATAGGGCTCGACCCCAAGGCGACCTGCGCCAAGAGAAAAGAACAGGAACAGCAGGAAGACGCCGGCAATGTGAAGCCGGTGATACGCGGCGCTCAGCAGGGCGAGGCCGACGGCTACAAGTCCAGTCGGAAACCAGACGAGCGCCGGAGGCTGCAGAAGGCGAACCGCCACGATCCCCGCAAGGAACGCAATGACCAGCGGTACAAGCGGGCGGCGCAACCCGTCGATCTCCGGGCGCCCTTCGGCGCCTTGCGCCTTTAATGCGGCGAGGCGTACCGTTTCACCCACACTCCTCCTCAGCCTTATCGTTCTCCTCAGAGGGCAGCAGAAAGGAACGAGAGGAATTGTATGTTAGCACACAATATGATCATCGATTGAAGTGCGAGTCTTTACCCGAGCGGATTTGACTTCGGAACTCAGACCAGCTAACCTGAGGAGAAGAAAGAGGGTTCAGAAAATTGCGACAGATCCGAATAGTCATGTGAAATGGTAGGAGTTCTTGTCCTTTTAATCTTCGCCTCAAGCGAGTTGACGATCGATGTGGATCGTCCGCTCCTACCTGCCCTGAGCTGCGTGCAGGCGGTTCTCACCGGCCAAGGAGAGTCGATCATCAGTGTTGACGAAGAACAGGGCGTGATTACGACAGGAATCCGGCTGGTCAGTCCGGAAGCGCTCCACCGGATTGCCGTCACCGACCGCGCGAGGACAGCAATCCGGTGGACGAGGGGGTTTTATCAGCTTACCATCGCTCTCTCCCCCGGCGAGCAAGGAGGGACCCGGGTTCGAGCGACGGCCAGAATCCTTGGATACGGCGAGAGCGATCTGCGCCTCATGCGACCTTCGCCATGGCGGCCGCTTGCCTCAACCGGCCACCTTGAAGCCGGCATCCTCTCCGCTATCACCGCCTCCTGCCGAGTCAACCCTTAAAACTTCCCAGCCTTGATATCGGGGTTACCGAGGGAATTGTCCCCCCAGGCGCCGATAAAGCCGCTGTTCGTTTTGGTGAAATCACTGGCAAGGCCATCGTAGTCTCCCATGTATGTGTAATTCAGCAACAGATCCTGGCCCGGAACCGCCGGAAAATTCTTCTTTGTCATCTTCTTATTTTTCCAACTGATCCCAGCATCCTTGGAGGAGGCGCATTCCCGGTCGATCAGAAAATTACCGGGGTCCAGGCGTCGATCATAGAAACAGACGCCGACCTTCCCCGCTTTGTCCACGGCGATTCCCGGCTGATACTGGTCGGTTCCGAGACCGGACGACAATGGCTCGGGATTGCTATTCACCCGGACAGGTGGAATCCAAGTCACCCCCCCATCCGTCGAGCGGCTGACCAGGATATCCGCGTAGCCGTAGCTCTCGGAGACGGCATCGGGCACCGTCAGGTACCGGCCATCATGCCAGGCGATATAGACGTTGCCGTTCGTCGACTTCCCCGACTGGTCCACGGCCAGCGTGGGAAATTCATAGCCCGAGCGAAAGTTGCCCTGGAGGCGCAAGCAGGTTCCCGCGCAGATCACATTATCAACCTTCACCAACGCCCCGAACGTCGCGCCATTATCTGTGGACTTTCGGATGTCGATCTCGCGGGTGACGAAGTTCGCTCCGAAGGCTTCCCATGCCACATAGACCTCGCCGCCCGGCCCCACCGCTACCTGCGAGCCGTGGACGAAAGGATCGCCACAGACTTCCCGGATCACTACGGGAGGAAAACTCCAGCTCCCACCCCCATCGGTGGAGCGAACCAGCTCGATGGCAGTCCTTGGAATGGGAAGGCTAGAAACCGGGTCAAAGCCGCACAGGCTACCCGATTCATCGAAATCAGTGTACGTGACGTAGATCCTGTTTGGGGTCGTCGAGTCAATAGCTATCCATGGTTTATCCAGGAAGTGGGTCGCGCCACCCTTACTGATCGCCGAAACAGGGCCGCCGAAGGTCTGTCCTCCATCGAATGATTTTGAAACCGCGATATCGCTTGTTGTCTCCCTTTCGAAGAGCGACGCATAATAGAACGTATTCGCATCACTACAACCAAGGACCGGATCCCCAGCGAGAAAGTCGGTAATGACCGGCCCGGGATTCAAAAACCCCAGGTCGGTGAAAGAGCCTCCTTTGTTGGTAGATCGGGCGACCCCGGTAAAACTTAGGCCGATACCAGGCACAGGTATGGTCTCCAACATACTCCCCGAATCGTTGAAGCCAACTACCACGTTGTTCCCGCACCAGGCGGTTGAGGTTTCACTCTGGGTGAACCCTGCCAAGCGGGAGGACGACCCATCTGCGCTCAGGTTCGATACCTGTTTCGGCGCCAGGATCCGATCCGCCAAGGCCCCTCCTGCGTCGGGCGGCAGGATCGGTTGAGCTGAGGAAAGGGGCGTCGGCAGCGCCCGCTGAAGGTGCGGTTCGATCTGGTCCCACCGCTCTGCCAGGTTGATCAGGTTCAGGGCGCCGCTCGAGAGCATGTTGCGCGTAGATTCGGGCATGCGTTGTGCGAACGACTTCACCCGCTCCGCCATCTGTTTCAATGCCGCCTGCCGCTCCGGGGCAACCTGAGCCCATGCCACCTCCCCGCTCAGGACAACGAGACTTCCTGCCAAGACAATAAGCCCTACCCCTCGTCGATTTATCATCTCAGACTCCTTTTCCTCTCTGGGTTAAGGTGTGCTACCGATCAACATTGAGAACCACCGCGCACTCGCCTTTTCTATCCCCACCGATCGCCCCTATCCTTTGCTCATTTACCACCCCTGAGAAAGAGGATCCACATCGCGTCTACCATTGCGTGGACCGTTGCAGATGCTATGACGGAGTTCGTCTTCCAGAACACAAACCCATATCCCAAGCCGGCAATAGCAGCCACACCGGCGTACGGCCAGTTGGGGACTTCAAACCCTAATGCCCTTTTATTGACATGCGCCAGTCCGAACACCACCGACGCAACAATCAACGCACAAATCGGCGTCAGACGATGCCGAAGGAGATTCTGAATCGCGTCGCGAAACAGTATTTCTTCTACCACACCAATACTAGCGAAGATCATCGGAACAGCCGCTAATATTCCTATCGGCACGGCTATGATCAGAGGTAAGCCAAGAGGATTGAGTCTCACCACCTTGGCGATACCCAATGTGGTCAGCCCGGTAGAGAGCGTAATCAACACCAGTGCGACTCCCAGCGCTCCGAAGGTTGCCGCCACTGGGAGGAGGTCCGACTTTTTAAAAGACAGATCACACTTCAGATCAAATCGTCTCCACCCCGAAAGGATAATGAGGGCATATATGATGGCTGCGTATATGCCTAACGGCAGCGCGGTGGGCCGACTGCTGCCGATTTGTACGCGAAGCCAATTAATCGGCACAATCTTCAGCTCGATCAGCAACCATATCCACAGCACGACGGCAAAATTCATCACCAGATCTCGTCCGGCCAATGTATCGTCGGATTTTGGGCCGGTAAGATGCAGCAGCAATGTCGGTAATCCAAAATATACCGCCAACAGCGCGAATAGATTGAGGTCCCACTGATCGACCGCTGCGCTCATCATACTGTAATACACAAGCATGAGGCACGGGAGCCACCAGACGCGAAAAGGCTTTTCGACAAGCCACGCGCCCACATCTTTTCGAGTAGATTTTTTCATCATCGTAACGAGCGTGACGGCTAGCACGACAATGCCGATGATGACGACCACAATCCCCATTCAGAAGCCTCCGCAGTTTTCGTGTTGCCTTGTCCGGGCCTTTATAACAACCTCTCCGAGGCTATTTCAAGCGAATTATGTTTACTTGGTAAGGCCTCTTCACTACAATTTAAAGGATGCAACATTCGCACCGCACACCGCACACTTCATACCCCACCTCTCGCACTAACGGGATAACCGTTTTTACCAGACGGCCACGCCCCTTCTGCCTGATCGATCGGCATCTGCTGAAAGAGATGGCAGCCTCTTTTGCGCTCGGACTTGGGACCTTTACCTTCGTTCTGCTGATGGACCAGATGATGCGCTTAATGGATCTGATTATCAATAAGGGGGCTCCCGTTGGAGTGGTTCTTCGTCTCATCCTCTACGTTCTTCCCTTCTCCCTGACAGTCACAATTCCGATGTCCGTGTTGTTGGCTGTCCTGGCTACGTATGGCCGCGTCTCGTCCGAGGGGGAGGCGATCGTGCTCAAAACAAGCGGCCTCAGTCTGTACCGCCTGATGGCGCCTGGGGTTCTCTTCGGCATCGTTGCGACATTCGCCACCCTATGGATCAGCGCCCTGGTTCAGCCCTACAGCACAAGCGCCCTCAAGACGTTGACTCATCAACTCTACCATACGAAGGCGCTCACGGGACTTGAGGAGGGAGTGTTCAATACCGAGATCCCCGGACTTGCGATCTACGTCGATCACTTGAAGAAACAGGACGGGACGCTTCAAGGCATCCTGGTCATCGACCGCAGGAGTCAGGCCGATCAGCATCTCGTCATCGCTCGGGAGGGCAAGCTGCTCAACAAAAATGATGAAACGGGGACGCCGATCGGGCTCCAACTGTCGAAGGGAACTCTCCATATCAGCTCTCTCGACAATCCCGGCCGGTTTCGAAATCTCGATTTTGAAACCTACGATCTTCAGATCCTGTCCGGCGGTTTCCTCGCCGAGACAGTAGAACGAGTGAGACAGGGTAAAGAGTTGAATCTCGAAGAGCTGCGAACGGAGATTGCGCGGCTCAAAAATGACGGAGGCAAGGCTTGGCCGCTGCAGGTAGAACTGCACAAAAAATTCGCTCTCCCGATTGCCTGTCTCATCCTGAGTGCGATAGGCGCCCCGCTCGCGATTCGCATCAGGAAGGCCACCCGAGGTGTCAGCCTTGCCCTCAGCGTAGCCGTTGCCGTATTTTACTATATTCTGCTGGCGACCGGCGAGAGCCTCGGATCTCGCGGGCGAATCGAGCCCGCTCTCGGCGTATGGTTCCCGAACCTTACCTTGGGCATCATCGCAATCAGCTTGGTTCTTGCGGAGGGTCGCGAGGTTTTTCTGCCCGTCAGACTTCGAACTCTGATACACACAGCGGTCAGCTTTCAGCGCTCAGCGCTCAGCAGCAAGAAGTCTTCCTAAGTCCTGAGAGCCGAATACTGATTGCTGACGGCTGAACGCTGAGCGCTGCCATGCGAATCCTTGATCGTTACATTGTAAGAGAGTTTCTGGGGGTATTCGTCTTCTCGCTGGCGATCTTCATCGCACTTTCCGCCATCGTTGATCTGTTCGACCGCCTCTCCCGCTTCTTCGACGTGTCCGGCATGGTGGTGATCCAGTACTACATGAATAGACTGCCATGGTTTGGATTTCAGGTCCTGCCGGTGGCGGTGCTTCTCGCTGCCCTCTTCAGCCTTGGCAAAATGGCCCGGTACAACGAATTACTCGCCATGAAGATGGGTCGCCTCAACTCCTTTCGTATCGTTGTTCCGCTCTTGGTCCTCGGCCTCGTCGTGAGCTTCGCAGCATTGATCCTTGGTGAATCGATCATCCCTCGAATGAATGAGCGCGCGCTGAACGCCTATCGGGTCAAGGTACAGAAGGTCGCTCCCTTCCAGCGCACCAAGGACAACGATATCTGGTACCGGGCCAAGGGGAACCGATTCTTACATATCTCACTGCTGGACACAACATCGGGCAACATCCGGGGACTGACCCTCTTTGAACTCTCACCGGATTTTGCACTGCTGAGAAGGATCGATGCAAGGGAGGCCAGATGGCAAAACGGGCAGTGGTTACTTCAGGACGGCGAAATCTCCTGGACTGGTCCTGATGGAACCTATCGCGTGAATTCGTTTACGAACTTCACACTCTACCTCGACGAAAAGCCTATAGATCTCGCCCAGGTCATGCGGGAGTCAGAGGAGATGAGCTCTGGGGAGCTTCGGGAGTATATTGAGAAGCTCGCCAAAACCGGGGCGAACTCCGTGCGGTATCAGGTAGACCTGGCTGCAAAGGGCTCTACGGCATTTTCGAGTCTCGTGATGGCCTTGATCGGAATCGCCTTCGCTCTCCGTACAGGTAAGCGAGGTGTAATGACCTGGACGGGTGCCTGCGTGGTAGTCGCCATCTGTTACTCGATCCTCAACTCCTTCAGCATTTCTCTCGGGCGAGGCGGCGTCCTGTCCCCGGTCGTCGCGGCCTGGCTTCCCAACGCCCTCTTTACCGCTGCCGGTCTCGGCTCCGTACTCAGGGTTAAGAGTTAAACTATGTTCAACGTGCAAAGTTCAATGTTCAAAGTTCAAAGTTCAAAGTTCAATGTTCAATGTTCAAGGTTCAAGGTGCAAGGTGCAAAGTTTAAGGTTTCTAACCTCTGAACCTTGAACGTTGCACGTTGAACCGTTAGCCCCTACGTCCCCATGCTCCAGGAATCCAGATACTGACGTTGTTCCGGAGTCGGCGTATCGATTCGGACCCCCATAGAGGCCGGCTTCAACGCCGCGATTTTGTAGCCAATATTGCCTTGACCTACAAGTCCGTTGCTGCGTATACTTCCCCCGTCCCCCGTCAGAAGCAATACCTTATCAAACAAAAAAATCAAACACATGAAATTCCCCTCACCGCGTTTCGCGCGGCCAGTGAGGGCGAAAATAGGGGCGCCTCGCACTCTTTATAAAAAGGACATGACCATGCCGACGTTAACAGAAAACAACCTATCCTCTTCGCTTGATTTCAAAGTGGCGGATTTGTCCTTGGCCGATTTTGGTCGCAAAGAAATTGAAATTGCTGAAAAAGAAATGCCCGGCCTGATGGCAGTGCGTGAAAAGTACGGGAAATTGAAATCCCTCAAAGGCGTCCGGGTGACCGGTTCGCTGCACATGACCATTCAAACAGCCGTGTTGATCGAAACCTTGGTCGACCTGGGTGCGGATGTTCGCTGGGCCTCTTGCAATATCTTTTCAACCCAAGACCATGCAGCGGCAGCCATTGCTGTGGCTGGAGTTCCCGTATTCGCCTGGAAAGGTGAGACCCTGGAAGAATATTGGGACTGTACTTTTAACGCGCTGGTTCACCCCGGAAAGAACGGTGAGGTCCTGGGACCCCAGCTTATTGTGGATGATGGTGGCGATGCTACTCTGCTCATTCATTGGGGAGTCAAAGCCGAAAAAGACGCGTCTTTCCTGGATCGAAAACCGGAAAGCGAAGAGGAAGGCTGTATTCTCAACTTGTTGAGAAAAACCTTGAAGTCCCATCCTGGTCTTTGGACCCGTATAAGCAAAGATTGGAAAGGCGTGTCGGAGGAAACCACCACCGGCGTCCATCGTTTATATCAGATGATGGACAAAGGGGAACTCTTGGTGCCGGCCATTAATGTGAACGACAGTGTCACCAAGAGCAAGTTCGATAATCTGTACGGATGCCGGGAATCATTGGCCGACGGGATCAAACGCGCCACCGATGTGATGATTGCAGGTAAGGTGGTGGTTGTGGCCGGCTACGGAGATGTGGGCAAGGGGTGCGCGCATAGCATGCGCAGTTACGGGGCCCGCGTGATCGTTACTGAGATTGATCCCATCAACGCCCTGCAAGCGGCGATGGAGGGCTTTGAAGTCACCGTTATGGAAGA
>NSJM01000141.1 GCA_002634395.1 Candidatus Methylomirabilis sp.
ACGAACCTTCCCCTCTTCTCCCTGCTGGAGCTGAAGGGATTGGATCTCCTGTTCCGCCTTCGAGGACCCCTCGCCCCCCCCAGCGAGATCGTCATCATCGCCATCGATGAGCCGTCGTTTGCCGAGATTACGAAGCAGTGGCCCTGGCCCAGAAGCCTTCATGCGCGCCTGATCGATCAACTGAAGAAGGCAGGGGCCAGGGTCATCGGCTTCGATATTCTCTTCGCAGAACCTTCCCAGCCTGAGGACGATCTGGCGTTGGCACGGGCTATTCGGGAGGCAGGAAACGTCGTCCTCGCCGGCGAGCGGTCGGTCGTGGCGGATCCGCGTTTTCGTCAGACGATGCTGGTCGATCCTATTGAACCGTTCAAGACAACTGCTTCAGTGGGAATCGCTACGCTTCCGATCGACCCTGACGGGATCGTGAGACGGCCCCTTCCAGGTTCTCACAATCTTGTCTCTTTCGCCTCCAAGATCGTTGAGCTGTACGTGGGAGAGCAGCAGCATGGAGTCCGCCACGCCTTCAACGAGACGATGCTGATCAACTATTTCGGCCCCCACAGGACTATTAAAACAGTATCGTACTACCAGGCCCTCGAGGCCGACCGGATGCTTCCGGCGGGTACCTTCACCGACAAGATTGTCCTGATCGGCCGCGACATCCAGGCGGCGCCCGAACCGCAACGAACAGCCCCTGATGTCTTCCTCACTCCGATTTCCTTCGACGCGGGAGGCCCCACCGCCGGTGTCGAGATTCATGCCACGATCGTCGCCAACCTCCTGGCCGGACAGATGGTAAACGAATCCTCTCCTGGGGTGCGGTATATCCTCCTGTTCCTCCTAGCCCTGATCGGCAGCCTCACTACCCTGCGACTTAAGCCGCTCTGGGCTCTGGGAGCGATCCTTGGCCTTTGGGCGCTCTTTCTACTGATCGCCTACGGGCTCTTCACAAAAGGGAATCTGTGGCTTCCCATCTTCGCCGGCACGGTTCAGGGCGGCCTGGTCTATGGCGGGTATCTGATCGCTCAGATCGTCTCAGCTCAGCGCGAACGACGACGCGCGCTCGAAGCGATGAACCGGGAGCTGGAACGAAAGGTCAAAGAGCGGACCGCTCAACTTGCGGCGGCGAATGAAGAGCTGGCACAAGAACATCGCGAACTGGAGAGGACTTTTCAGGAGTTGACTCGAACTCAGAACGAGTTGGTCCAATCCGAAAAGATGGCGTCCCTGGGATTTCTCGTTGCGGGGGTGGCTCATGAGCTGAATAATCCTATCAGTTTCGTGCACAGTAACATGGATTTCATCGGTGAATATGTCGTGAGGTTGAAAGGCGTGCTTGAGGCCTACGAGGCGGTCGAACTGCCCGATGGGCCTGCCCATCAGCGGCTCGCAGCGCTGAAAAACGGGGCAAAGCTGGACTCGACTCTCAATACATTGGACGAACTGGTTTCCAGTTGCAAGCGGGGGACGGAACGGGTCAAGAGGATTGTCATGGATCTCGGGACATTTGCCAGGGCAGACGATGTCGACCCAGCGCCCGTCGATCTGCATGAAGGGATCGAGACCACCCTCAACCTCCTTGCAAAGGAGTACGGGGATCGGATCACTGTTCATCGAGAGTATGGGACGCTACCTCACGTGGAATGTCATCCTGGCCAGATCAACCAGGTATTTATGAATTTGCTGCTCAATGCTGCCCAAGCGATCTCTGAGACGGGAGAGGTCTGGATCAGAACCGCTTCGCAGGGTGATAAGGTCATCATCGTCATTAAGGATAACGGCTGCGGCATTCCTGAGGCGAATCTACCGAAGATCTTTGATCCCTTCTTTACCACAAAGAAGGTGGGGGAGGGGATGGGTCTGGGGCTGAGCATCAGTTATGGGATCGTCCAAAAGCATGGCGGCGCCATGCGCGTGTCGAGCCTCGATCGCCAGGGGACGGAGTTTACCATTGAGCTCCCGGTGAGGTGGAAGGGGGTATGAGGTGAAACGGTACGGAATCCTGATCGTGGATGACGAACCAGATATTTTAACGACTCTCTCTCTGACCTTCAGAGAGGATTATGATGTCTTTCAAGCCGGCAGTGGCGCTGAAGGGCTGGCGATCCTGGAGCAGCAGGAGATTGCCCTCATCATCGCAGATCAACGGATGCCGGAGATGACAGGGGTCGAATTCCTGGAGCGATCCATTGCCAAGCGTCCTTTGGCTATCAGGATGATTCTTACGGGCTATACGGACACGGCATCCCTCATCCGGGCGATCAACGCCGGTAGGATCTATCGCTATATCACCAAGCCATGGGATAGGAATGAATTGAAAATCACCGTCAAGCGTGCCTTCGAAAGCTATGAGCTGACCATGGAGAATCAGCGGCTTCTGAAGGAGCTTCAGACAGCTAACGAACGGCTACAGACGGAGAACCTGTATCTGAAGCGAGAGGTTGAAAAAGAACCTCATTCCGATACCATCATCGGCAAAGGTCCGGCGATGAGGCGTGTCTTCGACCTCGTGGAGAAGGTTATCGACAGCTCCGCCACGATCCTCCTGACCGGAGAAACGGGAACCGGAAAAGGGGTGATCGCCCACTACCTCCACCATCATAGCCCAAGACGAGGGAGGCTGTTTATCGAGCAAAACTGCGGGGCGCTACCGGAGACCCTTCTGGAAAGCGAGCTATTTGGCCATCGGCGTGGAGCGTTCACAGGGGCCGTGCAGGACAAGAAAGGACTCTTCGATGTGGCGGATGGGGGGACCCTCTTCCTGGATGAGGTTAGCGAGATGAGCCCCACGATGCAGGTCAAGCTGCTGCAGGTCGTTCAGGATGGCAGGATGCGGCGGGTCGGGGAGACCGAATCCAGACGGGTCGATGTCCGAATCATAGCGGCGACCAATAGAGACCTGGAGTCAGAGGTCAAAAAAGGCGCCTTTCGGGCGGACCTATACTACCGCTTGAGCGTATTTCCCATCAGGACGCCTGCCTTACGGGAACGACGGGAGGATATCCCCTTGTTGGTGAGCTATTTTCTGGAAAAACAGTGCAAGAAGCTGAAACAGCCGGTCATAGGGCTGAGCCAAGAGGCCATGCAGCGCCTCTGCGACTATGACTTTCCAGGGAACGTCCGGGAACTGCAGAATCTGATCGAGCGGGCGGTACTGCTCAGTGGCGGATCTCGGCTCGACGTAGACGAGTGGCTGCCAAGGCCCTCTCAGACCTCCAGAGCGGCGGAGAGTCCCACCCTGACCCAACTTGAAAAGGACCATATCCTGGAGCAACTCCAGTC
>NSJM01000142.1 GCA_002634395.1 Candidatus Methylomirabilis sp.
TCGGCGGAGATAATTCGATGGCGGGTATAGTAGCCGTGAAACTGCGCGGCGAGGTCGTGTAGATAAGTGGTGAGTCGGTGCGGCTCCAGCGCCTGCGCCGCCCCGATCACCAATTCCGGGTAGAGCGCCAGTTGCTTGATCAACCCGATCTCTTCCTGCAGATCGAGCGACTCGAGGTCGTCCTCTGGGGTGGGAGCTGGAAACTGAGCCTTTGCCGCCTCCCGGAGAATGCTGCACAAACGTGTGTGGGCGTACTGCACGTAGTAGACGGGGTTTTCCTCAGACGCCGACTTGGCGAGCTCCAGGTCGAAGTCCAAATGGCTATCGCACCGTCTGGTGAGAAAGATGAAGCGAGCCGCGTCACGGCCTACCTCCTCAACCAGCTCGTCCATCATCACGAACTGCCCGGACCGCTTGGACATTCGGACCTGCTCAGTGCCTCGCATCAAACGGACAAGCTGCACGATCAGGATCCTGAACGCCTCGGGAGGACGATTGAGCGCCTGCATTGCAGCCCGCATCCGCGCAACGTAGCCGTGGTGGTCTGGTCCCCAGAGATCGATCACCTGTTCGAATCCGCGAGCGAACTTATCCTGGTGATAGGCGATGTCCGGAAGAAAATAGGTGATCTCGCCGTCGCCCTTCACAAGGACCCGATCTTTATCATCGCCAAAGGCTGTCGAGCGAAACCACAGGGCGCCCTCATGTTCGTACAGGAAGCCTCGCTCCCGTAGCGCCTCCACTACCCGCTCCGGCTCGCGGCGCTCCCGCAGCGCTCGCTCGCTGAACCACCCGTCAAAGGTGACCCCGTACGCCTCAAGCGAGGCCCGCTGCCAGTGGAGGATCCGCTCGACCGCAAAGCGACCCAGTTGATCGCGCCGCTCCGGCTCCGGCGCTGAGAGCGTCTCCGGCCCGTGCTGCTCCAGAAACTCGCGGGCCAGATCGATCAGATAGTCACCAGGATAGGCCTCTTCCGGCATGGGGCAGTCCTCACCCAGGCGCTGACGGCACCGCACCTCCATCGCCAATGCGAGGTTGCGGAATTGGTTCCCCGCATCGTTCACATAGTACTCGCGGTACGGCCGATGTCCAATGGCCTCTAAGAGCCGAGCGATGGCATCACCGATCGCCGCGGCCCTGGCATTGACCACGACGAGCGGGCCAGTCGGATTCGCGCTGACAAACTCCACGAGCACGCGGCGGCCTCCGCCGACATCAGCCCTTCCGTACGCCGGTCCGGCTCGGAGAATCTTCTGAACGAGATGACGCCAGAACGGCCGGGCGATAAAAAAGTTCAGATAGCCGGCGCCCGCCACCTCGACGCGATCAACCAGATCAGAAGGGAACGCTGCTGAGGCGGCAATCTGCAGCGCGATCTCACGAGGCTTCCGCCTCAGCGCCTTCGCCAGTCCGAAGGCCAGCGTGGTTGAGAGATCGCCGAAAGCCGGGTCGCCAGGATATTCCCAGGTAAGCGGTGCGGGAGCATCCTGCGGGAGCCCGCTTTCCAAGCCCGCCTGCTTGATGGCGATCAGAAGCGATTCGGTCAGTTTGACTTTGAGAGTACTAATCATAGGACGAGTAATTCCTTAGAAAATAGCGTTCAGCCACCAGCCTCAGACAAACCCCCCTAACCCCCCTTTCAAAAAGGGGGGGATATTCCTGATACGCCGCCGCGCCCCCCCTTTCAAAAAAGGGGGGGGATACTTCTACGTTTCCTTACCTCCCCCTTTCGTAAAGGGGGATTGAGGGGGGTTTCGTGCGCCGCGGTATGACAGTGCTTCAAGGCGTGGCCCTCTGAATCTTATCCACGTATGCCTTCGCCCAGTCGAGTAACCGAGCAACCTGACCCTGAGTCGGCGCCTCGGCGTAGAGACGAAGCACGGGCTCTGTCCCTGACGGTCGGATGAGCAGCCAGCCGCCATCTGCCCCGACCAGCTTTACGCCATCCAGGGTCTGCGCCTCTTTTACTCGCCACCCGTCGATATGGGTCGGCGGGTCTCCGGCAACGCGCTGTCCAAGCTTACATCCATCCTCCTGGCGAGCCAGCCTCAGGTCCAGGCGTCGATAGCAATGGGGTCCCACCTTCGCCTCCAGCTCCTGGAGTAACACCCCGAGCGGTTTCCCTTCGGTCGCCAGACACTCCAGCAGCAGCAACGCACTGACTATTCCATCCCGCTCAGGGATATGTCCGGCAATCCCGATCCCCCCACTCTCCTCTCCCCCGATCAGAAACGGCTCCCGTCGCATAACCTCGGCAATATGCTTGAACCCGATTGGGGTGACGGCAAGCCGCAAGCCATGACTTGCGGCCAACCGGTCGATCATCGTGGTGGTAGAAAAGGTCTTGATCGCCGTACCGGAGAGTCCGCGCCTAGTCACCAGATGCTGCAGCAGCAGCGCCAAGATCTGATGCGGCGTGACATACGTTCCAGTCTCATCGATAGCCCCCAGACGATCACCGTCGCCATCGAAGGCCAGGCCGATCTTTCGTGACCGGTTCAGGCCCCTGACCCGTTCGGCGAGCTCTCCGAGGCTCGCGCCAAGCGGTTCTGGAGACACCCCCCCGAACCAGGGATTGATCTCTGCGTGGAGCTCCTCCACCTGAAGACCGATCCGTCGAAGCAGCTCCGCAACAATACCCTGCGTCGCCCCGTACATCGAATCGATGACAACGTGAACACCCGAGTGAGCAATACGCTCCATATCGACTAGCGTGCGCAGCCGCTCCCGATAGAGTGGAAGGGGATCAAACAGATCGATCGCGCCCACACTGGTCCGGTCTACAGCAGGCAAGGCGCCGCCGGCACATCCGCTACGATCATCCGAGAGACGGCACACCTCCGCCTCGATCCGATCGGTGAACGTCGTGGTCGCGGCGCCACCATCGGCTATGCGGACCTTCATCCCGTTATAGGATGGGGGATTATGGCTGGCAGTGATCATCACCCCACCTCTTGCCGTGAGGAGTGGAATCGCGCACGCCAACACAGGGGTGGGAACGTGAGAGGTTGTGAGACGAGTGTCTACGCCGAGAGCGACCAAGACGTTGGCTGCTGTCTGTGCGAATCGACGAGAGAGAAAGCGGGTATCGTGACCGACGGCGATGAGTAGATGATGGCCTTCAGGATGATTCGCTCGAAGGGTTGCCGCCACAGCGCCGGCCACCAGTTGAACCCCCTGAAAGGTGAAATCCCTGGCGATGACCCCGCGCCATCCATCTGTTCCGAAGCGGATCTGCGGCGGCGCAGGCATCAG
>NSJM01000042.1 GCA_002634395.1 Candidatus Methylomirabilis sp.
GGGAGGGGGTGGGCCTCTGTTCGTACCTGTTGATCGGGTTCTGGTTTGATCGACCGGCTGCGGCATCGGCAGGCACCAAGGCCTTTCTGGTGAACCGAATCGGCGACGGCGCCATGGTGGTAGGGATGATCTGGATGATCCTGCTGTTCGGATCATTGGACTTTCAGACCGTATTTGCAGAAGCACCGACCTTGCTTGCGTATGGCTCTATAACCGCACTGCTTCTTACCCTCCTCCTGTTCGTCGGGGCAACCGGCAAGTCGGCCCAACTCCCATTGTATGTCTGGTTACCTGATGCGATGGAGGGACCTACCCCCGTCTCGGCGCTTATCCATGCTGCTACCATGGTGACGGCAGGCGTCTACCTGGTCGCCCGGTCTGCTCCCCTGTTCCAGCTCGCCCCCGTCACCCTGGAGATCGTGGCCTGGGTTGGTGGCCTTACGGCCCTCTATGCCGCAAGCATCGCCCTGGTTCAGACCGATATCAAGCGGATTATCGCTTACTCGACCATCTCCCAGCTCGGCTACATGTTTTTGGGCCTGGGAGTCGGGGCATACGCGGCGGGGATCTTCCATCTGATGACCCATGCCTTCTTCAAGGCGCTCCTCTTCCTGTCGGCCGGGTCGGTGATTCATGCGCTGGCCGGCGAGCAGGATATCAGGAAGATGGGAGGTTTGCGGAAGTCCCTCCGTGTCACCGCGACGAGCTTTCTTGTCGGCGCGCTGGCTAACGCCGGAATTGTCCCCTTCGCCGGTTTCTGGAGCAAGGACGAGATCCTTGCTGCCGTCTATGGTTCGGGACATCGGCTGCTTTGGGTCATTGGGGCGATGACCGCGGCGGGCACTGCATTGTACATGTTTCGTCTCTATTTCCTCGCCTTTGAGGGGAAGTCGAGGCTCGACGCGCATACGCTCAGCCACCTACACGAGGCGCCGTGGAGCATGCGCCTGCCGCTTGTGTTGTTGGCGCTCGGATCGGCGACCGTCGGGTTTGTCGGTGTCCCGCCGGGGTCAGGCCTGCTGCAACGCTTTCTGGATTCGGTCTTCCCGGTTGCGGCGCATGAGGGGGGCTCGGCCCCGCCGCTCTTTGAGATCTTGCTCGCAATTGTGGTGCTTGTAATGGCAGTGGGGGGAATCGCCATAGCCTTTCGTTACTGTCTCCTGAACCCCGAAAGATCCGAAGCGCTGGCTAGGCAATACCCCACCCTCTACCGCACCCTCTTGCATAAATATTGGGTTGACGAACTGTACGATAAGGTTGTGATTCATCCGATCGTCACCTCTGCTCGCGCTGTATCGGAGTCGTTCGATACGCGCATTGTCGACGGGTCAGTCAACGGCATCGCGATGCTGACAACCCGGGCCGGCAGCCTGCTGAGGCGGCTGCACACCGGCC
Organism: Candidatus Methylomirabilis sp.; assembly: GCA_002634395.1. GTDB lineage: Bacteria > Methylomirabilota > Methylomirabilia > Methylomirabilales > Methylomirabilaceae > Methylomirabilis > Methylomirabilis tolerans. The sequence goes on from NSJM01000042.1 coordinate 1,396, forward strand.
ATGTTTCAGCCTATATCCTTTCGATCCTGATAGGCGCCGTGGCCCTCCTGGGATATCTGGCGTTTTCAGGATAAGGTGCAGGGAAAGGCATGAGTCAAACGGGCGTTCCGATCCTATCAGTACTTATTACCATTCCGCTATGTGGCGTTTTGTTGCTCGCATCTATCAATGGGGCACGGGAAGCGCTGATCAAGTGGCTTGCGCTGGGCATCTCCGGTCTGAACCTCCTGCTTTCTCTGATTGTGTATGTACGCTTTGATCCAGCCAGAGCCGATATGCAATTTGTCGAGCGGGTGCCGTGGATTGATTCGATCGGGAGTCACTATTTTCTCGGAGTTGATGGGATCAGTCTGCCGCTGTTGCTCCTCACGATGTTTCTCACGCCTGTCGCCATTCTCGCCTCATTCTCAGGAATTGCGAATCGGGTGAAAGCGTACATGATCTGCATGCTGCTGCTGCAAAGCGGCATGATCGGAGTGTTTGTCGCCCTGGATCTGGTGCTCTTCTACGTCTTTTGGGAGGGGATGCTGATCCCGATGTATTTTCTGATCGGGGTCTGGGGCGGCCCAAGGCGGATCTATGCCACCGTGAAGTTTGTCCTCTATACGATGGCGGGAAGCGTCCTGATGCTGCTGGCGATGATCGCCGTGGCCTTCCTGCATCAAGAAAGCACGGGTCGGCTGACGTTTGACCTCCTGGAGCTGATCGGCGGGTCGATTCCGTATGGGACGCAACTGTTGCTGTTCTCCGCCTTTGCCCTTGCCTTTGCCATCAAGGTGCCGATGTTCCCGTTCCACACATGGCTTCCGGATGCCCATGTGGAGGCGCCGACGGCGGGAAGCGTATTGTTAGCCGGGGTGCTCTTGAAGATGGGAACCTACGGGTTCCTCCGATTCGCGCTCCCGCTCTTTCCGGAAGCCGCCGTCGCCTTTACCCCATTGATCTCTACGCTTGCCGTGATCGGCATCCTGTACGGCGCACTGGTTGCCATGGCTCAGGATGATCTGAAGCGGCTGGTGGCCTATAGCTCAGTAAGCCACCTGGGATTCGTGATGCTGGGTATCTTCGCCATGAACCCGCAGGCCGTAGAGGGCTCAATCCTCCAAATGGTTAATCATGGTCTTTCCACCGGCGCCCTCTTCCTGCTGGTTGGGATGATCTATGAGCGACGCCATACCAGGATGATAGAGGAGTTCGGCGGACTTTCGCGGGTGCTCCCTCGCTTCGCGCTCTGTTTCCTGGTTGTGACCATGTCTTCCATAGGCCTTCCGGGCCTGAACGGGTTTGTCGGAGAGTTCCTGATTCTGGCGGGGACATTCCGCGTCCACAAAGGATTTGCGGTACTCGCGACCATCGGGATTATCCTGGCAGCGGTCTATATGCTTCGGATGTGGCAACGTGTGATGTGGGGGCAAAGCCGACGGGCTGAGAATCTGACGCTCAACGATATCGGCCGGCGCGAGATGGCGATGCTGGTCCCGATCATCCTGCTCATACTATGGATCGGCCTGAATCCAAATCCCCTTCTCAGAAGGATGGATGCGTCGGTCGTGCAGCTCCTCTGCGATGTGCGAAGTACAGAGTGCGAAAGGCAAGGTACAGGGTGGAGGGTGTCGGGTGGCGAAGCCGAACAGGTCTCCCCGTATTTTATCCGATACCCTACCCCCTACACCCTATACCCTGTTTTTGAGGTGCGGAGCGCGAATTGATGGAGCTTGTACTGCCTCAGATTGACTTAGCTCCCTTTGCGCCGCTCATACCGGTAGCCTTGGGCGGCCTGACGACACTGGTAGTGGATCTGTACCTTCCGCCTGGACGGAAACAGTGTGTCGCCATCCTGAGCCTGATAGCGATCGCTGCATCGATCTTTCTCTCGATTCACTCATGGGGAATAGTTCGCTACGGGCTTCATGACGCGGTCGTATCGGACCGGTTTTCGCTCTTCTTTTACCTTGTGCTCGGCCTGATTGGCATGCTGACCATCCTGCTGTCGATGGGCTACCTGGGCACAGCAGCCGCTGATCAGGGAGAGTATTATAGTCTGGTGCTCTTTTCGGTGTTGGGGATGATGCTGATGGCCGCAGGGGGAGACCTGATCGTCATATTCCTTGGGCTGGAAACCTTCTCGCTCGCCTTGTATACGCTTGCCGGGTTCTGGAAGACAGAGCTTCGCTCCAATGAGTCGGCGTTGAAGTACCTCCTGCTTGGCGCCTTCGCCAGTGCTTTTTTCCTCTATGGCATTGCCCTGATCTATGGAGCGACCGGTACGACCATGCTCCGGCAGATTACAGCCTTTCTTGCCGATGGGCAGCCCCCCACGCCCCTGTTTATAATCGGGGGAGGGTTGCTGCTGGTTGGGTTCGGATTCAAGATCGCCTCCGTTCCGTTCCATATGTGGGCCCCTGACGTGTATGAGGGGGCGCCCACCTCTGTCACCGCGTTCATGATCGCCGGGACCAAGGTGGCAGCATTTGCCGCCTTCCTGCGCGTATTTCTTCTGACATTACCCGTCCTTCACGTGCAATGGTCGGTGGCGATCTGGATTCTGGCGGTCCTCACCATGACCGTGGGGAATCTGGTTGCTCTGGTTCAAGGCAACATCAAGCGGATGCTTGCCTATAGTTCGATCGCACATGCCGGGTATCTGTTGGTCGCGTTGGTCGCCGGTGGATCATCCGGGGTTACCGGCATTCTCTTCTACCTTGTCGCGTATGCCCTCATGAACCTTGGCGTCTTCGCCGTGATCATCACGTTGCAAGGTCCTCAGCAGGAGCGGCTGTTGCTCACCGACTACGCCGGTCTCGGATGGCAGCGACCGGTCCTGGCTGCCTGCATGGCTGTGTTCATGTTTTCGCTGGCCGGGATCCCTCCAACAGCCGGTTTCATGGGCAAGCTGTACATCTTCAGCGCTGCCCTTGAAGGCGACTATCCGGGTCTGGCGGTGATCGGTGTTTTGAACAGCGTCGTTTCGGTCTACTTTTATCTTCGCGTCATCGTGATCATGTACATGAGTGAGGCAGCCTCCCCGCTTCCCGATCGGAGTCGAGGACAGAGTCTGTTCGTTCCGACATCTACAGCGGCTGTCCTGGCCGTCGCGATGTCTGTGCTGGGGACCCTTCACCTGGGTCTGTTTCCGGCAAGGTTATTGGACCTGGCGCGGCAGTCAGTCTCCGCTATTACAGGATGAAGAGGGTCTGAATCTATGAAAGCGATCAAGATTTCCGAGAAGACTGTCACGCGGCTTTCGATCTATCTGAGATGTATAGAAGAGTTAGAGAATGAAGGGATGGCGAGCGTTTCGTCTACGCAACTGGCCGATCGTTTCGGCCTGAATTCCGCCCAGGTGCGAAAAGATCTGGCATACTTCGGTCAGTTCGGCATCAGGGGGCTGGGATACTACATTACTCCCCTTCGACATAGCCTGGAGGAGATTCTTGGCCTCAAGCGGGCGTGGGAGGTGGCCTTGGTTGGGTTGGGGAACCTGGGCTCTGCGTTGATTGCCTACAAGGGGTTTCAGGAGAAAGGATTCAAGATCGCCGTTGTGTTCGATCGAGACCCGGCCAAGATCGGCCGGCGGGTTGAAGGGATCCCGGTGATGGATATGGGGTCGATCGTCTCGGTCATCCGCAAGCGGAAGATTAAGATTGGAATCCTGGCTGTTCCCGCCGCTGGCGCCCAGGCTGTCTTCGACGCGCTCGTGAAGGGCGGCGTCATTGCGGTTTTGAATTTTGCCCCCACTCAACTCACCGGCCCCGATTCGGTCAAGATCCAGAACGTTGACTTGTCGGCTCTTCTGAAGACCCTGAGCTACCATATCGCCCAAGCGGAGCGGCCTGTCTGACGGGAAGATAGGCTACACCGCTCATACCTCGGCATCCTCGCCTATTGCTTCCGGCTATCCAGAATGCGCAGGGTTCTATATTACGCTTGCAGCGATCGACCTTGTGGCGATCGGGCCCCGTCGGACCGCCTACGAAGAACCGGTTCGACTCCTCCGGCGAGAGACTGAAGGAAAAATGAGAGGGAGTGCCGAGTGAACGGCGCAGCGAAGGATGTGTATACTACGGGGGTGTAATCTATACCTCGCTCGATGGCAGATGCACAGTTCCCGCGAGCATCCCAATCTACACTTCGGCGCCTCATGTGGGGCTCTCAGGGGGTCTCAAGATGCTCGCTTCGACTAGGTGCAAGACCTTAAGCGGGATACTGACCCGCCTACCTGACGGACAGTTGCCGATTTTTAGTTAGGCGTTCTTGCAATGTTCTCATTGTAAATAGTCGCTGTCCCTATTTTCCCCGCCCGGGGGCCGGCAGTGGCGTGGTCGCCGCCGCGCCATTCACCGTCACCTTCGCGATGGCCTCAGGTCCGACCTCCTGGTGGCGCGTATTCGCCCCGACGATCCTGACGATGTGCGGCCCGTTCGGGAGGCCCGTGAGTGCCATCGAGGTCCCAAACGGTGGCCCCGGGTTGAGCCCGTCCAGGTAAAGATGAATGTGGTTGATATCCCCCGCCGGCTTGAACTCCCACTGGATCACCATGCGGGAACCTATGGTGTCCCCATCCTTCGGCGATACGAGCGTGACCGTGGCCTGCTGTGCCCAGCCGACCGAGAGCCCCGCGACAAACACCACTGCAAATCCCGTCATCATCGACGTCATCGACTTTCCCATACGATCTCTCCTTCCCCGGATCACCTATGGCTTTCCTTTCTGGCTGAGGAGGGCATCGATAGATTTTTGAAACTCCTCCTCTGTCATGGCTCCGACCGAGCGTCCAAATAAGCTTCCGTCTCTATTGACCAAGAAGGTAGTTGGCGTACCTTCGATTTGATAAATTCTGCCAATCTCACCGGTACTGTCGCGCCCTACGGGGTACGGGACCTTGTACGCTTCAACAAACCTCCGTGCGTCGGCGTCGTTGTCCCGGACAACGTTTACGCCCAGCATCACGAGGCCCTTGCCCTTGTACTGCTGGTAGATCTTTGCCAGAACGGGAGCCTCCCGTTGACAGTGCGGTCATTTGGAGTGGAAGAAATTGATCAGGACAGGCTTACCGCGAAAGTCCTTGAGCGCGACAGACTTTCCATCCAGGAGTGGGAGCGTAAAGTCCGGGACAGGCGCAGCGTGGACTGCGCGGGCGACCGTTAGTGTGCCGATCAGCAAGGCTGTGAACATCGCTCGTCGTAGGGAATTGTTCATGTCTGATTCCTCCAAAGAAAGTGTTCAGCGATAAGCCGTCAGTGTTCAGTGTTCAGCGTGCTGACGGCTTATCGCTGACAGCTTTTCTTTAACCCAGGCCGTACTCTTTCCAGCGTTGGTCCACGAGGGCCTTAGTCTCGGGATCCATGACCTGTTCTTCCGGCCATTCGCGCGTGAATCCCTCCTCTTTCCACTTGCGGGTTCCGTCGATCCCCATCTTTGAGCCATACTTCGGCAGCCGACTGGCGTGATCCAGGGTTTCGACCGGCCCCATGACAAACTCGATATCGCGCTCCGGGTCGATATGGTTCAGGACCTTCCAGACCACTTCGGCCGGATCACGGACGTTCACATCCTTGTCCACAACGACGATCACCTTCGAGAACATCGCCTGGCCCATCCCCCAGATCGCGTGCATGATCTTGCGCGCGTGACCAGGGTAGGCTTTGTCGATACTGACGATGACAAGGTTGTGGAAGACCCCGGCGAAGGGCATGTGGAAGTCCACGATTTCGGGCAACTGTTTTCTCAGGAGGGGGCGGGACATCCGTTCCACGGCCGTCCCCATGTGGCAGTCCTCCATGGGCGGGCGGCCGACGATGGTGGTCTGGTAGATCGGGTCCCGGCGATGGGTGATGGCCGTCAGGTGAAAGACGGGGTAATAGTCAGGGAGGGAGTAAAAGCCGGTGTGATCGCCGAACGGCCCCTCCAGGCGCAGCTCATCGGGCTCAACATACCCTTCCAGCACGATCTCGGCGTTGGCCGGAACCTCCAGGTCGACGGTCTCGCATGGGACGAGTTCGACCGACCGCCTTCGCAGGAAACCGGCGATCAGCATCTCGTCGATCCCGTCGGGCGCCGGGATGACCGCCGACAGGGTCGTGGCCGGATCAGGCCCGATGGCGACGGCGACCTCAGTACGGCGCCCCAATTGCCGGTTTTTCTCGTAATGCCTGGCCCCGCCGTGGTGGACGTGCCAGTGCATCCCTGCGGTCCGTTCGTCGTAGATCTGCATCCGATACATACCGCAGTTACGCGTGCCGGTCTCCGGGTCTTTGGTGAAGACCAGGGGAAACGTGATGAACCGGCCCCCGTCCATCGGCCAGCACTTGATGACCGGCAACAGATCGAACGAGGGCTCGTTCGTGATGCGCACCTCCTTGCACGGACCGTCCTTCACCCGTTTGGGCAGGAAGCTTGCCATCTCCGTGAGCTTCGGCAACATCCGGAGCTTCTCGAGCCATCCCTCCGGGCTCTTGATCTCGAAGAGGCCTTCCAGCTCTCCGGCCAGTTCGTCCAGCGACCCGCGCTGCAGCGCCAGACAGAGATGCGCCTCAGAGCCGAAGGCGTTGATCAGGAGCGGCATCGACGAATCTTTGACCCGCTCGAACAGCAGGGCCGGTCCGAGCCGCTTGCTGACCCGATCGGTGATTTCAGTGACCTCGAGAATCGGATCGACCTCGGTCGTGATCCGCCTCAGCAGCCCCCGCTGCTCCAGCGCCGCAACAAAGCCTCGCAGATCCTCGTATGCCATCATCACTCCAAGCTGTCAACTCAACGCCCATTCCGTTCGCCCTGAGCCTGTCGAAGGGTGAACGGGGGTTTCTGGGCAGGCTCCTCTCAGCTATCAACGATCAGCAGCAGCGCAGTCACTATAGCGGAGGGCGATAATGGCGGCAAGCAAAAATGGGTCAATAGAAAAGGCAATCGCCGCAGCCAGAGGGCGCCTCTTCATGTATTTCTCGCGCTACTTTCTGCTTGACACCCATTATGCGGGGAATGCAATCCGCTTACGCGTAATCCAGTGGTCGGGAGCAAGTCAGCGGTGCGAGGGGAGTGGCGATATATCTCTGTAGAATGACTGCGCCATCGAACGCTGCAAGTACCGGTCAACAACGGATCACGGCGAACCTTGACGAGTCTTGGAAAAGGCGGGAAAATCGGTGCGAACAGCGAGGGTATTTACGTTTGACGTAAGCCGACCGATCTACTCGATAATATGAAGCAGATACAGCGAAAAAAGAGAGGTAGCGCATGGCAAAGACATTGACAGAGATCGAAAGAGAAGCATTGGCCCTGCCCGACCAGGACCGCGCAAGGTTAGCTCAGCATCTTATCGAGACGTTGGATGCGGGCAAAGACGAAGATGTTGAAGACATCTGGTTGAGCGAGGCAGAAAGAAGATATGAGGCATATCGGAAAGGCACCCTAAAGGCCGTGACCGTAGATGAGGCATTCGCGGAAGCAAAAAGCCGATTGGGATGACACGGATCGTTTTTCTTGATCCAGCCAAGGTGGAAATGGCAGACGCGGCAGTATACTATGAGGCACAAGCCGATGGCCTTGGATTCGATTTCCTCGCGGAGGTTGAACGCGCAATTGAGCATGTCAAAGAGTTCCCAGAGTCGGGACAGATTCTCAGAAGTGGGATACGGTGAAGACTTGTCCGGCGGTTTCCCTTCGGTGTTCTCTATCGCATCGATGAGGAGGAAACCGTCCTCGTTGCGGTCATACACCTGCGTAGGCGACCAGATTATTGGGTGAAAAGGCTCAAGCTTCTAACAAATCAGGGGATTCTTGTTGTTCGGAGCCGCGACACAATCAGAGTGATTTGGCAATTGCCGCCTTCACACGCATTTCTTGCTTGACACTTCCTGGCGCTTTCCGATACAAGACAACGGGTTGCGTAAACGCAATAGCGGCAGGAGAGAGTCGCGATGAAGCTCATGATCAGTGTGCGGGACGAACAAGAGGCGGCAGCCGCGTTGGCCGGCGGAGCCGACATCATCGATGTGAAGAACCCGGCCGAGGGGTCGCTGGGCGCCGGGCGGCCGGAGACCATCACGGCGATCGTAAGAACTGTCCTGGGCGCGACCCCTGTCAGCGCATCGATCGGCGACGTCCCGAATCTACCGGGGACCGTGGCCCTTGCCGGCCTGGGCGCCGCCACCTGCGGGGTTCGACTCGTCAAGGTGGGACTGCTGGGGGCCAGGACAGGAGCGGAGGCGGCCAACCTGCTCGATGCCGTCAGCGGCGCGTTACGGATGGCGAACGGCACAGTGGGTCTGGTAGCCTGCGCCTACGCCGATGCCGCCCTTGTTGGTTCGCTCGAACCGCTTGAGCTTCCCGAAGCCGCCGCGCCCTTTGTCGAAGGGTGCCTCATCGATACCGCCATCAAAGATGGGCGTACGCTCTTCCAGTGTCTTCCGGAGGAGACCATTACCCGCTTCATTCGGCAGTGCCACGATCGGGGGCTCTTCTGTGCCCTGGCAGGCTCCCTGCAGCAGGCGGATCTTTCCAAAGCCCTGGCGCTTGGCGCCGACATTGTCGGCGTACGAACCGCGGCCTGCGAGGGAGGACAGCGGAGCGGCTCCATTTCCACGACGTTGGTGGAACGCCTCAAAAACAGGGTAAAGGGTGCAGGGTGTAGGGTGTAGGACGACCTATTTCTTCCGCCTCGCACTCCGCGTAATCACACACGTTCCCACCGTCTTCCTGCACTCCAGCCACTCCTTGACGCGAGCCGGACGTCTCCCGTTGATGATCCAGCAACAGTCGATCCCATTCAGCCACCTGGCAAACTCGCGGTCCACGCCACTGTCACGCGAAAGGTGCGAGCGCGTGATGCGCGGCAGCAGGGGCGCCGACGGGTCGATCTTCGGATCTCGCGCAAAGATCCCATCCACAGACTTTAGCAGCAGCAGGCTTTTCGCCCCAACACGTCCAGCGATATAGGCGGCGATCGAATCCGAGGTCACGCCCCACGACGGCGTAAAGGGATCGTGGCGAGCAAGGGATCGGGAGGGGAGGTAGACCGGAAGTCGGCCGCCCCGAATCACCTTGATGGCTTGATTCAGACTGGAGGCCGCCGCAGCCCGAGAGGCCAGATCGCACAGCTCCAGGCCGTACTGATCCATCGCCAGGATAGCCATCCGGTGCGCGGCGTGATTGGTTAGCCGTACTCGGCGATACTCTGCCCGCACCAGATCGGCAAATACGCCGCCACCCGGAATCACCAACACATTGGTGGAGCCCTTCCACCGCTCGATCGAATCGAGCAGCTTCCCCAGCCCCTTCCACCGGCCGAGGCTCCCGCCCACCTTGATGACGACGTCGATCTTCATGATTCAGCTCTCAGCGCTTCAGCCGCAGACCGCATAATAGTAGGCGTTTCAAATTGGATATTCCGTGAATGCCTATTGATCATTTGCTGATTGTAAATGAAACCTTATAGTGTACGGCAAGTCATTTTTTCGTCTTGACCGTGTAGAAACATCTATGCTGTACTTTATCCGTCCATCTAACCAACTGGTTCTCCCTCCGCTCCGCTCCGGGAGAACCAGGGGCACGAAGCCGACCACTTCGCGCCGGCCATCAAGCGGATGCAACGGCCAGTCGTCCACGCGAGCACGCTCGCGCGTCCGCCCGCCGTTGATCCGCAACGCCGTGAGGCAAGATCATGAAGCGCGGCTAATCCATTCGCCCAACGTTTGCTTTATGGTGTGAGGTGGGTAGAGAATTATTGCAGTTTGGACGGAACTGAACGAAAGGAGTTTGCCATGAAAATGCCCATCGCTCGGATTGTAATGATCGGTCTCGTCTTGAGCGCCGCTATGTTCAGCCACCGAGATTCATTCGGAGCGGATGCCACCGCTCAAACAAATCCCAAGCCCGAGCGGCTCATTGACATCAAAGTGGCCCTCTCAGCGCTGACCGCCTTCGCCGAGTGCCGAATCCAAGGCATGGGCAACGCTCTAAGTGTCGTGGCTGAAGCGCAGGAGATTCAATCGCTCGACTGGGCTGGAATTAAGTCGCTGCTTGCAGCCGTTCAGGAACGCTTCGGCCCCGCCAGCGTCTGGTTTGCACGGCCTGACGGCTCCTATTTCAGCGTCGACAAAGGGTTGACCGATAAGAACCTCAAAGACCGACCATATTTCGCCAAGGTCATGGCGGGAGAGTTGTCGATCGGCGAACTGGTCGTCAGCCGCTCAACGGACAGTAACACGGTTATCACCGCCGTCCCTATCAAAAGGGATGGGAAAGTTGTCGGCGTGCTGGGGGCATCCATTTATCTGGACAAACTTGCCCAACAAATTAAAAAAACGACGCCATTGCCCGAGGGAGTTGTATTCTATGCCATTGATTCGAATGGACAAATCGCGTTGCATACGCAGGAAGGACGTATCTTCCAAGAGGCGACACAATTAGGAAGTCCAACTTTGATCGAAGCCGTCCACCGGATGCTGGCCAGCCGCGACGGCGTGGTCACCTACGAATTTGAAGGCCGGCAGCAAAAAGCCATTTTCCAGACGTCCTCGTTGACCGGCTGGAAGTTCGCCATCCGTTTTCCGGCAGAAAAATAGCGCCAACCCACCATGCAGCTCGGCACGGCGCCGCCAGAGAATCGGGTAGCGCTGTGCCTGGGGAACCTGAGCTGTTGCCAAGCCTTAGGCCGAATGATGTATGCGCAGTGGCCAAATGGAGTAGATCTCAATGAAGTCGCCAAACCATCCGATGGAGCTACCGAGGCCCGCGCTTGCGGCGCGGCCTCGGTAGCTCCATCTTGAGCGTTGATCGCTTATCCACGAGAGAGTGCCTCTCCCAGAAAATAGGATATGAAAATAGGGACAGACACTATTATCGTAATAATTCGTGGTGTTCGCGGTCATGGTCGTGCATGCCACGGATTGCTCGAATCGTTGCACCCAGCCACCCATATCATATGACGCAATGAGGGAATGACCACCAGGTGGTTTTTCGGAACGACAGCGATTCGAAGGCACACAATGACAGAGCGGCGACTGGAAGAGACGGGTTCATCTGGGAAGTGAATAGGATAACTGGGACGAGTAATACGCGTATGCAGAGGGGAGGACCAAGAAAGGATCTCAAAAAATAGTGTCTGTCCCTATACCCAGGCTGGAGGCGGGCGCAGCCAGTGAGGCGAGGTCACAAAGCTCAAGACCGTACTGATCCATCGCCAGGATAGCCATCCGATGCGCGGCGTGATTGGTTAGCCGTACACGGCGATACTCTGCCCGCACCAGATCGGCAAAGACTCCGCCGCCGGGAACGACCAACACGTTGGTGGAGCCCTTCCACCGCTCGACAGAGTCGAGCAGCTTCCCCAGCCCCTTCCACCGGCCGAGGCTCCCACCCACCTTGATGACGACGTCGATCTTCATGATTCAGCTTTCAGCGGTCACCGGTCTGCACTCAACGCTTCATCCGCGGATTGCATATTAGGCATTTCAAATTGGATACTCCGGGCACTGCCTATTAGGCATTGCTGTTTATGATGAAACCTTATAGTTTACGTCAAGTTCTTATTTCGTCTTGCCGTGTATAAGAATCTGTGCTGTACTTATCCATCCATCCAATAGCTGGTTCTCCCTTCGCTTCGCGCAGGGAGAACTTGGGACTGAGCCGGTGCCTCGTTCCTCCGCTCCAGGAGAACCAGGGGTACGAAACCGACCGCTTCGTGGCGGCTCAGCCCCGCGTTAGGCAGCTCGAAGGTGCTCTTCATCGAAGGAATCTCGGAGAACGCCATGTTTTCAGCCCTCACTTTTGTCCTCGCGCTTCTTGGAGCCATCAGCGGCATGCTTTTCATCAAGGACAAGTGGAAGGCACACGTGGCCGACCGCAGCTTTCGGCAGCTCTTCGCGACTGGCGGCGCTCCCATAGTCGTTGTGTGTCCGACTCAGAGTGGTGTATCAGCAGATCCCAACAGAGCCAGTACCTTCGAGGACGCGATGGCCCAGACGTATATTGTTGGTGCCTTAGCGAGCCGTGGGTCCTTCGCCGAATCGCAACTTCATGACAACATTGATGACCGTATGAGGAAATCAGATCTGTTCCTCATATGCGGGCCGGCTGGCAATTCGATCACAAAGGCGGTGTTCGAGCAAGTCAATGTACCTTTTGTGTTTGTGCAGGTTGAAGGCGGCTGGCAGATTCACGAAGTCGGAGGAGGATCGATCTTCACGCGGCAAGAGACCGTCGATTATGCAATAGTGGCGGCCATAAGGAACCCGTGGAATTCGTCCAGCCGGGTCTGGATAGCGGCAGGGATCTCTGGCTTGGGCACAATGGGAGCGGCGTATCTGCTGACACACAAGTCTGGCCAACTCGAGGCCGCACTCAAAGCCGAGAACCTGAAGCTGTCCGACTCGTTTGCTGCAGTTGCTCCGGTCGTTCAGGTGCCAACTGGCCCAAAGCCCGGAATAATTGCCGTTCGCAGCGCTGCCTAACCCCGCGCTGCACCCGACGGCCCCTGCAGCCGACGGCGGAGCGGCCGCGGGTGAGCGCGCACGTTAGATAACTTTATGTACCTCGGAGAACTATGAACAAATACATCTACCTGTTCACCCTGTTGGTGGCCGCTCTTACTGGCTGCGCCTCCAACGTTTCGCCGCCTCCCTACCGACAACACTCGACACCCGAAGTGAAGTTTTATGAGCAAGTCGATCTCAACGATCGTAAATACACAAGGCTCGGGTCAATCGAAGGCATTGACTGCAGCCCCACTTGGTTGAGATTTTCCAATTCGGGAAACGCACTTCGCGAGCTTGTGGACGAAGCCAAGAAGAAGGGCGCCAACGGTATAGTGAATGCGTCGTGCCGAGATTCTGGGGTAGGCCCAAAACTGTGGTGCAACAACTCAGCAACTTGTAACGGTGAAGCCATCTCCGTCCAGCAATAGCGACCTAACCAATCATGCCGGCAGCGGACCGCAAAAACTGCGTTTTTGCGGTCCGCTGAATTCCAACGCTAGGAGTGCAACGGTGCGCTGTTGGCGGCTAGAGTTTCCGCTTCGGCAAGCTCAACGCGCGGCCGCGGCTGGCTTCTTCGCCAGTTTCCACGCCATAGTTCGCGGTAAAATCGACAGCTGCGTTCATCCAGGCTTCGCAAATCCTTGGTTCTTCACGGTTCTCGCTCCCAGTCGGCGGTCTAACCTCGCGGTCAAGAGGGACTGGCCGATAGGCGGCTCGTTTATAGTTTCTCGCGAATTCTTGTTTTTTGCCTTCTGTTCAGGTAGTCTATCGGTCAGCCCCTTACCTAGTACGTTAGGCGGTTAGCTAGCCAGTAGAATCAGAATGGGTCAGAAGCATGCGCTGCCGAGTTCATCTCGCCCGAGTTCCATCGTACTGACCGATTGGGCTGCCGACGTCGACCATCTTAGGGCTGATCAGGATGCTGTCATCTATCAGCTCCTGATTCTGTCGCTGCTTTACGACCAGATCCTCATTCAGGATGAGCTACTCGTTCTTAGCGATCCACTCGCCGCTTGGTTTGGCCGAGGGGAAGGACAAAGGATCTGGGATGAGGCTCTGGATGTTGGATCCCTTGTGATTCTTCGCCATCCCCTATCGGCGTACCCCACAGCTGAACTGAAGGAATATGCGCATCAACACCCGCTCCACGCACGCGCCGAGTACCTCCATCGCTTCGGGGCAAAGGATGAGCATCCCTTCAACCCGACGCCGATTCAGCGAGCGTTCTATTCAATCGTCGAGGCGTCCCTTAGTCGGGATACCGGCAGAACCCGCGAGGTTGGGGCCCTTCGACGGACAGAGATCATGCCGCGGTTTGCTGCGACTCTTGAGTCGGTGCTCCGCAACCCGAACCTCCCATGGTTTAAGGCAACGTTTCCCGCGCTTGAACAGGAGGATGTCAGGCACTTCCAGGAGTATGTTGTGGAGCCGGCGCACCTTGTGAATGAATTGGTGAGCAGAGGTGTCACCTTTAACATGGTGCCGGATGGTAGCGGCCAACCAACTCTCAACAGGGCTCTCGCGTATCAGGCGGCAAGCCTGTTTCCACCTGCGACGGAGACTGCATTCCGGCAGCTCATTCAATCCGTGTTCGCGTTACCGTTCTGTTGGCGGGAGAATGCCGTAGGCCGCTACGGGGGGATCTTGAAGGCCGTACCACCAGCCCTGAGCCGGTCGAGCACCCCACGCACACTCGATGGCCCGTCAGTCATAGTTGATGCGCATGTTAATGTACCGCTTGCGATGCCGCGGCTCGAACCGGGGTTTGCCAAAGCGATTGGGGAAGTCCGAGACAGCCCGGCCGGCAAGCATCTTCGGGAGGCTGTCGCTCGACTTGGGAAGTCCCTCACCTTCGACGAACAGAAGGCTCGTTGGGCGGCGGTCGCAGAGGAGCTGGCGAAGCGAGTCGCAACGCCTTGTGAGTTTGGCGTGTCCCTGGACTCCGTCGTCCATCGGCTCATTGAAGGCGCATTGACCGGCGCCATCGTCCACCAAGCGCTAGAGTCGAACGCGAACGAGCATGACTTCCTGCTATCCACGACGGGACTCCTGGCGGGTGGACTACATGCCACCTGCGGAATCATGCTTGATTCCTTGCGCGACCTTTGGAAGGTAGAAACGGCCGCGGGTGACCTGTGCGCGAGACTTGAAGATTCGGTCGAGTTTCGATGCACATGGATCCCAGAGCCGGAAGAGTCAGAGGAAGCAATGAGCGCCTAACCTGCCCATGCAGCCGGCTCCGCCGGCGGCTGATGGGCAATGCGTTAGGCGCTTTCCGCACATTCCATGAAACGCTATCGCGTCCTCAGAATTGATTTCGATGCGCGCGTGCATTCGCTGACCATGCAAATCGAAGATTGGTGGGAGCCATTGGTGCAGCAACTTCACCGTGAGAACCGCGAAAAGGTGCGCCAAGGTCTTTTGGAGGATTTCGGCACGACAGCAGGCGAACAGAAGCTCACGAACTTCATTGACCTTGGAGCGGCTCCATTCTCGATTGTCGCATATCACAATCGCTTTCTTCGCCAGATTCGCCATGCGTTTGTCATTGGTGGCTACTATCCAGCTTTGACCGGTGCTTGCGCGCTCGGAGAGCGCATCCTGAACCATTTACTGCTGTCCCACAGAGACTTCTTCAAGAGCACACCAGAATACAAGTCAGTCTATCGCAAGGACTCCTTCGACAACTGGGACGTTCCTATCAACACTCTCGACTCATGGGGTGTTTTGCAGGCGGACGCCGTCACCGCTTTCAACGAACTCAAAGACATTCGCAAAAGTGCCATACATTTTAGCCCAGCGACCGACCACAACGACCGCAGTTTAGCTCTCGCTGCCATTCATGCCCTCGGCAGGGCCATAGATAGCCAGTTTACCGCATTTGGTGTTCGGCCTTGGTTCATACCGAATACGCCTGGAACTACCTTCTTGAAGAAATCCTTTGAGAGCGCCCCTTTCATCAAGACCGTTTATATCCCAAACTGTGCGTATGTCGGTCCGTTTCATACGCTCGAACGCGCGAACGACGGTTGGCGCGTTCACGACAATCATCAGTATGGCGAGCGCGAGATCTGTGATGAGGAGTTTGCTACTCTGTACAATGACAAGATGAATCACCCGTAAATAGGGACAGCGACCATTTAAGCTTGATACACAAAGAGGATGTGCCCAACAAATCGTTCTTGTGGATGACGTAAACGCCGCCGCTGAGCTCGATCCATTCTCCCTTCGTTTCGCCCAGGGAGAGCGCAAGGCTGAGCCGGCGTTCCTTTCTACCGCTTCGCCACGGAAGAGCCAGGGGCACGAAACCGACCACTACGCGGCGGCTCAACGCTAATGCGTTAGGTTTCGCTCGCTCGAATATGATCCCGCATAGGTTGCTCTTAGCAAAGACCGCAGCGGGCGATTGCGGATCATGTCCTGGCGTCTCTTCTTTGTTGAGGCAACAGGAGGCACGAGCGAAGCGGATGCAGGTCCGGAAATGGGGGGCAATAGCGTGGCGCAGCGAATCCCCAAGCCCTTTGCCGAAGACCCCGACGTTCAGGAAGGGACCATCGTCGATTGCTCCGTGTCAAAAGGCCAACGTGTGGTCGCACCGGTCAGACACAGAAAGGCCATGTCCTCGGAATATTAAAAGAAAGCGTCGATATCCATCATGCCATGCAGAACCCTGACAATCTCAATACCGCCGCGAATCGGCCTATAAAAAATCAGGTACTTGCCGACTGGAAAACTTTGCAAACCGGGATGGAGTTCATCCCGGTTTCTACCCATATTCGTGAACCGAGCGAGCTTCCGGCTTGTTTCCTCAATTTCGTCAAGGAGTGTGTCCGCATTGTCTGGATTGTCTTGGGCTATATACCACCAGATTTCGTTAAGGTCGTTTTCAGCCTCTGGGCTCTTGAGGATCCTCAACATCAGCCGTTAGCTTTGTTGTGTTGCGCCTCAAGCCGTTTACGGCCCCGTGCCTTAATGGCTCTTACGTCTAAAGCTGTTCGCTCGCCGCTGTCCAGGCCTTTCTTGATTTCGGCCTTGAGTTCCTCAACACGCAAGGTGTGTCTCCGGTCTCGTTCTTCAAGAAGGCGCAAGGCTTCGCGCATTACTTCGCTTGCGGAACCATAAAGCCCGCTCTCTACTTTGTTTTTCACCAGTTTTTCAAGTTGTGGCGTCAGTGAAATGTTCATTATGTGATCTCCTCCTTTGACTTATATGGTAACATAGAATGTCAATCCTTGTTATCCGAAAGAGAAACATAAAAAGCGCTCCGCTCCTGGAGAACAAGGATAAATAAGGACAGCGACCATTTTGGTTTGGGATGTGCCCAACAAATCACTCCGGCGGATGGCGTCAATGCCGCCGTTGAACTCGATCCGTTCTCCCTTCGCCTCACTCAGGGAGCAGGCGGAGCTGAGCCGTGCCCCTTCCCGCCGCTCCGCTCCGGGAGAACCAGGGGCACGAACCCGCCCGCTTCGCGGCGGCTCAGTCTCGTGTTAGGCCGCCCACGCGCAGGGAGAATCAGTGCACTTTCCAGCCCTTATATTTACTAATCGGGCCGGCAGTCATTTGTTGAACCACATCTGTAATCACCCCTCGTCTAGCGCCCATCCGGCTCGGCATCAGGGAGACACGTCATGAGTAAGACAGCAACATACCTCCTGGCAGCGTTCCTCACACTCGGCCTCGCAGCCGAATCCGGCGCGGCGCCGGCGCTCGAGCAGATCGGGGAATTTACGGTGCCGGAGGCGAACCAAGGCGTGGGCGTGGACGCGCGCCACTTCTACGCCGTGGACAACTACGTGATCGGCAAGTACGACAAGAACACCGGCACACTCGTCAAGAAGTGGCAGGGCGACAGGAAGGGCCCCATCCTGCACCTCGACAGCGCGATGCTCATGGACGGCAAGCTCTACGCCGCCCACTCCAATTACCCGCAATGGCCGATGACGAGCTCGATCGAGATCTTCGACGCCGAGACGATGGCGCATATTGGCACCTACCGCTTCGGCATCCGGTGGGGCTCGCTCACGTGGGCGGACTGGCACGACGGTCACTGGTGGATGACCTTCGCGAACTACGACCGCCTGCTCGGACCCGGTAAGACGCCATACGGCCACAAGGCGAACACCGTGATGGTGAAGTTCACGAAGGACTATCGGCCGGTGCAGACGTGGACGCTGCCCAAGACGATCCTCGACCGCTTTGAGGACATGACGAATTCCGGCGGCTCGTGGGGTCCGGACGGCTACCTCTACCTCACCGGCCACGATCCGGCGGAGCTTTACCGGATGCGGCTGCCGAAAGCTGGCTCGGTGCTGGAGCTCGTGGACATCATCCCGATGAACATCAGGGGCCAGGGCATTGCCTGGGACCGCTCGCAGCCGGGCGTGATCTACGGGATCATCCGCGCGACGGCCAAGGAGCGCGCCGAGGGCGGCGGTCATAAGGTGACTGTGTTCAGGCTGGTGGAACGGCCCTAGACGCGTATACAAATATACAAATAGGGACAGACACTATTATCGTGACGATTCGTGGTGTGTGCGGTCATGATCGTGTCTGCTACGGATTACCCAAACCGTTGCATTCGGCCACCCGTATCATCTGAGGCAACGAGGGGATGAGCGCCAGGCGGTCTTTCGGAACGACAGCGATTCGAAGGCACACGATGCAGAGCGGCGACTGGAAGAGACGGGTTCATCTGGGAGGTGCGCAGGAAACTGGACGAGTCATACACGTGGTGCAGAGGGGAAGGCCAAGAAAGGATCTCAATAAGTAGTGTCTGTCTCTATACCGTAGGCGCGCTAGGAGAAGACGCTCCGGCCGGGGTGCGCATACCATCCTGACTGAATCTGTCAAACCGCCGTATACGTGATCCGTATATACGGTGGCGTGGGAGGGGGAAGGCCGTGAGGCCCCTCCCGACCCCGATTGGGTTTTATGCAGGTTGACAACGATTGAAGATTCAGGCCATATTTGGTACTATAAATGGACTGGAGGTTATCATAATGAAAATTAAGGAAGACATTAAACCCATTTCTTATTTGAAGTCTCGGTCTGCTGATTTAATATCCCAAATTAACGAAACTCATAGGCCAGTGATAATTACTCAGAATGGTGAACCACGTGCAGTTATTCAGGACGCGGAGTCCTATGAAAAAACAATCAATTCTCTAAACTTGATGAGAATATTGGCGCATGGAGAGAAAGCCGTCCAAAAAGGGGACACCATAAAACAAGAAGACCTTTTTAAGCAGATTGATGAAACTTTAATGAACAGGAAGACACATAAATAGATCATGAAAAGATTCGGGGTTGAGTGGGCTCAGCCAGCGAGTAAAGATTTAGAAAACATCATAGACTATATCTCCCAAGATAATATTGATACCGCTATTACCATCTTCGAGAAAATAAAATCGAAATGTAGCGCATTGAATCAGTTCCCCGATAGAGGCAGAATTGTTCCAGAACTTAAAGCATATGGCATATTGAGTTATCGGGAATTAATCGTTTCACCTTGGAGAGTTATCTGCAGGACATCTAACCAAAAGATTCACGTTCTTGCCGTACTTGATTCAAGAAGAAGTATGGATGACATTTTAATAGAAAGGTTCTTATAGGAACGTAAATAGGTTAAATAGGGACAGCGACCATCTAAGCTTGGCAGACAAAGAGGATGTGCCCAACAAATCGTTCTTGCGGATGGCGTAAACGCTACCCACGCGGATGGAATTGGATACAGTAGAAGTTGGAGGTGTAACCGATGAATATCGAAATTGAACGTGAAGAAGACGGCCGGTGGATAGCCGAAGTGCCCAATTTGCCTGGCGTTATGGCGTATGGACAGAGCAAAGAGGAGGCAGTTGCCATGGTCAAGGCTTTGGCCTTGCGCGTATTGGCTGATCGGCTCGAACACGGGGAAGAAATTCCAGAACTCCGGGGCGTCTTCGCAGTACCGGTATGAGTCAATGGCCGTCAACCAAAGCACGATTGGTACTGACCGCTTTATTACGCATCGGCTGGACGATCAAGCGCCAATTTGGCACCTCACACCGCGTCTTGTCCCGTTCTGGGTGGTCAGATTTTACTTTCGCGTTTCATGATAGAGAAGAAATTGGTCCTCGCATGCTGGTACGTATCGCTAAGTGTACAGGGCTCACACCGGATGACTTATGAAATACTGCTCAACAAATCACTCCAGCGGACGGCTGATAGTTGCTGCTGACCTTATCAGCCGTTAGCTTTGTTGTGTTGCACCTCAAGCCGTTTACGGCCCCGTGCCTTAATGGCTCTTACGTCTAAAGCTGTTCGCTCGCCGCTGTCCAGGCCTTTCTTGATTTCGGTCCTGAGTTCCTCAACACGCAAGGTGTGTCT
The DNA here is from genome assembly GCA_002634395.1 of Candidatus Methylomirabilis sp. GTDB lineage: Bacteria > Methylomirabilota > Methylomirabilia > Methylomirabilales > Methylomirabilaceae > Methylomirabilis > Methylomirabilis tolerans. The sequence continues at coordinate 21,237 of NSJM01000042.1, forward strand.
CCGGTCTCGTTCTTCGAGAAGGCGCAAGGCTTCGCGCATCACTTCGCTTGCGGAACCATAAAGCCCGCTCTCTACTTTGTTTTTCACCAGTTTTTCAAGTTGTGGCGTCAGTGAAATGTTCATTATATTATTTCCTCCTTTGACCTCCATGATAACATAGAATATCAATCCTTGTTATCCGAAAGAGAAACATGAAAAGCGCTCCGCTCCCGGAGAACCATGGGCACGAAACCGACCGCTTCGCGGCGGCTCAACCCCGCATTGAGCACCTATCTACGAGAGAGCGTCTCCCCCAAGAGGTAGGCAGCCGACGCGCTTGGGCTCAATGCTACGGAGCTGCTCTCAGTCAATGCCGGAGGGTCACACGTCGAAAGGTTCAGCCGCCTTGCGCAGGCCTCCCCCAGGAAGGCGCCGATCCCCACCGGCACTACAGGAAGGTGGAGGCCGTTCTCGATCCTGGAGAGTACCTGAAACATCCCCTCTGTGATCTGTTGGATCTGGTGCTCGGCGATATAGGCCGCCATCGCGTGAAGCTCTCCGGTCGTGAGATGCTGACTGTCTTCGCAGGCTACCCTGGCCATGCGGTGAAGCGCCCCCTCCCTTGTTTTCTCACGACCGTCAGGAGTCGCGCAGGTGTAGTCCTCCGACGCGAGCCTGCCTAATATCAGATAGACGTCCGCCGAGATGGCGAAGTATTCAGCCGCGATCCGGCAGATCGCTC